>CAJXQX010000040.1 GCA_913058185.1 uncultured Verrucomicrobiota bacterium
AAAGGGACCTATGCCCTACTCGGGCTGCAGACCTACTTCACTGCTGGTGAAAAAGAGGTGCGCGCTTGGACGATTGTGAAGGGCTGGAAAGCTCCTCAAGCGGCTGGCGTTATCCACACCGATTTTGAACACGGCTTCATCAAGGCGGAAATCGTATCTTACGACGACCTCTCGACCTTGGGCAGCGTAGCCGCCGCCCGTGACGCCGGGAAATACCGTCTCGAAGGCAAAGAATACGTCTTCGCCGACGGCGACGTGGCCCTGTTCCGCTTCAACAACTAACCTCTTCGGTCCGCTCCTCCCACTCCCCTCACCGCCCCTTCCGGTGGGCGAACTTTAACCAATATGGTTAAAGCTTCTCAGGGGACTCAGTTCTCTGGAGGGATGAATCTACGAGGGACTCTAACCAGCTGCCTATTTCGAACTTCAACCATATTGGTTAAAATTCACATCGATTTAGTTCGCCAGGGATTTCGAGTGACTGGCAACCGGTGGAAGCTTGCCGGACTCTAGAAGCTCAATCTGTAGAATGAGGCTGCGCGGCAGGTGAAACGGGTCCTTCACCGGTAGCGCAACGGTGCCGGTGAATGGCGACATATCCCGATTTAATTTTTGGCGCCACTCTCCGTTCTCCCAATCGACGTAGTGCTGCCAGGCAAAACGCCAAAGTCGATCATACCAATCCATCCAGACTTTGTCACCGGTTTCGTGCCAACCGAGAACCGCCGCGAACAGGGCTTCGGTATGCGGCCACCAGAGTTTCATATCACCATACATCCAAGCTTGCGGTTGCGACGGACCATTCGAGTCGATCGCCAAGAAGAATCCACCGCGCTGCTCGGTATCCCAGCCGAGATCGAAGTGTCGACGCATGCGTCGCCACGTTTCCGAAACATCATCCGGGGAGTGGCCAATGGAATCGACAATGAGACGACGGAACCAGAGCCCTTCGACAACATGTCCGGGCACGGTGACATCGCCGACCAATGGAGGCGGTTTAGTGCCGGGATCGCGACCGACCGATTCAAATACTCGATCGGCCACCGGATCATAAAAATCGTTTTCGATTTCGTCCAAAGCCGCTCGAGAAAGGTCGGCGTAGCGCGATTCACCGGTCGCCGCCGCCAACGCCGCGATTTTCAACGAAAATATCATCGGGACGCCCTGAGGTTTGCATCCAAGATGGATTTGATACGGAAAGTGCGGCAGAGCATCGCCCATGTTCGCTATCCGCTCTACCGCCGCATCGGCGGTGACTCGGGCTCGATCCAACCAAGTCGAATCTCCCGATGCCTGAGCCAACTCCACCATGCCATAAATCGCAAAGGCATCCACATAGATACTCTCATATCCGCGTTTCAAATCGCCCGCATCTTCCAGCTGCAGCGCCCATCCTTGTTCCGATTCAAGCCAGCCGTGTTTCACACAAAACGTCGCGATATTCTGGGCGCGCCGCAGCCATTTCGGATCAGCATCAAGCGTGTTGAAAATACGCGCGTAGACCCACACCGCTCGCCACTGACTCCAAAGCCATTTATCACCAGCGACCTTTTCGCCGTTGTCTTTGACGCAGGTAAAGATCCCTCCGTTCACCTGGTCCACTTGAGACTCCCAAAACGGCATGACATGTTCGAATAAATGCTGACGCAGCCAGATCGCCATATTCGCCGGTTCTCCTCCCCGCAAAGAGCCTAACGCGGCTAAGCCATCGGTTTCGTGGGATTTTCGATCTAGGACGGTCATGACCTAAAATCAGGGCACATTATTTCACCAAGCCAAACGAATTGTGGCGTTTCGAATTCGATGAAATTTCATCGTGATTTTAACCTCGCGAGAACGAGAAATCCTCCTGATACCCATGCTCAGGTATGGCAGATTTCCCCTCCCCTATTCGCATCTATTCAGATCGTGCAACCGCCGCAGCGGCTGCCGCCAAGCACGCGGCTCAAATCATTCGTGATGCAATCGCCGAACGGGGCGAAGCCCGAATCATCGCGGCCACTGGAGCCTCTCAATTCGAGTTTGTGAACTCACTCGTCAGTGAGCCGGACATCGAATGGACCGAGGTAGAGATGTTCCATTTGGACGAATACGTCGACCTTTCCATCGACCATCCCGCGAGTTTCCGACGCTACCTCCTTGACCGCTTAATCAAACCCACGGGGATCACCCGCTATCACCTGCTCGATGGTGAAAAAGACGCTGCCGCCACCTGTCGTGAAGTCGGTGCAGCGCTGCAGAGCGGGCCCATCGATGTGGTCTTCGCCGGCATCGGTGAGAACGGCCACATCGCCTTCAATGATCCTCCCGCCGACTTCGAGGTCGAGGCCCCTTATCTCGTCGTAAATCTCGACGATGCCTGTCGCCGCCAACAACTCGGTGAGGGTTGGTTTCCGACTTTCGATGATGTGCCCAAACAGGCGATCACCTTATCCGCCCAACAGCTCCTGAAAGCCAAAGCGGTCATCACGTTGGTGCCGGATGAGCGCAAAGCCGCGGCTACTCAGCGTTGTCTCGAAGGCCCGATTTCACCCGATGCCCCGGCGTCCATTTTGCGGAAGCATTCTGGTAATCACTTCTATCTCGATCAAGCGGGAGCTTCCCAACTCTCGGCCACATTCCGCGCCGCCCACGCCGTCGAAGTATGAAGTATCGTCTCCCCGGGCTTTGTGATCTTCAGGTCAATGGGTTCGCCGGAGTTGACTACAATAACGCCAATCTCGGATCGGAGGATCTCAGCCGATCACTCGAGGCCATGCGTCGCACCGGGGTGATGTTGTGCCTGCCGACCGTGATCACTTCGAGCGCTGATCACTTCGCGAAATGCGCTGCAGGACTGGGCCAAGTCGATGATCCCATGATCGCCGGCCTGCACATGGAAGGCCCTTACATCTCACCGGTAGATGGACCCCGGGGAGCTCATCCACTCGCGCATGTTGCAGATGCTTCGGTGGAAGACTTTAAGCGCCGTCAAGACTCCGCGCAGGGTCGAATCAAATTGGTGACCTTGGCTCCCGAAGTGCCGGGCGCCATGAAGTTGATCGAATATCTGGTAGCCCAGAAAATAGTCGTAGCCATCGGTCATAGTGATGCCGACGACTCCTCTATTTATGATGCAGTGACCGCCGGAGCGACCCTATCGACTCACCTCGGCAACGGCTGCCATGGCACGATGGATCGGCATCGTAACATTCTCTGGCCGCAGCTAGCGGAGGACCTGCTATACGCAGGTTTGATTGTCGACGGACACCACCTACCGCGTCCGGTGGTCCAAGCCATGATCAAAGCCAAGGGGATCGAGCGCAGCGTGCTGGTGACCGATGCTGTCGCCGCCGCCGGAGCATCGCCCGGCATCTATCAACTCGGCGAATTTGAGGTAGAATTGAACGAAGCCGGACGGGTAAACCAAGTCGGGGCGAGCAATCTCGCCGGATCCGCCCTGACCCTCGAACAAGCCGTCGCTAGAACCTGCGACTGGTGCGAACTGCCCATAGAGACAGCTTGGGGCATGGCTTCCACGCTCCCCGCAAAAATTATTAATACCGTTCCCCGTGGTGAGGTAGAAGTCGAATGGGACGCCGGCACCAGCCGACTCGAAATCCTTTCGACGACACCCTGATTCACGTTCCCATGACGTCATGAAGCTATCCGGCTGCCCTCGTCACTCTCGGAATCGCCTGAGATCTTTTCCAGCCCGCTAACGCGACAACCGTGATTTAGGAACGGGGCGTCCCGGTGGCGGCTGAGAGCTTTAGACCTGTAACTTAGAGAGAGAATCCGTGGGGAATGACTTTCCCCTTGGGGACCACCAACACGCCATCACGAATCACGATACCGTGATCATACTCCCCGTCGTCTTTGCCGGCGGGATCAAGGTTAACATCGTTTCCGATGCGCGTGTTCTTATCGATGATGGCACCTTTGATCCGACAGTTCTTGCCGAGGCCTTTGTGGGGAATACCGGCCGCTTCATTAGCGGCGAGCTCGGCTGCCGTTTCGTAGTCGTCGGATCCCATCATGACAACGTCCTCGATTTGGGAACCTTCCCGAATCACGGACCGCAAAGAAATAATCGAATGGGTGATGGTGGATGATTCCACGATACTACCGTCTCCCAGCACCGCACGATCCATCGCGCACTTATTCACCTTGGACGGAGGCAGCGAACGGTTGTGGGTGTAGATAGGGGCTTGCTCGTCGAAGAAGTCGAATGGCGGCACGATATCGGTGATCGCGAGATTCGTTTCGAAGAAGGCGCGCACGGTTCCGATATCTTCCCAATACCCCTCGTAGACATAAGCGTTGAGCTTTTTCAGGCCGAGTAAACCGGGGATGATCTCCTTACCGAAGTCAGTCATGTCGTTATCGAGTGACTCCATGAGCGCAGTCCGATTGAAAACGTAGATACCCATCGAAGCTAGGCAGCGCTTCTCCGTGGAATTTTCGTTACCCAATTTGCGCTCCAGATCTTCGCTCATGGCGAGGGAATCGATGACCGCGGGATCTTTGGGTTTTTCGGCAAATTGGGTGACCTTCAGATCGTCATCGACCCTCATGAGACCGAGTCCCTCAACCTTGGAAGTGGGCATGGCCATGGCCGCAAGGGTCACTTCGGCTCCACTCGCTTTATGCTGTTCCACAATCTCGTTAAAATCCATGCGATACAACTGATCACCCGACAAGATGAGCACATACTCATGATCCTCAGAGTTGAGATGCTGGAGATTGCGACGAACGGCATCGGCCGTGCCTTGATACCAATCGTTGGTCTTTTCCGTCTGTTCGGCCGAGAGGATATCAACAAACCCACCGCTAAATTGGTCGAAATTGTAGGTATTCTGGATGTGGCGATGCAGCGACGCCGTATGGAATTGGCTGAGAATGAAGATCCGGTTGATGCCGGAGTTGAGGCAATTGCTGATCGGAATATCAACGAGGCGATATTTTCCAGCCAGTGGGACGGCTGGTTTGCAACGTTCCGAGGTGAGGGGGTGTAAACGCGTGCCGCGTCCACCGCCCATAACAACTGCGACTACTTCTTTTTCTTTGCTCATGGTGAATAGGGTTCGGGATAGCTAAGACCTTGCTCTACGATTAGCGGTCCACCAAATATCGCCAACCTAATTAAGTAAAATCTATGTGTGGAATCGTTGGTTACGTGGGCAATTTAAAGGCCGCCCCTATTATCTTAGACGGTCTGAAGAG
Source organism: uncultured Verrucomicrobiota bacterium (assembly GCA_913058185.1). Classification (GTDB taxonomy): domain Bacteria; phylum Verrucomicrobiota; class Verrucomicrobiia; order Opitutales; family Opitutaceae; genus Actomonas. Next base: position 5,206 of record CAJXQX010000040.1, read on the forward strand.
ACTTGAATATCGTGGCTATGACTCAGCTGGAGTCGCGATTATGGCCGATGGTGAGTTCAATGTAGCCAAACAGATCGGCCGCGTCGCAGGTCTGCAAAAGACGGTTGCCCAAAAACCCATCGAAGGCACCCGAGGCATCGGGCACACCCGCTGGGCGACGCACGGTGGCGTAACTCGAGAAAACTCCCACCCTCACCTTTCGAATAATGGCCGGATCGCCATAATTCATAACGGTGTGATCGAAAACTATGCCACGATTAAGAAGTTATTGGAATCCAAGGACTTCACTTTCGTCTCCGAAACAGATACTGAAGTTCTTTGTAACCTAATTTCCTATCATTTCGACAAAGAGCCCGAAACGGACGAAGCCGGATCACGTCTGCTCGCGAGCGTGCGGAGATCGCTCATGCATGTGCAAGGCACCTACGGAATCTGTGTGCTCAGTCTCGACGCGCCCGATGAATTGATCGCAGCCCGCCAAGGTTCACCCTTGATCCTAGGGGTTGGCCCCGAAGAACTCGTGATCGCATCCGACGTCGCCGCATTGGTCAGTCGGACCCAAAACGTCGTTTATCTCAAGGACGGCGAGCTCGTCAGAATTAAGGGCACCACTTTTCAGATTTCCACCATGGACGAAGCCGGGGTTTCGCCGGTGATCGACCAAGTCACATGGACCGTAGAGGACGCCGACATGGGCGACTATGAGCACTACATGCTCAAAGAGATCTTCGAACAGCCCGCGGCACTTGAGAACGCCATGCGTGGTCGATTCTCAGCAGACAACTCCACCGCAAAATTTGGCGGGCTTAACCTCACCGCCAACGAACTGCGTGGGATGGGGCGTTTTATGTTCTGTGCCTGTGGAACCGCATTGCATGCGGGTATGGTGACAGAGCATCTCATTGAACGATTCGCCCGCGTCCCCGTCGAGTGCGACCATGCCTCAGAATTCCGTTACCGGAATACACCGCTATTCACAAATACCCTCTTCTTTGTGATCAGCCAGTCAGGCGAGACCATCGACACGCTCGCCGCCATGCGCGAAGCACAGCGCAAGGGTTTCAAAGTGCTCGCGATCAACAATGTCGTAGGATCGTCCGTCGCTCGCGAAGCCGACGGCGGCATCTACCAGCACGTTGGACCTGAAATCGGCGTAGCTTCGACCAAAGCCTTCACCTCGCAGCTACTCATTGGGGCCATGCTCGCCCTTTATATCGGACGCATGCGGGACATGAGTGTGCGCGACGGCACGGAATACGTAACAGCCCTCAAGGGCGTGCCTGACCTCGTTCGCGAAACCCTCAAGACGGCAGACCATATCAAAGGCATCGCCGAACGTTACTCCCGGTTCAACGACATGCTATTCTTGGGCCGTTTGGAGCTCTTCCCCATCGCTCTCGAAGGCGCGTTGAAACTGAAGGAAATCTCTTACATCCACGCTGAAGCTTACCCGGCGGCCGAGATAAAACACGGTCCCATCGCGCTCATTGATCCCGAGTGCCCGTCCGTCTTCCTCGTGCCGCAAAACGAACTCTTCAACAAAGTCATCTCCTCCATGCAGGAGATCAAGGCACGTGGTGGACCGATCATCGCCATCACCACCTCTGATGCTGAATTACCCGAAGGTTTAGCCGATGAAGTGATCGTGATTCCCGCGTGCCATGAAGCGATCTTGCCGATCATCGCGACCATCCCGATGCAACTATTCAGCTACTACGTAGCGGTGACTCGAGGCTGCGATGTCGATAAGCCTCGCAACCTCGCCAAATCCGTCACCGTGGAATAGGGGACTAGGCCCTAACGGCTATCGTCTCACCAGCATTTCGACGGCGACGGGTGAGACTGAAGCCAAGTGCCATGACGGCATACAACGCGGCTTCTTCCCCGGGTTGGCAGGTTTGGATCCGTTGGATCGGAGCCTCCACCGCTTTTTTTATCGATCGGTTGCACAGCGGATGCGAAATTCGACCGGGTCAGAATCGTAATCAAGGTCACCACGATCATGGAAATTTGTCTGAGTTTTGAGCCTAAGACTGCCATTTCGTCGAACTCTGTCCGTAACTGTTAAGAGAGGGTAACGCCGAGAGCCTGATATTTCGGGTTGCCCCATTCATACCAATGCGGAGTCAATCCTCCTTCTACCCTATGCAAATCTATCCTTCCCGCGACGAATTCGTTTCTCTTTGCCAGCAAGGTAATCTGATCCCGGTTCACACCGATCTCATTGCGGATCTGGAGACTCCTGTTTCGGCCTACGCAAAACTTAAACAAGCGGGGCCTTCGTTCCTCCTCGAATCAGTCGAAGGCGGAGAGAATCTCTCTCGCTACAGTTTCATCGGAGTCCGCCCACGGAAGATCTATGCCTGTGGTCCCGAGACCACGACCATTACGACGCCCGACGGCTCGACGGAAACCCTGCCGACCCCCGAAGACCCTCTGGAGTTAATCGAAAAGGAAATGCACGGGGTGAAACCCGTTGAAATCCCCGGACTCCCGCGTTTCACGGGAGGAGCGGTCGGATTTCTGGGCTACGAATACGTGACCCGAGTCGAACGCTCCGTCCCCACGGCTCCCATCGATGAACACGGCCTTCCATTGATCTACTTCATGTTAGTGGATTCGACCGCGATCTTCGACCGCGCCAAACAGACCCTACGGCTCTGCGTCAATGCCCACGTGGGGAATGACCCCGAAGCCGCCTATGACCAGGCGATCGGCGAGCTCAAGGAGATGAGTGATCTGTTGGCACAGCCCACCCAACTCGCGCCTGCTACTCTGACGGTTGTCGATCAAGTCACGATTCCCCAAGGAAACTTCAGCCAAGAACGATTCGAAGCAGTGGTGGAAGAATGCAAAGAATACGTGCGTTCCGGCGACATCATCCAAGTCGTGCCGTCCCAGCGCTTCTCCCAACCCTACAGTCACGGGCCATTGGACCTCTACCGTGCTCTCAGAACCGTGAACCCGTCGCCCTACATGTTCATCCTCGACACGATGGACTACGCGATCGTCGGAGCTTCCCCCGAAGTGCATGTCCGGCTGACTGGTGACCGAGTAGAAATTCGCCCGATTGCCGGCACGCGCAAACGGGGAGTCACCGCCGCCGAAGATCTGGAGCTTGAAGAGGATCTCCTCGCCGACGAAAAGGAATGTGCCGAGCACCTCATGCTGGTCGACTTAGCGCGCAACGACATCGGCCGAGTCTGCGAATACGGCAGCATTCACGTCCCAGAGCGAAACGTGATCGAACGCTACTCCCACGTGATGCACATTGTCTCCCAAGTGGAGGGCAAGATTGCGAAAGGTAAAACCGCCTACGATTTGATGCGGGCAACCTTCCCCGCCGGGACCGTTTCCGGGGCCCCCAAAGTGCGGGCTATGCAAATTATCGCCGAAAAGGAACCGGTTCAACGCGGATTCTACGCCGGCGCTCTCGGATATTTTGGCTACGATGGAAACGTCGACTCTTGCATCATGCTGCGCACTTCCCTGCTCAAGGATGGCCAGATACATATTCAAGCCGGTGCGGGCATCGTGGCTGATAGCGTCCCGACGTCGGAGTTTCATGAAACGATCAGTAAGGCATCGGCTTTATTCAAAGCAGTCGCGGTATCCAAAGGACTCTGAACTTAGCCCGATAAGTGCGGTCTAGGATAACGGACACTCTAACTTGAGAGGCGTGCGTCTCTGAGGAATTATTGAACTAATTGTTCTGATTTTATTAGACATAACTTAGACGAATTATGTCGCAATTTCAGTTTTGTTGATGTTTTATCTCGGTAGTTGACCAAATCGTCTAGTTATTTTTGATCCACCTTAACTTAGCATTAGAGCATGATTTCTTCGGGAATAAGTTCTATATTTCGGTCTCACACCCTAAATCACTCCAATTATGGCCATTTTAACATCTTCCTCCTCTTCGACCCGTCTCAGTTTTGTCGAAGATACTTCCATCAACAAAACCAGCGTTGATGCACCACCCTCCTTCCTCGAACGACCTAAGTCCCCACCCGCTGAGAAACCTTCGCCATCAGATCGTAGCAACCTGCAACTCTATCTACAGGAGATTGGCAAAACGGCCCTCCTGAAACCGGGGGAAGAGGTCAGTCTAGCCAATCGCATTCAGAAGGGCGATAAGGCTGCCCGGGACCACATGATCTCGGCCAATCTCCGTCTCGTCGTGAAGATCTCGATGGACTACAAAGACTTTGGCCTTCCCCTACTCGACCTGATCAGCGAAGGCAATATAGGCCTAATCAAGGCAGTGGAACGCTTTGACCCTACCAAGGGTGGCAAACTCTCCACTTACGCCGCGTGGTGGATCAAACAATCCATCAAGCGAGCCCTCGCCAACCAATCCAAGACGATCCGTCTTCCGGTCCACCTCGTCGACAAGATCGCTAAGATGCGTCGCACTGCGATGGCGTTGACCGAAGAGCTCGGACGCGAGCCGACCGACGAAGAGATCGCGATCGAGCTGCAGATGCCGACCAACAAGGTCGCTCATCTTAAAAGTGTCAGTGTGCGACCTGCATCTCTCGACGCTCCGGTCGGCGACGACGGCAATGCCACCACATTCGGGGAAATGGTGGGCGACGAAAAGACGGCCAGCCCGCTTGAAGCGCTCAATGAAAATTCGGAGAAATCCGAGATTCGCGCCATGATCGAAGAGCTCGATGACCGCGAGGCTGAGATCCTTCGTCATCGGTTTGGGTTGGACGGTTACGACGAACTCACTCTCGAGGAAGTTGGACAAAAATTTAGCGTCACCCGTGAACGTATTCGTCAGCTCCAAAATATCGCGCTTTCTAAGATACGTAAGGCATTTACCCACCATCAAGCCCAACGCAGTCAGGAAGAAATCGATTTGGATAATCGGCGCTCAGCCCGTGAAGACGTGATTCGCGAGTTCATCGAGAATCATAGCAATTAGTATTTTGGTCCGCAGAGGACCAATTGGGGTCAGTAATAAAACGGTCGGCCCTTGGGGGGGGCCGGCCGTTTTTTTGTCTTCCCCGTGAGCGGTCGATCGACTTGCTCGGGAGGTGATGATAGCTCGATCAATTCGCTCCTCCCCCCGCCGACTCCTCGGATGGACTGCGTTTTGGATCGTATGCGGCGTAATACATCTCACCCAAGCCATCTGGGTGAATGGCGGAAACCATCTACCGGGCGGGCTCGGTGATGGTCGTTTCAACAACCTGGTGCTGGAGCACGGCTACCAGTCGGTGCGGGGCTTCTATGAATGGAGCAGTCCCGGGCAATTCTACCCCACCGAAGACACGCTCGGTCTGAGCGACTCTCACGTCGGCACGTTGCCCATTTACCTGCTTCCTCGTTACTTGGGCATATCGGTCGAATCCGCCATGCAATGGTGGTTCATCTGTATCGCGGGGTTGAACCTGATTTTCGCCGTAAGACTCATGCGCGAGTGGCGAATAGCCCCTTGGCTATGCGGGCCGGTTGCATTCGGAGCATTCGCGGGTGTGCCCTGGGTGTGGATGGCAGGGACTCATGCCCAGCTGTTGCCCATCTTCCCGGCATTGTGGGGCACGATCCATGCCACGCGTTTTGCCAGATCCCGTGATTCGCGACATCTCTTCGTCGCCGGAGGCGCTTTGCTCGGTCAGTTTGCCGCCGGACCCTACCTCGCCTTTTTCGCCGCTTTGACCGGATCCGTCGTGATCATCACGGCTGCGGTCACACGCATGCGGCCCGCCTCGTCGCCAACTTCCAACGCGCCGGGTAAGAGAACGTGGGCATTTACCCTACTAGGTGCAGGCCTTGGCCTCATCAACATCTGGGTCTACGCTCAGGCCGTAACATCCGGAGCCGGACGACCCATGCAGGAAGTCATGGATCTCGCGCCAACCTGGGCTTCATGGCTATCAGCCTCACCTGTTCATTTCTGGTGGACCACGGGGTGGCCCGGCGGCAGTCGCGAATTCAGTGAGCAGGTGCTCTTCTCGGGGCTACTGACCTTTGGGTTGAGCTTGGGGGCGTTAATCTGGGGCTATCGCAATCGCCATCAATCACTCGGAGCAACCAGTCTATTACTGAGCGCGTCGGCTTGGTTGATCATCCTGATCACGGTGCGCTGGCCTAACGGGTTTTCGATTTGGGTGACGGTTGCCGAATGGATCGAACCGCTCCGGGCGTTTCGAGCCATCGGCCGAATTCACATCATCACCCATTCGCTCATGCTACTCGCGATTGGGGCGGGCCTCTCGGCGTTACTCGGATCAACCATTCGCCACCGTAAAACCATCGCATGGGCCATCCTCAGCGCGGTGATTCTTGAGGGGGTCGCGATTCGACAACCTGCCTACGCGATTGATGAGGCACGCGATCGAAGAACCGCATTGGTGCAAGCGTGGCAGCAGAACGGCGACCGACCGATTCTCGCCTACGCTCCTGGTTACACCAATCAACCCGACCCACACATGCAGTTGGACGCTTGGGCCGCCGCCCTCGCCACCCAACGCCATACTCTAAACGGCTATACGGGCGGTGCACCGTTGGAGTATTTGCCATTCATCTGGAATCCCAACGCCGACCAAGCCCGGGCCCTCAGGCACATCTTAGGCATTCCCGAATCCCAAGTCTCCATCGTCGATCAATTCGCCCCCGACATCGCCGCGTCCCTGGATATCCAATACAGAGAGCAACGCACTCTCGAGTTTTTGGAAGGATTCGATCTGCAGCCCGAGTCTTGGAATCTATTCACCCCGCTGGAACGATTTCGATTCGAAGATTCGACCTACTACCAGTTTACCCCTCCGTGTTCCGTCCAGTTCCAGTTACCGGAAGGCGTGACTCAACTCCAGCTCAAGACGGCCATGCGCCCCGGAGCCTACACCGACGGAAAGAACTCTGACGGCTACCAATTCACCGTGCGAATCGAAGATGCAGAAGGCGGACAGCTCGCGGAATTCACGGAGCTGATAAATCCCCGCGACAACGCTCAACAACAAGGATTTCTCTCCCGTTCATTCCCACTACCGGCGGGAGGGTCCCGCCTTCTTGTCATTGAGTTGGGTTCCGGACCCGCAAATTCGAACGCTTGGGATTGGCCATTGTTAGCCGACCTGAAAATTGAGTGACAAAAAAAGGCGCCCCGCCGAAACGGGACGCCTTGAAATTTGAGTGAGTTAGACTCGGGGGGACTTACTTCTGCTCTTCATCGCCGCCGCCAACGGCTTCGTCGAGGATGTCACCGAGGTTCATCATGTCCGTGCTGGTATCGCGGCTGAGAGCCTCGAACGAAGCGGACTCAGCAGCCAACTCCTCTTCGGAGTAGTTTGCAGCCTTGATCGAAAGACCGAGACGACGCTCGTCGCGGTCGATCTTGATCACCCGGGCAGACACTTCGTCGCCGGCATCGATAACGTCCTTCACCTTGTCGATACGGTCCTCGCTGATTTGCGAGATGTGCACGAGACCGTCGATGCCGTCCTTAAGCTCCACGAAGGCGCCAAAGGAAGTGAGCTTCGAGACAGTGCCAACGACAACGTCGCCGATCTTGAAGTGAGCATCGATGTCGCTCCAGGGATCCTCGGCCAGTTGCTTCATGCCGAGGCTGATGCGCTGGTGTTGGGAATCGACGTCGAGCACGATAGCGTGGACTTCGTCGGCCTTCTTGAGGACCTCGGATGGGTGGTTGACCTTGCGGGTCCAGCTCATGTCGGAGACGTGAACCATGCCGTCGATACCCTCTTCGAGTTCGATGAAGGCACCGTAGGTGGTCATGTTGCGCACCTTGCCGTGAACGCGAGCGCCCACTGGGTAGTTGTGGCGGACCATATCCCAAGGGTTTGGCTCGAGCTGACGCAGGCCGAGAGAGATCTTCTGCTCGTCCTTTTGGATACCGAGGACAACCGCTTCCAATTCCTGTCCGACGCGAAGGAGCTCGGAAGGCTTGGAGATACGCTTGGTCCAGGACATCTCGGTGATGTGCACGAGACCCTCGACGCCTGGCTCGATTTCGATGAATGCACCGTAAGGAACCAAGTTGACGACCTTGCCGTTGATCTTGGAACCAACGGGGAACTTCTTGTCGATTTCGTCCCAAGGATTGTTGGTGGTCTGCTTGAGGCCGAGGGAGACCCGCTCCTTCTCACGGTTCACTTCGATGATCATGACATCGATCTCTTCACCCTGACGGAGCATTTCGCTCGGATGAGAGATGCGACCCCAGCTCATGTCGGTGATGTGCAGCAGGCCGTCCATGCCGTCGAGATCGATGAACGCACCGAAGTCGGTGATGTTCTTGACGATACCCTTGCGGACTTGACCTGGCTCGATCGAGTCGAGGAGCTCGCGACGCTTCGCGGTGCGTTGCTCTTCGATGAGCTCGCGACGGGAGAGAACGATGTTCTTCCGCTCCAGGTTGATTTTGAGAACCTTGAAATCGTAGGTCTGGCCGACGTATTGATCCAAGTTCTTCGGCGGCTGCACATCGATGTGGGAGGCCGGGAGGAAGGCGTCGACGCCGATCGAAACGATCAGGCCGCCCTTAACCTTGGAACGGACGCGACCGGAAGCGATAGTGCCCTCCGGAAATTTGGTGAGGATATTCTCCCAGTTCTTCTTCTGTTGAGCCTTGTCGTAAGAGACGACGGGGTTACCGCCCTTGTCTTCGACTTTCTCAACCAGCACTTCGATCGGCGAACCGACTTGAAGGTCTCCGAGATCGATGAACTCGTGAGCTGGGACGACACCTTCGGATTTACCGCCGATATCGACGATGACCTCGTTTTGGCGAATTTCGGTAATGATTCCCTCTACAATGTCACCTTCGACGTTGAGGGAGAAGTTCGACTCCGCGAGGAGTTCTTCCATTATGGAACTTGGCATGTGATAAAACGAGTCGTTGATGGCTGCTCCAGGGCGGCGAGGACCCGCGTTGTCCGGTGTAACACCGGACATGGGTTGATGGTTAATCTAACAGAAAGAAGATCGGCGGGAGCACCGCGACGGGACACCGATCGACCAAAAGAACAGTCGCGAACGGTCAACATCGCTAATCACCCCTCCCCCGCGCAAGCGGTAAATCAGCTAATTTGGGGACCGATCAGAGGGCTTTCGAGGCACCGCTTCATGGGTAAACCAGTAGATTGAGCTTTTATCCTGAGGGTGACGTGCCTGATCATCGGTCTACGACTTAGATACCCCATGAAAACCCCCAACCTGTTTGTTATCGCCCAGTTGGCCTGCGTATTCGGCGCTACTACCCTCACTGCCGCCGATCGCCCCAACTTCATTTTCTTTCTAACCGACGACATCTCGCCGGATGACATTGGAGCATACGGCAACACGTTCGCCCAAACACCGCACCTTGATCGAGTCGCCGCTGAAGGGCTCGTTTTCGATCATGCCTACTTGGTGACTAGCAGTTGCAGCCCCAGTCGCTGTAGCATCATCACCGGCCGTTACCCCCACAATACCGGCGCGCCCGAGCTGCATCTTACTCTGCCCGATGACCAAATTACATTTGTCCAAAAGCTCCGTGACTCAGGCTACTACACCGTAATCTCCGGCAAGAATCACATGAACGAGCCGGAGAAGCTGGGTTTCGCTCGGGGCAGCGATGGCGGCAAGCCTTCCGGCAGCGAGGATTGGGTTCAGCAATTAAAAGACCGGCCCAAAGACCAACCGTTCTTCGCCTGGTTCGCATCGTATGACGCGCACCGTGATTGGCAGATGGACGAACACGCCCCGACCACCGACCCAGATGATATTATCGTGCCACCATTCATGTTTGATGGCCCGCGGACCCGCCAGGATCTCGCCGAATACTTCAGCGAAGTTAGCCGGACCGATCACTACACGGGACAGCTTATCGCCGAGCTCGAACGCCAAGGAATCGCGGAAAACACCTACTTCGTCTATACCGCCGACAACGGCAGACCCTTCCCGCGCAGTAAATCCCGCCTGTATGACAGCGGCATCAAGACCCCGCTGATAATCTGGAAACCAGGAACTATTAAACCAGCCCGCACTCAAGCCATGGTAAGCTCCATAGATTTCGGACCGACCTTCCTCGAACTCGCCGGCCTAGAAAGCGAACCGACGATACAAGGCGTGAGCCTCGCGCCGATCCTGCAGAATCCCAAAAGCAGCGTGCGCGACTACGCATTCTCGGAACACAACTGGCACGTCTATGCCACCCACGAACGCTCGGTGAGATTTGGGGAGTGGCTCTACCTCCGCAATAACTTCAATCACAAGCGGGCTTTGAGCACCGAGAGCGATGATTGGCACTACCCCGCTGCGATTGAACTTTGGGACATGTATCGCGCCGGTAAAACGCATGCCTGGCAGGAAGACACCACCTTATTACCCCGACCTCGCGTAGAGTTATTTCACGTCGGAGCCGACCCGCACCAACTCACCAACCTCGCTGGACAACAGGAATACCGGGAAATTGAACGGAAACTAAGTACCGTGCTCGATCAATGGACGACCGAAACCGGCGACGACATTCCGGCCAACCCCACTCAAGATCGGCCCAAAGGGCCTCGCCGCGGGCGCGACACCTATGGCGACCCACCCGGCAAGGCGACCGAGGCGACTAAGATCAACCACCCTGGTCCCATCCGAGAGGATTAGGCTACTCCGCCGGTCCCCGGGGCGGCAGCCAACTGCCTCCACCTAGAGCTGACTCCAGGGCGTTAAAAATGCCCTCGTAGCGACCATGCGAGGCGAGTGCCTTTTTGGTCACGCCCACCTTGAAGTCACCTTCTCGCGCTTCGTGCACGATCACCTCTACACCGGTTTCACCGTCACCGACTTCGCGCAATTTCACCGAAACAAAATACTGGCGAGAAGCTCCCCGCACGCGCGATTCGAGTAGATCTCCCTGAGCTTCGATCACGCCGGCCGCGGCCGCTGACTTCGTGATCCGGTAGCCACTATTTTCGAGCACGCCCATCAAGGACTCAAAGACCACGGCCTTATCCCGGGCGTAGTAATTACTCTGCGGCCACACCCGCCATTCGACGGAGTCCGGCGTGGTGCCGCAGCCCGCGAACAGGATGGCGATTAGTAAGATCAGGCAGGAACGCATGGGTGTGAGGGAACAAATTATTCGGAGGGTTGCGATCAACAACGCGGGTTTTGAAGAAAGTGAGACTGATTCAATTTTAAGCGCGCGGCTTCCGCAGCTCGGGTTCGCTGTGCTCGGGCACGTCGTAGTAGTCCTTCAGGCGAGTCAGTTCTTTCCGCAGCCTCTTGGTGACATCGGTATACGCTGCATCGCCGAAAACGCTGTTCATTTCCGCGGGGTCAGTTTTGAGATCAAACAACTCCCACTGCTCTTCGCCCGGCACGTCCACGCCATAGAATCTGATCAGCTTGTAGCGTTTGTCGGAAACCCCCTCGTGGCGGCGCACCGAGTGTCCTCCCGGATATTCGTAGTAATGATAATAAAGCGACTTCCGCCAATCGTCCGGAGTCTGCCCTTTGATCAATGGCACTAAACTCTCTCCTTGCATATCATCCGGAATCGACGCCCCTGCCAGATCTAAAAATGTCTCCGAAAAATCGATATTTTGCACGAGATCCTGATTCACCGAACCCGCTTCGGTCTTACCGGGCCACTTCACGAGTAACGGCGTGCGATACGACTCCTCGTACATGAATCGTTTGTCGAACCAACCGTGCTCGCCCATGTAGAAACCTTGGTCGGATGAATACATCACGATGGTATTTTCATCGAGTCCCTCCGCCTCCAAATAATCAAGAATGCGGCCGACACTTTCATCCACTCCCGTGATGCAACGCAGGTAGTCCTTCATATACTCCTGATACTTCCATTTCACCAGGTTCTTGCCGGTGAGATCGCGACTTTCGAAGTCCGCGTTGCGCGCCGCGAACTGCACAGGATCGTGCCGGCCTTTTCCTACTTTCAAATCGCCGTCCATCCGCATGTGCCGATCGATCTCCATCGCCTGTTCGTGAGCCGCGGTGGTGCGACCCGAATAATCGTCAAACAGGTTGGCTGGCTCCGGGATATGCACGTCGGCATACTTTTCCATATGGCGATCCGCCGGAGTCCAATTGCGATGCGGCGCCTTGTGATGGACCATTAACATGAAGGGGTCGTCACCACGTTTGTGCTCAAGCCAATCGAGTGCCTTGTCGGTGATCACGTCAGACACATAGCCTGATTCTTTGGACTGCCCTTTCTCATTGATGAAAACGGGATCGTCGTAAAGCCCCTGGCCCGGCAACACGTCCCAGTAGTCGAATCCCTGCATGCTACCGTTGAGGTGAATCTTCCCTACCATGACAGTCTGGTAGCCATTTTTCTGCAGGATTTTTTGGAACTGCGGTTGATCGTGATTGAAGTCACCCACGTTGGTGAGTTTCCCATTCAAATGGCTGTGCTTGCCGGTGAGCAGCGTAGCTCGGGCAGGGGCACAAATAGAATTCCCCACGTAAGCACGATCGAAGCGCATGCCCTCATTGGCCAATCGATCGATATTCGGAGTCGGATTCAACGACTCCAATCGGCCACCATAAGCTCCAATGGTTTGATAAGAATGGTCGTCGGAAAAAATCCAGACAATGTTCGGCCGATCCGCCGCACCGAGCAGCGGGGCGAACAGCCCAAAAGTTAAAAATAATGCCAGTGCTCGGAGCCCGCGGGGTTTCAGTTCGATCCAGGTCATCGGGCGATCCAACACGGTCCAACCCGCCAACTCCATCTCTTTTAGTGGAGTTTCCCGGTCAGGCCGGTTGTTGCTGCGAGAGGCAGTGCAGGGTGCCAAGCCCCCAAATAATTTCCGCGCAGTCCACCGGCACCACTTCACGACCGGGAAAACACTCGCCGATAATGCCACAGGCTTCGGTATCGCGACGTTTTTGTTGGAAGGTCGGCACCAGGACGGCGTCATTGATGACGAGAAAATTGGCATAACTCGCGGGCACCACTTGATCCTTGATGACGAGTGGCTTTGGCATGGGAAGCGTTACGACTTCCAGCGGCCGTCCCCGCATGGTGGTGAAGCCCTGCAATCGTTCGAGGTTCTCCGCGAGGATACGATGATTCGGACACCCGCGATTCTTCTCCACACAGGTTATGACACCATCGGAGCGGAAGAAGCGGGTGATATCGTCGATGTGGCCATCGGTATCGTCGCCTTCGATGCCATCGCCCAACCAAAGGATCCGGCGCACGCCAAGGGTGTCTTTTAACACCCGCTCAATTTCCGTCTTCGAGAGCTCGGGATTACGATTCTCGTTCAAGAGACACTGTTCGGTGGTGAGCAGTAGGCCCTGTCCATTCACATCAATCGAGCCGCCTTCCAGCACCATGGAATTTTCGAATCGACGCATCTTCAACGCTCGCCCAATCGATGGCGGAATTTCGTTATCTAAATCATACGGCGGATACTTCCCGCCCCATGCGTTGTGCATCCAATCCGTGACCGCGACTTCGCCGGTCTGGCGATGTTTCACGAAAATGGGGCCATGATCGCGACACCAGGCGTCGTTGGTCGGGTGATCGTAAAACGTGACCATCGCCATATCTGCACTCGCCTTCTCACAGCAACGGCGGGCTCGGGGTTGAAACTCAACCGCGCAGTTGATCCGCACTTTCTCGAATCGAGTGATCGCCGCGACGAAGGTGGCAAACGCAGCGGGGATCCTCCGAAAAAGGCCGGGCCACGTGGCTCGATTGTGCGGCCATGACAGCCAGATTGCCTCTTGCTCTTCCCACTCCCCGGGCATGCGGAAGCCCAACGCGGATGGCGTTTCCCACGTTGCGGGAAGTTTTCGTTTTCGGGTGATGGGTCGAGTCATGAGGTAGGGCGCGACCGCTGGGCGCGCCGTTTCGGGGAGCGGACGGCCCGGCGGTCCGTCCCTACCTTTTAAGGTCAATTTCCGTCGATGTAACGCTTGGTCAGATCGCCGTAAGCATCGATACGGCGGTCCCGCAAAAACGGCCAGTGCGTGCGGGTCACATCGACCTTATCCAGTTCGATGGGCACCAACATGATTTGCTCCTCATTCACGGGTGCCTTGGCTAGAATCTGGCCGCTGGTTCCGGCGACAAAACTCTGGCCCCAAAACTCGATACCGTCGCCGCCGATCGGGGTTTCGCAGCCGATGCGATTGACCGAAGCCACGTAGCAACCATTCGCGACGGCGTGGCTGCGTTGGATGGTTTCCCAGGCGCCGTGTTGATTCTCGCCGTATGCGGATTTTTCCGACGGATGCCAGCCGATGGCCGTGGGGTAAAACAGAATCTCCGCACCTTGCAGCGCCGTGAGACGGGCGGCTTCGGGATACCATTGATCCCAACAGATGAGCACACCGATGCGGCCAAATTTCGTGTCAAAGGCCCGGAAACCTGTATCCCCCGGGGTGAAGTAAAATTTCTCGTAGAAGAGAGGGTCGTCCGGGATGTGCATCTTGCGGTAGATACCCGCAAGCGAGCCATCCGCATCGATCACGACCGCTGTGTTGTGATACAGCCCGGAAGCACGACGCTCAAACAAGGATGCAATTATGACCACGCCCTGCGCCTTCGCGAGGGCCTGGAACGCTTCGGTGCTGGGACCTGGAATAGACTCGGCTAAACCGAAGTTATCGTGGTCCTCGCTTTGGCAAAAATATTGCGAGCGAAACAGCTCCTGGGTGCAAATGATGTTGGCCCCTTGCTTCGCCGCCTGCTCGGCGAGCTCCAAGGTCTTGGCCAGATTGGCCGCAGGATCGGCAACACAACCGTGTTGAAGAAGTCCGAGAGTGACGTTGCGCATGAGGGTAAGTGATGACGCTCGCCGCGGAGTTTGGCGAATCAGTAGATAACTTTATTGAGCGGATACTCCACAATGCCTTCAGCACCGAGTTCCTTCAATTGCGGGATAATCTGTCGAGCTACCTTTTCATCGATGATGATTTCCAGTGCCACCCAACCTGCGGTGTTCAAGCGGGAAATGGTGGGATTACGTAGCGCGGGCAATTTCTCGACCACGATATTTACGGCCGACTCGGGTAAATTCATTTTGAGACCAACCTTACTTTCCGCTTCGAGAGCCCCCTGCAGCAGCATCGCGATCGTCTCGATCTTTTTACGTTTCTCGGGATTCGCCCAGCTCTCCTTGTTGGCGATCAGTTTGGTATTCGTTTCCAACAACGTGTCGACGATCCGCAGATTGTTGGCCCGAATCGAATTTCCGGTCTCCGTAATGTCGACAATCGCGTCGACGAGATCTGGCACTTTGACCTCGGTGGCACCCCAGGAAAATTCGACCTTCGCTTCGACGCCCTTGTCGGCGAAATAACGTTCGGTGGTTTTCATGAGTTCGGTCGCGACCCGCTTACCCGCGAGATCTTCGGCCTTCTGCACCGGAGAGTCTTCAGGCACGCACAAGACCCATTTGGACTTGAGGGTCGAAGCGCGACTATAAATCAGGTCACACACCTCGACCACGTCGGACTCGTTTTCCCGCACCCAGTCGTATCCGGTCAGTCCACAATCGAAGAACCCATGCTCGACGTAGCGGCTCACTTCTTGGGCCCGCACGAAACGACCATCCAATTCAGGGTCGTCAATCGACGGACGGTAGGAGCGGGAGCGGGTGGAAATCTTCCAGCCCGCCTTAGCGAACAGGGTCTTGGTTGATTCCTCTAAGCTACCTTTTGGCAGCCCGAGCATAAGCAATGGAGTGGGTACGGACACGTTCGGCACCGCACACACCCTCCCCGCCCCCTTCAAGCCCAATCTGAAATAGGCTGTAATCCACGCCCGGGCCTGGGCGTGTGCCCACCGCTTTGCTTTGACAGTGGCAGCTTCCTCAATTGTAAAAAGGATCCTGAGGTGAATCCCCTGCTAACCTAGTCCTACCTAGATCCATGTTGCGCCCCGAACCTAAACCGCTTATCCTAGTCGTCGAAGACGAAGAGGAGTTGGCCAAGCTTATCGCTGTGCATCTAGGGGAAGCCGGAATGCAGGCCCAGATTTGCGGACGTGCCGCGCATGCCTCGCGATTCCTTAAACGTAATTTTGCTAACCTGATGTTGCTCGACATCACGCTACCCGATCAATCCGGGTTTGCGTTGCTCGAAGATTTACGGGCTGAAGACATTGCGGTTCCCACTATTTTCCTCACCGGCAAAGATCTCGAAACTGCGAAAGTAAAGGCACTAGAACTCGGAGGTGACGATTACGTGACCAAACCCTTTGGCTACGCCGAACTGGTCGCTCGTATTAGGGCTGTGCTTCGTCGCAGCGAGTCCCGCGATGATCTCAAGATCACCAAAAACGCCCGCGTGATCGATGCACCCTTTGAGATTTACGGCGGCCACGTGCAACCCGGTCGCCTTGAGATTTTGTTCGACGGAAACATCGAAAAGATCGGCCGCAAAGAGCTCGGTATTCTTTCTTACCTCCAAGACCACGAAGGCATCGTGATCACCCGCAAGGCCCTCATTCATGCGGTCTGGGGAATTCACGCCGATGTGAAGAGCCGTTCACTCGATCAATACATCGTCAAAATCCGCGATCTGTTTAAACGCAACGGACGATCGCTCGACGCCTTCCGCACCGTGCACGGGGTCGGCTATATTTTCGACCCCAGCGGCCAATCCAGCCCTGCGGCCGAAAGCGAGTAACCCAATCGAGATCTGTAACCGCCGATCTCTCAGATTAACCCAGATTCCAGCATCACGCGGTGTAATGGGATTCCGGAGTGATTGCACAAGGGACGGACAAACCGTGGCCTCTCCCTTCTCATCGCTTTGCCATCTGCGTAAATCTGAGAAAATCTGAGAAATCGGTGGTTAAAAAACCACCTGCCGCTCAACCACTTCCTAAAACAGCTCACCCTGGGTCGCACTGTAGCGCTTTTCGGCCTCAGTCGTGGCGCCCTTCATTTCCAGTTCGCGTAGTTTCTCCACCAAGGCTGGACCATCCACCGGCGGTTTCACCGAAGGCACCACCGGGAGATCCGGATTGAAAGTCGTTAACTGCAAATTCATCCGCAGCCGATCGACATCTGCCGCCACTTTCTCCCGAAAACGATCGGGTTTTAACTCAGCCGCTGCCGCCAAAACCCCTTCTAGATTTCCGTAGGCGTTCAACCATTTGGAAGCGGTCTTGGGCCCCACGCCCTGCACTCCAGGAATATTATCTGCCGTGTCGCCCACCAGCGCGAGGAAATCGGGGATCTTGTCCGGCGTGACTCCAAATTTCGCTTCAACGCCTGCCGCGTCCATGTTGCGCCACCCCAACCGAGGATTCGCCGTAGGGGGAGGCATCAACATCGTGATCCCATTGCCCACGACTTGGGCAAAATCCTTGTCCGTGCTCACGATTTTCACGGTGTGACCTTCTTTGGCCATCGCCAACGCTTGAGCCGCGAGTAAGTCGTCGCTCTCAACCCCTTCGATTTCGATACCACCCAGGCCCATGAGTCGGGTCAGATCTTTGATCACCGGAATCTGCTGGCTGAGGGCATCGGGCATCTCCTCTCGATTGGCCTTATACTCGGGCAACAACTCGAGCCGATCCTGCGCCCCGCCCAGATCGAAGAACACCAGCACGCCATCGGCCTTTTCTTGATCCTCCAATTTCCAAATCGCCTTCACCCAACCATGCAAAGCATTGGTTGGAAAACCATCGGACCGCGTCAGTTCGGGGATCGCAAAAAAACAACGGTAAGCGAGATTAAATCCATCAATCAGTAACCAAGTCGACATGGCCGTAAGTCAGGCCCGGGGCTGAATCTGGCTCAAACCTAAAGCGGGAAACTTTTCTGCGATAGCCGATACTTCGACCTTTGCGCCACCCGCCCGGCCTTTCCATGATACAGTGGTGTATTGGCTAAAAAAGCTCATCGGCTCGTTTATCTCTCCCATTCGTATCGGCCTAGGATTCTTGGTGATCGGACTATGGATACATTGGCGGGGAAAGAGGCGTAAAACAAGTCGCACCTTCATCGGAATCGGGATCCTCATTCCGGTATTGGCATTCAACAGCGGAGTTGCGGACCTACTCAATCGCCAGCTCGAGCACACCTATCCCGCTATACCCGTCGCCCGTAATTCGGACTCATCGGATATCATCTACCTGGCCGTATTAGGCGGAGGTCACGTCGAGAACCCCCAGCTCGCTCACCTCACCCAACTGGTAAACGCCTCCCGCTCTCGTGTGGTGGAATCAGTGCGACTCGCCCGCCTCTATCCCGACGCCACGTTGCTGATGTGTGGCCCACAAGGTGACGCTCACTCTAAACCTCACTCCGCATTTCTGGCTGAGTCCGCCGCAGAGTTAGGCGTAAGACCAGACCGGATTCAGCAACTCTCCACCGGACGCGATACCCAAGGTGAGATTCAAGAAATTGTCGCCCTCGTCGGCGATGAACCGGTGGGTATCGTCACCTCAGCTTGGCATATGCCCCGGGCCATGGCTATGGCTCGACGGGCCGGCATCAACGCCATCGCTTGCCCGGCTGACTATCGCACAGCCTCTCCCGCTCCTCGGCTGATCGATTGGGTCCAATTCGACCTCGAAGCTTACCAAACCACCTCTCGTGCAATTCTCGAATACGTCGGCCTCCTCTGGGCCTCACTTCGAGGCCAAAGTTAAAAACTCACTCTCGCTCTACGGCACCGCCGGGGGTGACCAAAGACGGATTCTGAAACGCGGAACTCGGGGCCACGTTGGGGAGCTCTTGTTTCTTCGGTGAACCACCCGGACTGACTAAATTCGCCGTCACAAAGATGAGCAGATTTCGCTTTTGCGTCGTCTCGCCTTCCGACCGGAAAAGCCGACCCAGCCCCGGGATATCTCCTAGAAAAGGAACCTTATCGTGCACTGTTTTGATTTCCTCTCGCGTCAATCCACCCATCACGAGGGTCGCACCGTCCCACAGCGTCACTTTGGTGGAGACTTCCCGCGTGGAAAAAATCGGCTGAAAAAATCCTGACGGCACCGTCACGGTTGTGTCGTTCGAAATCGCCACACTTTGGCCACCATATTCGACGAAACCCTCGAATTCGGTAACCTTCGGATTAAGGTCGAGACTGATGCTATAGTCGTCTTCCTCGACCGTCGGGGTAACCCGTAATTCCACCCCCACTTTGCGGGTCTCAAAATCCTGGGGAGTCCCCGCCGTGATGGTGACACCGGCTGATGAACTATCCCGACTCGATGAGCCGACTTCACTACGCACCTCGCCGTAACTGGTCGGATAACGCAGTTCCTGCGCGACGGTGATCGTAGCGGGGTTGCCGGAAAGCACGGTGACTTTCGGAGCGCTCAGTAGATCAGACCCGGTCTGGCGAGACAGCGCCTGCACCACGGCGTTCACACTAAATTCCCCAATCAAACCTTGGATGGTTGCGAGTGGGTCGGTTCCATTACCTAAATCGACCGAACCAGGAAACCCGGGAGGACTATTCACAATACTCTGATTGATCGCATTCTGTCCCGGGAAAACCGTGAGATCACCATTTCCGTCCCGAAAAACTTCCGTATCGCGACCGGGATTCAAAATTTGGCCGGTTGTTCCCGCGACCGAGTTTGTGAATGCATCACCAACCGTTCGGTTTTGGGTCTGCCCCTGGGCGAGATAGGTCGGGTCGCCATTGAGACCGTGGGTGATACCCCATTGCACGCCCAGCTCTTCGAGGGCGCCTTCTTGGACTTCCATGAACTTGGCTTCGATCTCGACTTGGCGAACATCGTTATAGCGATTCAGAATATTGCGGATGCGTTCGATGTTTCGAGTCGTCTGCGTGACGATCATCGCCGATCCATCATAGGCCAAATTTGAACCGGGCTGCTGTAAGAAATCGACGCCCGCTTGCTGCAAAAACTGTTTGAGTGCCTCCGCTTCACTCCCTCCACCCGGTGCATTCACTCCTCCAACCGGTGCTGGTGAAAAGGGACCATTCACCGCACTGGCCGAACCGCCCGAAGCTAGACCACCCCCGATGCCCGTCATGCGAATAACCGTGGAGCGGGTGATGGGGAAAAACTCGGTATCGAGCGTCGAAGTCTCTCCTCCCGGGCGCATCACAATCGCATCAGCCTGCACCTCATATTGGTAGCCGATCGAATCGGTGATGAAATCCAACACCCGTTTAAGAGACAGATCGCGCAACGTCAGACTCACCGTCGGACGCCGATCCATCGGATCGATGACGATAATGTTCACCCCTCGGCGCTGCCCTCCCCCATTATCAAACTCACGCGAAAGGTCGCTCAAAGTGCTCACGACCCGCTGCAACTCCACCGAGCTAAAACTCACGCTGGGGATCTCAATCTGGTCGAGTTTATCCAACAACGGATTACGGCCGATTACTCCGTATCCAGATTCCTCTGACGGCGGTTCCGCCGTGCCAGGGCGCCGCCAAGCTTGCTCAACTTCAGAGATCAAGGAACGGCGGGTTTGCTGGCGCCAAGCTTCCGGATTCGAGCGTATATCGTCTTCGATTTGATTCACGAGCCGGCGGGCTGCTTGGTGCCCCGGATCGAGCACCAACAGTTCCGTCAAAACATCCTGGGCGTCTTCGATGCGTCCGGTGCCGTAAGCGGTTCGAGCATCAGCCCAGAGTCGGATCGTGGGATCTATAACGGGGGTTGGCGTGTTGACTGAGACCGTAACCGGTGCGCGCTCAATCTGAGCGACTCGCTTGGCTAACTCTTGAGCCACGACCACATCTGCACGTTGGGCCGAAAGTTCCGCAATTACCGGGGCGGTGAGCGGGTTCTCCGGCATCGACCAAATCGCCCCATCCAGTTGAGCAATGGCCGCATTAAAACGTCCCGCTTCGACTAGCTGTTCTGATGCGTAAGCTTGTTCGCGCGCGGCGGCGATAAGTTCAAGTTGGCGCGCCTCTTCGGCAGCCGCTGCGGCATCGATCTCCGCCTCCATCGCAGCAAGTTCCGCCATCGGATCGGGTAAGGGCGGCAACGGTTCAAACGGATCGATTGGCACCTGACTGCTAGCGGAGGCCTGAATCGCGCCACTGGAATTTACTGTCGCAGGGGGATTCAATCGCACCGTTTCAGCGGCGAGGTCCTTTTGCACGTCATTGAGCAAACGTTTCACCGCCGGGTCCTCTGGAGCTAATTCGGACAATTTCAGCAAGTTACGCTGGGCCAATTCGTAGTCGCCACTATCCCGAGCCCGCAGGGCATCGGCCATCAGACGGATCTTTGTTTCAGTAGCGCTTTGGGCAGATGCGGTCTGACTCACCACGCCGCCAATTGTCACAAAGAACAACAGGCAGTAACTAAGACGAATTAAGCGGGAAGTGGAACGCATCAGAAAACGAATTCGAAGCCTAAGGGGCTTTTGACTCCACTGTCGCCATTAAATTGCAATTCTGATGCTATTCTGGGGTTAATTCCATCGACTCATGAGATCCGTTGGGCAGTCGTTTCACCACCGAAACCGAGTCCGGTTCAGAAAACACGCCCAAAATTTCAAAGAGACCCTCTACGGTTTCGATTCGATTTCCCGCCTGGACGGTCCGGACTTCACCGGTCACCTCGAGACGAAGTTCGGCCACGGGCTGGGTCTGCCAAGCTACCTGCGCAGAGGAGAGCCTCACTTTCCGCTGCTCCCGGTCATCCCAGACTTCGGCCACAGCCACGATCTCGCGCAGGGGCATGCTGAAAGGCATGATTGAATCCTCCCTTCGCACGGCCAAGGAACGCAGCTCCAAGCCCAACTTACCAAATTTGTCCCCAGTTCGACCGACTATCCCAGCACCGGTGACTTGATTGGCAAAAATCCCCAACGGTTCTTCCAGCGTTCCTGAATAGCCCACCAACTGAAGCCGGAAGGGTTCGCGCACAACGCGCAGCAAACTCACCCCAAAAGGTTGATTCATCACATCCGCTTCGCGAGGGGCCGTAAGCTCTGGCGGCGAAACCGAAAATCGTCCTGTCACTCGATCATAATAGATTACCGGCGGAGTAAACACGTCAAAAACCCAAGCGTCATCCGCTGCGCCCAGCGCCGGATCACTCCATTCCAGCTGCGAGACTTCCGTCTGAGCAGCAATTGCTCGGGAAGACCACTCGCCTTCCTCATTCATTCCCGGTGCAGGCTCAGCAGCCGAACGAACCGCCCTTTCGCTCAGGGCCGTCCATCCTAAAGAAGCACCGAACAAGACCGTCGTCGCAACCAGGCCTAGACCATCCGCGGTGCGCCACCTTGCCGTCATTGCCCATCCTCCTCTTCGAGTTCTGCAGCTCGCGCCAACATTGGGCCCACAAGGTCGAGGTATTCGATGGTAACGGAAAACTCCGCATCGTTGGCCGGTATGATTGAAACAGTGTTGGATGACTCGCCCGCCGCCTCGCCGGGCTCGGGTTCATCGCGAAATAGGTCTTCTAGAGTGCGCCGTCCTCCCGGCGCTTGCCCATTCGAACCCAAAGGTTGGACCGACACTTCGCGCACCACGAGAGGCACATCCGCCGCAGATATCCCGGCGAGGAATCCCCGCAAGGTCGCTGTGCGCCCCACAAAACCAATACGAAAAGCCAAGGTATCCACGATCCCATCACGCGCCAAACCCCGTGAGGACGGCCACTCAAACCAGTCCTCCGGTCGTCCTTCACGGGAGACGGTGATCGCCTTATTCCCGGTTTCGACCTTAGCCGATGGGTTCTCTCTTTGCACCGCGATCAGGCTGACGGGACGCGTCTGCCACAATAGATTCAAGAGACGCGTCACGACCAAGGTCTGACGATGCACCAACGCAATATGTTCGTCGGCCGGACCACTGTTGCGATGAGCTGAAAACGAAAACGTCTCCGTTTCCGGCACCGGAACTCCGGTCCGCGATGCGGCCGAACGTTGTTCCTCCATGAAGCGAGCAATCGCAAAAAACGCATCCGCCCGTTGCTCTGGCGGGGTCGTCTGGCGCACCGGATCTTTACCCGATGCGCCGAGTAGCTGACGAAGGGAATTGACCGTGCGCCTCGCCTTCGCGACCTGAACAGCGAGCGCCTCGGCGACCGCGCTAACCGGAGCGGGTTGGCTGCCACTGAGGGCCCGCCACTGCGCCAGGCGGGCCCGAAGTTGGCGCTCCACTTTGGTCGAAGTCGCCGCTTGTTGCTGACCCCACCAAACCGCACTACCCGCCAAGATAATGACGAAGACAATCGAAGCGACAGTCGCCCGAGGGCGTTTGGCCAGATCGAGGTTCACAGGTGTGTAGTCGGGTTTATGACCAAGGTAAAATCGAACCGCAGCAGTCCCGGTTCACTGGCATCGAAACGCTCACCTTCGACTTCCAAAATTCGGGGTGATTCAACGAATTTATTAAGTAACACCGTTACGCGTTCGTAGGACGCTTGGCTCACTCGAGAAAGCGGATTTTCGCGATCTAAAAACCGACCGGATAGACGTAACCGTAGCGGGATAGCGGGGAGTTTTTGCAGCACGCCATCGTCATCGTAAACGGGTCCCGTGGACGGGGCTCGCTGAACCACTGGCGGTAAGACCTGCAGACGCTCCAGCCACACATCGCCGACCGCCACGAGACTGTTTTGCAAATCAGCGAGTAGACCCGTCCAAGCATCGCGTGCTTTTACGCGATCTCCGAGTTCGCGAATCTCCTCCTGCAAATGATCCAGCTCCGCGATATTACGCTGATTTTGATCCTGCAAGGCCTGCACCGGCGCCATGCGACGCGACAGATCAACCGCCGCCGCCTGACGCGCGCTGGTGAGTCGTTGATAATGAATTCCCGGCAGCGACAACGCGCCGATTAACAGAACTGCGGCGATCGCCCATCGCGGCCGCCGACGTTTGGCCGCGCGAGCAGCTCCGAGCTCAGGTGGCGCCAAATTGATCCCGCCCTCAGCCGCACTCAATGCTGCACCAACCAAGTCGGCCAGTCGCTGCGGCCCGACAGCGTCCACTGCGGCCTCCAGATCGGCTCCAACGGCAACACCAACCCATGGATCCAGACGGCTGACCGTGCCGCCGGTCCATTTCCCCGAAAGATGTTCGACTAATCCCGGCATCAAAGAACCACCACCCGTGAGCAGGAGCGTATCCGGGGCCGTGCCGCCAGCTTGTCGCACTCGGGCCACAAGCGACCGGTTGATTTCCAACTGTAACCGTGCCGCGAAACTATCGGCGCCATTCTGAACGGCTTCACCCGCCGGCGTCTCGGCGGGCAGGTCCACCGCACCAGAAAATACGCCGCGTTTGAGTTGTTCGGCCTCGGTCAGGGTCTGCTCGAGTTTTTGCGCGATGCCCCGAGTGACCGTCTGGCCCGCCAGCGATAGCGTGCGAAGATGGCGCGTGGTCACAGTTCGAAAAAGGAGATGGGTCGATCGTGCCCCAATCGAAACCACCAATTCACCCTCGGTAGCCAACCTAGGCAGCCCATCAAGTGCAACCCCGGCAGGAATAACCCGATCGATCGTCATCCCCACCGCCTGAGCTTGCTCCACCAATTCGCGCACCCCATCCAATTTCGCCGCCACTACGAGAACTTCCAACTCCCCTTGGTGCTCAACGCCGACTTGGTGGGACCAAAAGACCTCCTTCAGTGGAAACGGAATACTTTGCTTGACCTCAAACGCTATGAGTTTTTCGCGCTGAGCCGCGACGGCGGCCGGGACCTTGATCGTTTTGGTCAACGCGAGGTGTCCGGAGATCACCAATGTCGCAGATTCCAACCGGCCCAATTGAGTCACGACCTCACCGAGCGCGATAGCACGCTCTGCGCTCGTCGCGATGCCGGTCGCATCTTCCCCCATCGGAAGTTCGCGAAACGCAAAAGCCTTCAGGTTGAGCCCCTTCGCACCGGAGCCAAACCGGGCCGCCGCAACATGCGATACCCCGATCTCCACCACAGCGGTGCCGGAGCTGCGCGATGATTTGGAAAAACGGGGCATGAACAAAAATACGAAAAAAAACTAACGGCGTTCTTGAACCGCTTCAGGTCGGATCACTGCAGGATCCGCTCCGGGTAACACGCCCGAAGGCAAAAGATGCCGCGGCAACAGTATGCCGTCATTGATTGCCGCGCGCTCGTCCAGCTGTTGGCGAAAGTTTGCCACCGCGGCGGCGCTGCTGAAACCGGCGGCTACTTGCTCCCGACTGATCGGTTGGGCTTTCCCGTCGACGCTCAGGTCAACCGTCCAAAACCGAGCATCACCCGTGATGCGATCTCGAGCGACGACCGGCGGCGGAAGATAAAAGCGAAAGACCGAACGGCCCGTCTCGAGCGCGGCGGCGGTGACGGATGCCCGATAGAATCGTAGGTCGGCAGGGTCGCCGGGCGATTGTTGAGCGAGATTGAAGCCTACGCGCACGCGATCGGCAAATTTGCCGACAGCGCCGGTGCGCGGGCTGACACGCACTTCGATGGCTGCCTCCCACCACGTCGCTCCGGTCAAATCTCGCACGCGTTGAAAAGACACATCCTCGACTTCAACTTCGGCCATAACCGCAGCAGTGATGCTGCTCTGCGCCTGTCCGCCAATGGCAGCTAAGAGAAACAACAAGAATACAGCACAGCGACGATACATAGGAGGGGTTAAAAACAGATTGAGCAGGGGCCTGGTCTCGTCACGTTCATTCTCCCTCTGATACTTGTAATTTACGCATGACCGCTCCGACCGACTTCGCTTACAAAATTGCCGTTTTGGTGTTCATCGAGAACGAGGAGGGTGAACAACTGCTGCTATTACGGGCCAAATCGCCCAATTTGGGCTGCTGGACCCCGATCGGCGGCAAACTCGAGACCGCGATGGGGGAGTCTCCGTTCGAGTGCGCCGTGCGCGAAACCGGCGAAGAAACGGGTCATGTAATAACCACCAACGACTTACACTTGTTTGGTATGATCGCTGAAAAAGCCTACGAAGGTGAGTCGCACTGGCTGCTGTTCCTCTTTCGCTGCAACCGCCCCATTGCGGCCCTGCCTCCCCCTATGGCCGAGGGGCGATTCGGGTTCTTCAGTCGAGCCGATATTGAGAAACTCGACTTGCCCGCCACCGATCGCACCGCGCTTTGGCCGATCTACGATGAGCACCGCGAGGGCTTCGTGGCATTGCGCGCCGATTGCGACCCAGCCAAGAAATTGGCCATCACGGTTGAGCAAATCATAAGCTGAGTTTTACTGACTTCCCTATCCTCTCTCCTGCCAGACTAAAACACTTGCCTCAAACTGAGGGCGCCGAACACTTGTCGATTTCCTCCTCAACTCACCCAAATCTGTGAGCAAAGACACACTTCCGAACACCGCCGAAATCAACGCCTCCCTTTCCTCGGAGGAGAAAATTGAACTGTATCGCCAGATGATGCGTATTCGCCGCTTCGAAGAGCGAAGCCTGCGCGCCTACCAGGGCAAGAAGATCGGAGGTTTCCTCCATCTCTACATTGGTCAGGAAGCTGTCGCCGTCGGTGCCTGTTCGCTCATGGGCGAGCATGACCACGTGATCACCGCTTACCGCGACCACGGTCACGCCATTGCCGTCGGTATGGATACCAAGCCTCTGATGGCCGAGCTTTATGGTAAGTCCACCGGTTGCTCCAAGGGTAAAGGTGGTTCGATGCATTACTTCGACCCGTCCAACAACTACTGGGGCGGACACGGCATCGTGGGAGGTCAAATCCCCCTCGGCGTTGGCCTCGCTTACGGCGTCAAATATCAGGGCAACAAGGGCGCCTCCATGGCGTTCATGGGCGACGGCGCCGTCAACCAAGGTGCAGTGCACGAGTCGATGAACCTCGCGGCCCTTTGGGATCTTCCCTGCGTCTTCGTAATCGAAAATAATCGTTACTCAATGGGCACATCTCAGGTCCGTTCCACCGCCGGACCGGGTATCGCCGAACGCGCTGAAGGCTACGGCATGCACTGGGAAAAATGCTTTGGCCACGACGTCTACGAAGTCCGTGAGACCCTGCATAAGGCCCTCACCCTCGCTCGCGAAGATCACAAACCTTCCGTCGTCGAAATCGACACCTACCGCTATCGCGGTCATTCGGTGGCCGATCCGGACAAAACTTACCGCACCCGCGAAGAGATCGACGCATACCGCAAGAATAAGGATCCCCTAATTATCTTCCAAAAAACTCTCGGCGACGAGGGTGTGATGTCCGACGAACTCCAAAAGGAGATCGATCAAGCTGCTCGCAAGGAAGCCGATATCGCGGCCGATTTCGCCGAAGCCAGCCCTTACCCGACTCCCGACGACATTCAGGACGACGTTTATTGGGAAGCCGACAACCCCGACCAACGGAAGTCCCAGGGTCGCCTCTTTTTCAGCTAAAGCTGCCCCGTCTAAACCACCACCTTTAGCCCATATCTATTCCAGATGTCTGTAATCACTTACCGCGAAGCCGTCCGAGCTGCCCTCTCCGAGGAAATCGAACGCGACAAAAATGTCGTTCTCATGGGCGAAGAAGTTGCCCAATTTGACGGCGCCTACAAAGTCTCCGAAGGCCTACTCGAGAAATTCGGGCCCGAACGTATCGTCGACACGCCGATCACCGAAGCCGGTTTCATCGGCTGCGGCATCGGCGCCTCCATGCTCGGCGTCCGTCCGGTCATGGAACTCATGTTCTGGTCGTTCTACTCGGTCGCCTTCGACCAGATCCTGAACAACGCCGCCAACGTCCGCTACATGTCCGGCGGGCTCATCAATTGCCCGATCGTGATCCGCGGTCCCGCCAATGGTGGCACCAACGTCGGCGCCACCCACTCCCATACACCCGAGAACGTGCTCGCCAACCACCCCGGCATTAAAGTCGTGGTGCCCGCCACCGCCGCTGACGCCAAAGGTCTGCTCAAGAGCGCCATCCGCGACAACGATCCCGTGATGTATCTCGAGAATACCATCCTCTACGGCGAAAAGGGCGAGGTTCCCGACGATGAGGATTTCCTCATTCCTCTCGGCCTCGCTGACGTGAAACGTGAAGGCACCGATCTCACCATCGTGACCTACGGTCGCTGCGTGTTGCACTCTCTCGCCGCTGCCGACCAGATCGCCAAAGAAGATGGCAAGTCCATTGAAGTGGTCGACCTGCGCTCCATCCGCCCGCTCGACATCGACACCGTGCTCGCTTCCGTCGCCAAGACTCACCGCGTGCTGATCGTCGAGGAGCAGAAGCCATTCGCTTCGGTCGGAACGCAACTCTCGTTTATGATCCAAGAGGAATCTTTCGACGAACTGGACGCACCGATCACCCGGGTGACCACCATCGACGCTCCGGCAATTTACAGCCCACCCGTCGAGACCGAACAGCTGCCCAACATTGGCCGCGTCGTCATCGCCGCTCGCGCCGCCCTCAAGGCGTAGTCTCCCTCCACCCACTACTCTCTACCCGCTACTTTCCTTCCCATGGCCGATATCATCGAAATGCCGAAACTCAGCGACACCATGACGGTGGGCACGCTGATCAAATGGTTGAAAAAAGAAGGCGATGTCGTCACCTCGGGTGACCTGCTCGCCGAAGTCGAAACCGATAAGGCGACGATGGAACTCGAGTGCTTCTTCGAAGGCACACTCGTGAAGATCTTCGTCGAAGAAGGCGTAGAAGTTGAACTCGGTGCGCCACTTTGCGCCGTCGGCGAACCCGGTGAGAAAGTTGAAGCTCCGGCCGCACCAGCGAAACCCGCAGAGGCACCCGCCGAGACCGCCAGCGAGCCAGCCGCGGCACCCACCCCAGCCGCTCCGCCGCCTCCTCCTGCAGCCGTTCCGCCCCCACCTGCAGCTTCGGCCCCTTCTGAGCCGGGAAAACGCCTCAAAATCTCCCCTCTCGCCAAGAAATTGGCCGCCGAAAAAGGTATCGATCCATCCCGCATTCAGGGCACCGGCACCGGTGGCCGCATCGTGCGGGCCGATGTGCTCGACGCCGAAAAGAATGGTGTCGGCGGAGGCATGACCGGCTCTGGCTACATGACCAAGGGACCGATCCAAGAAGACAAAGTCGTCAAGGTCTCCAACATGCGCGCGACCATCGCTCGCCGACTGGTCGAATCCAAGACTCAGCTCCCCCACTTCTACGTCGATATGGAAGTCGACGCCGGACCACTCATGGCGCTGCGCGCCCAAATCAACGAGGGTCTCAAAGACGAAGGTATCAAACTTTCGGTCAACGACTTCATCCTCAAGGCCAGTGCCGAGGCACTCCGCAAGGTTCCCGCTGTCAACTGCTCGTGGGAAGGCAACCAGGTCCGACACCACAGCCGGGCCCACGTTTCATTCGCCGTCGCGATCGACGACGGGCTCATCACTCCGGTGATTTTCGATGCCCACTTGAAGTCGGTCTTCGACATCGGTCCGGAAGTCAAAACCTTGGCCAAAGCCGCCAAGGCCATGAAACTGCAACCCAACCAATTCACGGGTGGCACCTTCTGTGTCAGCAACATGGGCATGATGGGCGTCAATAGTTTCAAGGCTATCATCAACCCGCCGAACGCCGCTATCCTCGCGGTGGGCACCACCGTTGAAAAACCGGTGGTTGTGAACGGTAATATCACGATCGGCCAACGCATGATCCTGACCCTCTCCTGTGATCACCGCGTGGTCGATGGAGCCATCGGCGCTCAGTTCCTCGGCGAACTACGCGGCCTGATCGAAAAACCAGCCCTGCTGCTGGTCTGATCCAAAACAACCTTTCAAAACAAAGCGGCCGTTCCCTCAGGAGCGGCCGCTTTGTTTGTGAAGATTTATAGCGTTGAAACTGTCGGGCATTCCTCCTTCGCCGAGGCTACGGCGGACAAGAAAGCCCAACCCACCCACTCAAATGCATCCTGCACGTGGGTCGGGCTTTACGCCCGACAGCTTCGGTAAAACCACCCTGCCTCCCCCCTGTCTCTTATACACATCTGACGCTGCCGACGAC
>CAJXQX010000041.1 GCA_913058185.1 uncultured Verrucomicrobiota bacterium
TTGCGGGTCATATCGTCAGCGACTGGAGCGGATGTCGGCTTCAACGACGATTGGGCTATTGCCTCCGATGCTAGTGAATCCGATTTTCGGACGGCTGCCAGCGCTGTCGGTGCATTTGCTTTGCGAGAAGGTAGCACCGATGCGGTTCTTTTAGTCACCTTGCCGCCTGGTGTCTACACCGTGCAGATGGACGCATATGACAACATGTCTCCCGGCACTGGCTTAGTCGAGATCTACGAGGTTCGGAACTACGGTAACCTCTCGAAGTGACCTTGGATCACCTTCTCGCCCTCCCCCGCAAAAGCCCTACTTCCAGACTGAAGGGGGTAGGGATCGCTGGCCGTGCTGGGTTGGTTGGAGGGGTAGATGGCGAACGAATCGGTGGGCCAGATGATAAGTGCCACAGAACCCTTTTTGGCCGAACAGCTAGAAGTTGGCTGAGGTCTCCATCTGCGTGCCTGGCCCGATTTCGATTTCACCGAGTGACGAGCAAATCTCATCATCATTCTTCCACAGCGTGGCTTTAACGGGACCCGTAGCGGCGTCGGTTTCCCATCGCCATTTACCGATGGAAACAAATTGAAGTGGGGTGCCTTCGTCAGAACTAAGTCCGGGACCGTCGCCACGGATGAAGAGGCGGTTACCGATTCCGATGTAGGCGGTCACGGTCAATCGGGTCATGCCATCCGAAGATAGGGCTGCATCTTCCGGTGCTGGGGCGTCGAGTAATTCACCAGAATTTCCTTCCTCGAGGGCATTATTTGCCGCCACATCTTCAGGTAGTTCTTTTTCCGGTGCCACAGATTCTATCGGACCTGGTTGGAGTTTTGGCTCAAGTTCAGGCGCGAGATCGCTTACTACTTCATCGTTGGGGAGGGTAGGCTCCAAGTCCGCGGGTATAGATTCCACCTCTTCGTTTCCTGCTGATTTAGCGCTATCATCAGAAATAATCTCAGCTCCTTTATCGAGATTTGAGGTTATGATGGGTTCGGCGTCACCGATGACTTCCGTGGAAGGGGCAACCTCGTCCCACGCCACTGCTTCAATGATGGGAGGGAGTTGCGGCGATTCTGGCTCATCCTCGCCGGCCTTAACGGCATCTTCGTTCACCTCAGGCGCGAAATCTTCGAAAAGGGAGGATTCGGCCGGGGGAGGTGGAGTCTTCTTGGCCCGAGGCTTCTTCTTAGGCTTCGGCTCTGGTTTAGCCTGGGGAGTTGAATCGGGCGCAGGTGATGTGGGGACTGGAGTAGCCGCGATTTTCTTCAGTTCTTTGCGCGCTTCTTTCAGCTCCTTTTGCGTCACCTCCATGGCCTTGGTCGCGGCAATAGCTTGAGCCTCGATGAGTTCTCGGATTTTATCGATTTCGGCCCGAAGCTCAGCCGTGCCGTTAGACGCTTTGGTTTTTTGCTTCTTTTCAGCAGATTCACGCGCCGCTCGGATTTTATCGGGTAACTCATCAATGAGCCTGAGATTCTGTTTCGTAGTTTCGGAGATCTCATTGAGGCCGTTGGCCGCAATGCTCGCTTGCTCGACCGCTGCGGCGGTCGAGCGAGCCATGGCCTCGAGC
This sequence comes from uncultured Verrucomicrobiota bacterium, assembly GCA_913058185.1. Lineage (GTDB taxonomy): Bacteria > Verrucomicrobiota > Verrucomicrobiia > Opitutales > Opitutaceae > Actomonas. The sequence continues at coordinate 1,568 of CAJXQX010000041.1, forward strand.
GCGTGCTGGCGTTGATTGAGTTTAAGTTCCTGATTGCGGGCGTAATCGGCGATAAAGGGTGCGATCGCCAAAGCCGCTCCCAATCCGGCACAGCAGACGATGCCGACGATGGACGCCGTAGACGGGATGGCATCGGCTGTCGTGATGAGAAATGCGGCAACAGCCAGCAAAACGAGATCACTGATGAAGAAAGGAAGTTTGGGCACGCGAGGGCGGTCGTCGAGGAGTTCCATGCTGGGGATTGAGGGGTTAAGGTAGTGGAGCGGTTCTCCCGCCAATTCTCAAGAATTGAGTGATCGATTACTGAGTGTTTTTAAAGTCGCGGATCGATATGGGTGATTCATATCTAATCACAGCCATGGATTTCCCCAATTTCGTGAGTATCGAGCAGGAAGGTAGTGATGGTGAGTTACATCATTTCGTCGTGTATACTCAGGATCCTAAATTGGCGGTTAAATTTTCGGCCCGACACGAGGCTGGGCGATTAGTGCCCGGCACGATTCAGCGTATATCTGTTCCAAATTGTTTGTCGGGCGAATACTCCCAATATGCTAAACTTGTCGCGAAGGCAGAGGCCTTTTTTAGTGCGACGCTGAATGGTGTCCCGACCGGCGCTTCACTTAACTCTAGGCAATTAGATTAGATCGCCGATGGTCGGATTAATGGATAATGCGCCACATCTGCCCCGTCAGCGCGATGAGCATTCCGATCCGAATTGCTCCTTCGAAGGTCAAAATTACCAGAATCCACTTCAGGCCGACATTGCGCCGCATCGCATAACCTATGATTGAAACGGCGATCAGCACGATGGCGTGTGCTCGGCCCAACGGAGGGACCAACATCATCCCCATCCAGAGCCAGTAAGCGGTGAGGACCAAGGTCCACGCCGCGGCAATAGGCTCTCGAAGTCCCTCCGTGCGTGGATCTGTCCCGCGCTTGATCTTGTTTCACCCCTACAAGGCGTTCGCACATCACGAGCTGAATCAGCTCAATAATGAGAAAAATCGGGGAGGCAAAAGCGATTACGGGGACGGAATACACAACAAAGTTAGGAGTCTGCACCTTGATTGCTAATTGTTGGCTCGCAACCCCGAAAGAGACGTTGGCCGATGGTTTCAAATATGGCGTTGCACGATCTCTTACCGGAGAATGAAGCTCTCGAGCTATATGCCATCATCTGAACTGATCGAAACTTACCGCTCGGCGGGACAAGGCCATGTTTTCGACTATTTTGACCAACTTTCGGAATCTGACCAACAACAGCTGCTTTCCCAGGCGGGTGAAATCGATTTAGAAGAGATGGCAGCTCTCAAACGCGATTTGATCGATGGAGACGCCGCCGCCTCGGTTGATTTGACGGATCTGGAACCGGCCCCTTACGAGGCTCGGCCCGAAAATGGTGGCGATGAAGCCGCCTGGACCGATGCGGAGAAGCTGGGTGAGCAGGCTATACGGGATGGGCGGGTGGCCGCATTTACCGTCGCAGGAGGGCAGGGCACCCGTCTCGGGTTCAATGGCCCCAAGGGCACATTTCTGATCACGCCGGTTCGCAATGCGTCACTCTTTCAAGTTTTTGCGGAGAAGATCGCGGCCACCGGAAAACGATATGATGCCACGATCCCGTGGCTGATCATGACTAGCCACCAGAATCACGAGGCGACGGAATCCTTTTTCAGCGCAAACAACTATTTTGGCCTGTCCAAATCTCAGGTCCGGTTTTTTCGCCAAGGTCGAATGCCCGCGGTCGACCTCGCTGGCAAAATCCTGCTTTCCTCGCGCTCGAGCATCGCCATGTCGCCCGATGGCCATGGTGGATCACTGCGGGCGCTGGATCGGTCCGGCGCGCTAGCTCAGCTCGAACAAGAAGGTATCGATACGATCAGTTACTTTCAGGTGGATAATCCGTTGGTGCGCTGCATCGACCCGGCATTCATCGGTTGGCATCTGCGCGGTCGATCTGAGATGTCCAGTAAGATGGTCCCGAAAGCCTATGCCGGAGAAAAAGTGGGGCATTTTTGCGTGCAACGTGATCGAGCGATCGTCGTTGAGTATTCCGACCTTCCTGCAGCAGTGCAGGAAGAGACGGATCCGGCGACAGGCGAGTTACGCTTTATCGCGGGTAGTATCGCGATCCATGTGCTCGATCGCAATTTCGTGAAACGTCTCGCCTGGGCGGGAAGTGAAGCGGCTCTACCATTTCACCTCGCTAGGAAGAAAATCCCCGCCGTTGATGCCCAGGGAAATGCCGTGAACCCGACTGAGCCCAATGGTATCAAATTTGAGATGTTCGTCTTTGATGCGTTACCGTTTGCGAAGAATCCAATCGTCATCGAGACCCGCCGGGAGAACGATTTCTCCCCGGTCAAAAATGCCGAAGGCGTCGACTCACCCGCGACCTGTCAGGTAGATCTGTTGCGCCAATATACGCGCTGGGCTAACGCCGAGGGGGCGTCGCTGACGACTGATGAAAATGGTCTGCCGGAATTTTCCTATGAAGTGTGTCCGTCATTTGGATACGATGAAGCCTCGTTCGCCACGAGCTGGGCTGCCACCTCCGATTCACCGCCGATCACGGCGGGAGCGATTTTAACTTAATTCACCCCATCTTTAGCCCGAAACCGTATGAGCACTCTCGAACAAATTAAATCAGCCGGAGCCGCTGGTCATTTACTGGAATCCACCGTCACCAATCTGACCACATGGCTGGAGGCGGATTTACCGGACTGGGTTGCGGAGAGTGTTGATGAATTGGTCAAAGCTGCGGCTTGGGACGAGTTGAATGATCGGTTCTACCGTTATCTCGCGTTTGGCACGGGCGGAATGCGGGGGCGCACCATCGGTAGAATTACGACGGAAGTAGAGAAGGGTGAACTCGGTCCCCTAGGCACGCCGACGCGTGCAGCCGCGGGCTGTAATGTGCTTAACGACTTCACGCTCGTTCGCGCTACGATGGGACTCTACCGCTACATCAGTGCTTACCTTGCGACGCAGGAGCGATCAGAAGTGCCGTCTATCGTTATCGCGCATGATGTGCGTCACTTTTCACGGCATTTCTGCGAACTGGCGGCCTCGACTTGGATCAAACTGGGTGGGAGCGCATTTATATTCGACGGTCCGCGTTCGACTCCACAACTGAGTTTCAGTGTGCGTTGGTTAAAGGCCCACACCGGAGTGGTCATCACCGCTAGCCACAACCCGCCTCACGACAACGGATTCAAAGCCTACTTTGAAGATGGAGCCCAAGTGGTGCCTCCGCATGACAAAGGAATCGTAGATTTGGTGGGGGCCGTTCCGCTCAATGAACTGCAATCATTTCTCGATGTTTCCTCCGATCGGGTGATCACGCTGGGACGTCCGGCGGACGACGCGTATTTAGCCGCGGCAGCGGAAGCAGCCATCGATGACCGAGTCTTTGAAAAGGCCCAATTGAAGGTTGGCTTCACTAATATCCACGGCGTGGGTGCGGTGTCATCCGTGCCCTTGCTCGCCCATGCGGGCTGCCATGTGCATGAGGTGCCAGAACAATGCGAATTTGATGCTCGTTTTCCGACCGTGAAATCGCCCAACCCCGAGAACGCTGAAGCCCTCGCTTTGGCTATTAAGATGGCGGACGAAAAGGGCCTAGATGTGATCATGGCAACGGACCCAGATTGCGACCGGATGGGCTGCGCGGTGCGTGGCGCGGATGGGAAGATGCACATTCTCACCGGGAACCAAATTGGCTCGTTGTTGGCGGATTATCGGATTGGGAAATACAAGGAACTCGGCTGGATTCCGGCCGAAGGTTCAGACCGCGTGGTGCTGGTGAAGACATTCGTGACCACGCCGCTACAGGATTCGATTGGCAAAGCTCATGGGGTGAAGGTGATCAATACCCTCACGGGCTTCAAATGGATCGCGGCGAAGATGCGCGGTTACGAAGAGAAACTGCGCGAAGCGATGCTGATGCAAGGCATCGGACTCGATTACGATGCGACTCCGTTTGCCTCCCGGGCTAAACTACTGCAGCAGCACAGTTCCTTCTACGCCTTTGGTTCGGAAGAGAGCTACGGTTATTTGCCCAACGACTGTGTGCGCGATAAGGATGGCAATGCGGCTTGCCTCATGTTTGCCGAATTCTGCGCAGCGGTTAAGCTGAGCGGAGAAACGGTTTTGGACCGACTCGATGCCCTCTACCGGCAGCACGGCTACTTCATGGAAGGCACAGTCAATCTCTACTACGAAGGCGCGACCGGTGCCGACAAGATTGCTCGTATCCTCAGCACCTATCGTTCGGATCATCCGAAGGAATTCGGCGGCGTAGCAGTCAGTGAATTTCTAGACTTTGGCGTGCAGGATATTCGAGATGCCGATGATGAGTTGATCCCGAAACAGGACCTTTATGTCGTATCCATGGAAAACGGATACTCCTTTGCGGCCCGCGGCAGTGGCACGGAACCGAAAATGAAGTTCTACGTATTCGCCAATGCGCCCGTTGCCGAAGGTGCCGACCTTGCCGAAGTAAAAGCGGCCGTCGCTACCGAGCTGGAACGAATCAAGTCGGCCATCGAAGCCGATGCCAAGGTTCGCGCCGAAAGTTAAATCACTTTTACTTCTGCTCAGTTTCACTACAATGATTCTCGCAACCAACCCTTTTAAAACATGATTAAGCTCCCCCGTCTCATTCTGTTCATTATCAGTAGTGTTTGGGTTTTTTCGACCGCCTCGGCCGAAGACTCTGCAGCTTCCTCGGCGCAATTAAAGTCCGGAGATATTCAGCAATTTATCAAAACGAAGCCGAATATGATCAAAGAGCTGGATAAGCTGGGGGCCCAGTATGGAGACATTCAGAACCCTGCGTCGGCCCAGTCAATGATGGCCAATGATAAGGTTCAGGCGGTATTGGCCAAATTCAAGTGGGACGAATCTAACTTTTTTCAAAAACTGTCAGCAATCAGCAGTAGGACTCGAGAGGGCAGGATTAATGCGGCGTGAGCGGAACGCCACCGTTGTCGCCGTAAGAGGAGACATGATCGTAATAGGCTTGGTCGGCATGGTCTTGGGCGGCAATATCTTCAGGACGATCGTGGATTTCTTGCAGGTTTCCGGTGCTTCGATAGAAGCGGTAGATGGTGATCCGCCAGTTCCGCAAAATTTTGATCTCGGAGTATTTTTAGGAATTTCGATGTTTGCTCAAAACTAGCCTGAAAGAGATTTCATTCAGTGAGTCGGAGCGCGTGAACCTGTTCATTGATTTCAAGTCGGAAGGCTTCTCCGTCCCAGGAGATTCCCGTGAGGTTCTCAAGGGGAATTTCGTGAAAGGGGTTATGGGAGCCGTTTTCGCCTAGGCCATTTCGCCAAAAAAGAGAAGTCTCGGTGAGTGCGATCATGACCTTCGTGTCTGCGCTGAAGCCATTTGTAAGTTCATCCAGAGAAGCGAAATCACCATGGCTGACAAATTTCAAATCGGAAATACCGCTGCCGATTTGCTGCGCAACGGGCGCGCGTTGTTCTTCAATCGTGGTGGGTGAGGAGTTGCAGCCGATTAGCAATAAACTCGCAAACAAGGCCATTGGAAGCGCGATAGTCGCTGTTTGCATGGAGAAAAAAATGTTACTTATCATGTTGTTTGTCAATATTTTGAAGGTAAGTAGTATCCCTCATATTGAAGAGGCCCGACGGATAGTGCTCATTAAGGATTTCCAAGAAAAACGAGGAATTTCCGGTGATCAACGCCGCACGAGGTGGGCTCGCTAAATAGCTCTTTAAAAACGCCTTTGAGCAGTTTTTTGGTAAACACATTGACAGGGGTTCCGCAGGAAGGTGTTTTCTTCTCTTTTCCATGAAAGTTGTCTCTTCCATCAAGTCCGCCAAGAAGCGCCATCCAGCCTGCCAAGTGGTTCGCCGGAAGGGTCGCATCTACGTCATCAACAAAGTTGAGCCTCGTTTTAAAGCTCGTCAGGGCTGATCGCGCCCAACCCATACAAGGATAAATCCCGTGAAAGCCGAAGGCCATCCCTCTCTCAACAACGTCTGTTTCATCGACGTTGCCACTAGTAAGAAGTTTCTTACTCGCTCTGCTGTGAGCGCCCAGCGCAAGGAAACGATCGATGGTGTTGAATACCACGTAATCGTTCGCGATGTGACAAGTGACTCCCACCCGGCTTACACCGGTGAAAAGCGCCTCGTCGATACCGCCGGCCGCATCGAGAAGTTCTCGAACAAGTTCAAGCGCGTCCGCGCTTAATAAGTTCGGCGAATTTTCGCCCCAATTTCCGAGCCCGTTCCTTCGTTGGAACGGGTTTTTTTGTTTTCCCCCTTGCGAGGTGGACTCGGATCGGGTGCTTTTCGCGACGTGGCTGACGAATTACGCTTATTGATTTTTGACTGTGATAGCACACTGAGTGCGATCGAGGGGGTGGATGAACTCGCGCGCGTGCGGGGCCCGGAGGTGTTTGCCGTAGTCGAAGCGATGACGCATGCGGCGATGGACGGTAAGACTTCGGTCGAATCCGTGTTCGGGCAGCGGCTCGACATCATTCGACCCAGTTGGGCGGATGTCGCCGCGGTGGGACAGCGCTACATCGATGAAATTGAACCGACGATTGAGGCGGTGCTGCCGGAATTAAGGAAGGCGGGGTGGACTCCGGTGATTCTGAGCGGTGGTTTTCGGCAAGCGATCGAGCCATTGGCGGAGCATTTGGGGATTCCCCGGGTTGAAGCGGTGGATCTATTCTTTGATGGCGAAGGCAACTACCGTGACTTCGACCATTCCTATCCGACGACCCGTTCCGGTGGAAAACCCGAGGTCATTGAGAAACTGAAGCGGGAGTTGAATCCGGCTCAGATTGTCATGGTCGGGGACGGAGTGAGTGATCTGGAGACTCAGCCCGACGTGGATGTGTTCGTGGGATATGGTCGCTACGTGAAAAGAGCCCGAGTTCAAAGCGAGGCAGCACACTTCGTTGAGAGTCTGACGGAGCTTAAGTCGATTTTGCTCTAATATCGTCCGATTCACTTGCTCAGGATTTAACGGGGCGTCTAACTCGCTCGCTATGTGTGTTCAGTCGAAACTGCTACGTTCTGTCCTTCTAGTGCTCGCTATGAGCGCGCTGCCGCTCCTCGGAGTTGCAGCTAGCGGTGGAGCGCACGGACCGGAGATTGAATTCCCGCAGGGCCTTGAGTCCTATTCTGATTCGGTCGACTCGCCCTTGCTGGACACGCTCAAGGGCCGGATTGCGGCCGAGCCATTCAATTTGGTGGCTACGGTTATATTCTTGTTGGCGATCATACACACGTTTCTCACCGCGCGGATTCGTCACATGGCTCATGAAGTCGAAGACAAACATGCTGCCGCCCTCAAATTACGGTATCGGAAACCGGAAACGGATACGAATGAAGATGGGGCCCCGGATGAGGTGAGTTTTAAGGGCCAAATCCTGCATTTTCTTGGCGAGGTCGAAGCGGTCTTCGGTATCTGGGCGATCGTGTTAATGGTCGCGCTTACGATGGCGAAGGGCTGGGGCACCGTGATCGGCTATATCGACGACAAGGTTAATTACACCGAACCGATGTTTGTGGTCGTGATTATGGCGATGGCTTCGTCTCGCCCCGTCTTACGCTTCGCCCGACAGCTGATGGCGAGCATTGCTTCCCTTGGGAAACAGTCCATCGCAGCGTGGTGGTTATCAATTTTGATCGTGGGACCCGTGCTCGGTTCATTCATAACGGAGCCCGCGGCGATGACCATTTCGGCGCTGCTTTTAGCCCGACAATTCTACGAGTTGAAACCCTCGCCACGATTCGCGTATGCCACGATCGGCTTGCTCTTCGTTAATATTTCCGTGGGCGGCACATTTACCCATTTTGCGGCACCACCGGTATTGATGGTGGCTGGTCCATGGGGCTGGGACATGGCTTTCATGTTCACCCATTTCGGTTGGAAAGCACTGATCGGTATTCTGATCGCAACTTCGATCTACTTTCTCATTTTCCGCAAAGAGTTCGCGTCGATGGAGGCTCGATTAGAGACCGATCCGACCATGGATTCGAAGGCGAGCGATGGAGTGGGAGTTCCGGTGTGGATCACATTTGTGCAACTGCTCTTTATGGCTTGGACCGTATTTGTGGCGCATCATCCTGCGATGTTTGTTGGTGGTTTCCTATTCTTCCTAGCGTTCGCTCAAGCGACGGCTCATCACCAAGCCAAAATTGATCTTAAACCACCGCTCCTGGTTGGATTCTTCCTCGCTGGCCTCGTGACTCATGGCGGTCTACAGGGGTGGTGGATCGAACCGGTGCTTACCCGATTGACTGAGATACCGCTGTTCATCGGAGCGACCGGGCTTACGGCGGTGAACGACAATGCTGCTATCACCTATCTCGCCACGCTCGTGCCTACTTTTACTGATGAACTGAAGTATGCGGTGGTCGCCGGTGCGGTGACTGGTGGTGGTTTGACGGTGATCGCCAATGCGCCGAATCCTGCGGGACAATCGATTCTACAGCGCTTTTTCCCTGACGGTGTATCGCCACTCGGTTTGTTGGCCGGAGCCCTGTTGCCGACGTTGGTGATGTCGGGCTGTTTCATGCTGCTGGGTTGATGGGTGGATTGTGCTGAGTCCGGGTGAGAACGAGCTGATGAAAGTATGATTGGCGCCAACTCGCCAAAGGTAGGGCGGTCTCGCCGAGACCGACGGTTTCATCTGATCAAGGTAACCAACTTCATCGGCGGCGCGCTCGGCGAGCACGCCCTACCTGCTACAACGCCATGTATTCCGAGGCTTAACCCGGGGAGTTGTTCAGATTGATTTACTTCTGAGTCGTGGTTGATTGTAGCTGGGCTCGGTGAGCCCGGAGCGGTGGAGTGGCTATCGATCTTAGAGGTAACTTGAAACCGGAGGCATCCGACTTCGCCAAGGCTTCGTCGGACAAGAGACCTCGGCTACATTTGCCAGTTGGGCGCTTCCGCGCTCAGGGGATTTCGTAAACCTCAATGAGCGCGACGCCTTCGGCGCCGCCGACATCAGCGACGGTGGCAGTATAGGCTCCGGGAGGAATCTCGACGATTACGACGGCGTCGCGGCTATCGTCGTCGGGCAACGCGAATGCCCCCGTGGTCGTGAATGCCGCTATGAGTTTAGCGTCGCCGGCCCAATTATCATTTTCAGCCAATACGGTTAGTGAGTTCTGTGCTCTGATGGTGAGCACGGGATCGGGTAGCGCTCCCGCCACGCCAAATCCCCCGAGAGTGGGGCCGATGGCACGAATCAACAGCCGCATGGAGCCTGGACCTTCCAACACGAAACCAGCGATCAATACATCGGCACCGGATCCCACCCGACTTCGCGCGGACAGATTTACCAAGCGCGGTTCGCGTGAGGTATCTGCGTCGTAAACCTCGACCAGAGCTATCCCAGGAGAGGAATGAGCACCGTTAACCTGGGCGGTGAACGGACCACTGCCGATTGTTTCGACCAAGGCGGCATCGAGACTGGCAGGGTCGATCAAAGAAAACGCACCCACCGTGTTGCTGACGCTTACGAGGGTGGCATCGCCCGACCAATTGTCGTTTCCAGCAATTGACGCTTCATTTAGCGGAGCAAGAACGAGTGAAGGGTCGGACAGCGCATTACTCACACCGAAATCCGTTAGGGTGGGGCCGATTGCGCGCACTAGAAGGGATTTTGTGGAACCGGTGGCCCCTTGACCGACCACAAAACCAACGGTGAGTGTCTCACTGCCACTTCCCGCGCGACTACGAACGGAGAGATTGGTGAGTCGCCCCGCCGATCCGTCGCCGTTACCACCACCACCACTATTTCCTCCATTGTTGGCGGCTGAGATTGTGACGGCAGTGCTTATCACTGTGCCAGCTGCGTTGCTGATTTCGATCGTGTAGGAACCGTAGTCGTCGGAGGTCGTGTCGGTGCGCGATAGGGATGCCGTGGTTTCACCGTGCAAATATTTGCCGTCTTTTATCCATTGGTAGCTGAAGGGGCCCACGCCCCCGGCCACGGCGGTAAGAGATAATGAACCGCCCGCAACATAGGCACTCGCATCAGGCGGGGTAGCGATACTGGGTTGGGTAGTCGCTTGATTGATGTTTCTTTCATGCACGCCGTCGGCGAATGCTCGCAGATTGACTGGTCCCCAAGGGCGATCGAGAGAACGCATTTTGGAATCATAGAGAGGTCGGTAGTTTCCGGTTGGTCGGTAGTGGCTACCCTCCCAAAGTCCGACGGTCTCCGGGTCTGCGGGGACTTCTGTCGTTGGAATGGGAGTGCTGTCAGCGATGAATTTTCGCCAGGAAATTTGAGCGCGTTCGGTGAGTAACGTGGAGTTGGCAAACTCGGCCTCCGGGTGTTGAGGAGCAGTCGCTGCGTCGATGTATTCATCCGCCAATCCCGCAAAACTATGACCACTTTCGTGGAGAAGCACCTCGATAGAATCCTCACTTAAGGACGCCACCATAGGAAACCCTCCGGCGCCACCGTAGCGGGTGCTATTTACGAGTAATACGACGTAATCGTGGCCCGGTACATTCGCGGCCAGCACGGTATTGATCCTTTGAATTCCAGTTGAGTTAGCGACGTATACGAGCCGACTGCTTTCACCCGCGGTAAACGAAGCTTGGTAGTAAGTATCTGGTCCGAGGTTCTCCGCTGGAATGGTGGTGCCGGATTCGTTGCTGGCGGTGAAAATGGCGAAACCGTTGGTCAGGCCCGTATAGGGTGCCATGGCCTCGTCGGAAAGGATGGCGTTCATTCTGACTGTGGCGTCGCTGAAAAATTGATCTTTTTGGGCGATCGTGTATCCGTCACCGAGAAACACCATGTTGATGCGCGACGAAGTCGGACCGGCGTTTTTCAATTGGCGCATCTCGGAGGTCTGGCCGAAAGCGATGGAGGCTAGGACCAGCGCGAAGACTGCACCGAATAAAATACGAAAACAGCTCATGATTTCGGAAGCGTGATCGTAGCGAAGCGATTCCAGGTGGGGGCGGAGTCGTTCCCCGTGATCGTCCATCGACTCAAGACTAACTGAGATGCGAGAGATTCACCGGCAACCCGGACGAATAAGTTGCCGACTTCTCGGCGATCGATGGTCGTGGCGATACGTCCGTCATTTGAAGATGCGGGATGTTCGATGATGCGATGGGTGGGATCTTCGACGGTTTGAGAGAATGTGAGTTCGCCGTTTTGGTTGAACGAATCGATTCGAACGAAACCGGGAGCGTTGCGGATTGGGGCGGGTTTGGCTCGTCCTACTGCTCCCTGAGCTTGTTGCAACAAGACGGTTCCATCGCGGGACAGCTGTATCTGAAAAAACACCATTCGGCCGGGAACCATGTATTCGTCCAGTAGGGTAGCGAGAGCAGGCTCGGTGATGCTTTCGGCCGAGAGTGGCGGATCGGAGGGCGTTTCGGGTGGCGCCGAGTTGGTCAGTGAATCGTCGCTCACCGGTTTATGGGTGACTGGAGGGTCCAAGTCAGTTGATGAACGGAAATAGAACAGCCCCAGAACCACCAATCCCAGCAAGCACAGAATCAAGCCGGTGCGACGTTTGGCTCCGGTAGGTGAGGAGAAGGAGGAAGGCATCTGTTTAAGAGAGTTAAATCAGGTTAAGTAAGGGACACCAGTATCTGAAGTGAAAGATCCTCCAATCAGTCTCCGACTTGGCTCAGGCAATCTTCTGCGAAAGGTCTACGGAAATAGACCACGGCTTTGTTTGGCGTTGGCGACGCGCTGGATACCGAGGGTCTGCGCGGCCAGTCGACGACTGAAGCCGAATTTACGTTTCTGGGCTTCGACCGAGTCTTTGGCCTTATCGAGGATCTTGAACAATTTAGACATCACCTCTACTTTGTCCCAGTAGTAGTTCTGACGGTTCTGGAGCCACTCGAAGTAGGAAACCGTGACGCCGCCGGCGTTGCAGAGAACGTCGGGGATCACCTCGATGTCACCCCGTTCTTCTAACACTTTATCGGCCTGATAGGTGGTTGGCCCGTTGGCGGCTTCAGCGAGAATCCGGCACTTGATTTTCCTCACGTTGTCGGGAGTGATGACGCGTTCGAGGGCCGCCGGAATGAGCACGGTGCACTCCAGTTCCAGTAGCTCCTCATTCTCGATGGGTTCACCACCGTCGAAGTTGTGCAGCACCTTTTGAGAGGCTACGTATTGTTGGGCTTTGCGGATGTTAATACCCTTGGGGTTGTAGATACCGCCGGTGTAGTCGGAGATCGCGATAATCTTAGCCCCATAGGCCTCGAGCGCTACGGCGGCTTCGCTACCGACGTTGCCAAATCCTTGAATTACCACGGTGGCGTTTTTCACCGGGATCTTGAGGTCCTCGAGGTATTTTTTGACGAGATAAGCCACACCGGCACCCGTCGCTTCCCGTCGGCCTTGCGATCCACCAAGAGAGATGGGTTTGCCGGTGACAATGGCCGGTTCGATGTGACCGACGTGATTGGAGTAGGTGTCCATCATCCAGCCCATCATCTTCTCATTGGTGCCCATGTCGGGAGCGGGCACGTCGGTATTGGGGCCGATGAAAGGAATAAGCTCCTGCATGTAGCGCCGCGCGAGGCGCTCCAGCTCGAGCTCGGAGAGCTGAGTCGGATTCACAATCACTCCGCCCTTGGCTCCTCCGTAGGGAAGGCCCATCAGAGAACACTTCCAACTCATCCACATCGAGAGGGCTGCAACTTCGCCGATCGTGACGCTTTGATGGAATCGAATGCCCCCTTTGGACGGGCCGGTGGAAAGGTTATGTTGGACTCGATAACCTTCAAATACCGTCACGCTGCCGTCGTCGCGCTGAATCGGTAGAGAAACCGCAAAACATCGTCGGGGATATTTGGTGCGGTCACGGAGGTTTTCGGGGAGGTTGATTGCATCCGCCGCTTGGTCGAATTGGCGACAGGCCATTTTGAATGTCGCCGATTTATATAATGAGGAAACGATGACTTTTGACATATTAGTATGATCGCAGAGCTACCGATGGCCGCGAAGACTGGCAATGGGGATTGTCGGATACTATCAACGCCCTCTTGAACTTTGGGTGTCGTCCGTTTCAAACTACGGGTGATGTATATCATTCTCTACCGATTCGGCACTTGGTTGCTGAGTAAATTGGGGGCCGCGGTGTTGATCGTGGTGTTGGCTCTGGTCGGAGTCGGATTTTGGTTATATGCTAATGATCAAGTAGATGCGGAAACACGCCGCCTCGAATATATGGATGAACTGCGCGATGCGCAGGTCGAAATCACCGCCCAAAAAGCGCAGTTATTGGTCCAGCTCGAAACCTTGCGAGATTTCGCACAATCTCAAGAGGATCGAATTACTCAGACTCAAAAAATCGTCGCTCAACTCATCGATCTACGAAGTTTGTGGGAAGATTGGTTTGGCAATAGCGATCAGCAGGCGGCGAATGAAAAACAGATTGTCCGGATGGGCGCGCTCAAATTGGAAGCGGAAGGCCAGCTCGAGGACGTATTGCGGACGATCAACAAGGCCGAAATAGATCTCGCTGAATTGGATTTTAGACTCAGCAACGTGGAGCAGGATTTGGCCAGTAGTGCGGAATCGGGGTCTCCCGTGGCCCATTATCTGCGAGATGCCTGGGATCAATCCAAGTGGTATCTACTGATTGCGCTGGTTACGTTCTTTGTCGGTCCGTCGGTGATCAAGTTGCTTTCGTATTATTTGCTCGCGCCATTTTTGGCTTGCGGAAAGCCGATCACGTTTGCGGATAAGCTGGTGGCGTATCCCCATGTGCGGAAGAGCAGCGTCTCCGCTGCAGTCAATCTCTGGCCGGGGGAGGTATTGCGGGTGAAGGAGAATTTTCTGCAGTCGAGTGATGAGAGTCTGAAACGAAAAACCCGATTGGTCTTAGATTGGTCGATCCCATTTACGAGTATGGCGTGCGGATTGACCGAGTTGGTGGAGTTGCGCAACGACCATGCGGGAGACCGCTTGGCATCGACGTTATCGAACGGTGATGATCCTCATACTGAATTATCCGTCATTGAAGTGCCTGAGGGGGCTTCGATCATTTTGCGACCCAGTTTCCTGGTAGGAGTGATTACGAAAAACGAAGAGAAAGTTGAGATTCGTCGCCGTTGGGCTCTGATGCGTTGGCAAGCGTGGATCACCTTACAGTTTCGTTTCTTCGAATTCGTGGGGCCATGCCGGATCGTGGTGGCGGGAAGCCGCGGAGTGCGCGCGGAAATATTAAGCGACCAAGGAAAAGGAGTTCGCCCCGCGAGACGCACCAACCAGCTCTCGACTATTGGGTTCACCCCGAATCTAGATTATTTGCCGGTGCGAGCGGAAACTTTTTGGGGCTATTACCGTGATATGAATCCGCTCTTCGATGATCTGTTTGCCGGTGACGGTTTGTTTGTGCTGCAGGAGACATCGCGTGATCCGGAGAACTCCGGGCCGAAGCGTTTTTGGTCAACGATCTGGAACAGTATCCTCAAGGTATTTGGCATTTGAACCGATCGATGTTTCGTTGCGGACAATTATGAATACTGCCGCTTCAGATCTGGGTATTCTCTTTGATTGGGATGGGGTCATCATCGACTCGTCACGCCAACATGAGGCGAGCTGGGAGCGACTGGCGTCTGAAGTGGGCCAACCACTGCCCGCTGATCATTTCGTGCGAGGATTTGGGCGAAAGAACGAACTCATCATCCCCCAGATTCTAGGATGGACGAATGATAGGACGGAAATCCATCGGCTTTCGCTGCGCAAAGAGGCGCTCTACCGTGATATTGTGGTGGAGCAAGGTGTTGAAGCATTGCCCGGGGTGCATCGTTTTCTCGAGCGACTGAAAGAAGCCGGAATTCCCAGTTGTGTGGGTTCATCGACCCACCGGGAGAATATCGACACGATATTAGGGGTGATGGGATTCGAAAATATGTTCGACGATATCGTGACGGCGGAAGATGTGACCGAAGGTAAACCTCATCCCGATGTGTTTCTCAAGGCGGCGGGTAAGATTGATCGAGACCCAGTTCACTGTATCGTTTTCGAGGATGCCAAAGCCGGAATCGAAGCGGGCCGAGCAGGTGGGATGAAAGTGGTGGGCGTGGCTACCACGCATGACGCAGATACCTTGCTTCCGCTCGTCGATCGGGTGGTGCACCGCTTGGACGAGCTCGAGATTACGGAATTGTTGAAGCTCTAAGGTTCATGTCTCTTTTTAAATTAGCTTCCGATTACGAGCCAACTGGGGATCAGCCTCAGGCCATTGCCGACTTGGTGGAATCGATCAACGGCGGTAATCGGGATCAGACGCTACTTGGGGTGACTGGTTCGGGGAAAACGTTCACGATGGCCAATGTGATCGCGCAGTGTGGTCGGCCGACCCTGATCATCTCGCACAACAAGACACTGGCGGCGCAGCTTTATTCGGAGTTTAAGAGCTTTTTCCCGGAAAACGCGGTCGAATATTTCGTCAGTTACTACGACTATTATCAACCGGAAGCTTACATCTCTTCTAGCGATACATTCATCGAAAAAGATTCTTCAATTAACGAAGAGATCGAACGTCTCCGAATTGCCACGACGAGTTCGTTGGTATCCCGATCGGACGTGATCGTGGTTGCTTCGGTCTCCTGCATTTATGGCCTGGGGTCACCGAAAGACTTCACCGAGTTGCGGGTTGAGCTCCGCAAAGGAGGGACAATGCCTCGGAACGTTCTACTCGAGAAGTTAGTGGACAATCTCTACGAGCGAAACGACTTCGATCTCAAGAGAGGCCGTTTTCGGGTTCGGGGCGACGTCATAGACATCATGCCTGCCTACACCGAACAGGCACTGCGAATCGAACTTTGGGGAGATGAGGTGGAATCAATTTCTGAGTTTGACCCCTTGACCGGTGAAACTCAGCGGACCTTGGAACAATTTGATTTATATCCTGCCACTCAATACGTGACGACCAAGGGTAAGATGGCGGCGGCGGTGCATAAGATTAAAGCCGAGTTGGATGTTCGCGTGGCCGAATTCGAAGCGGCCGGAAAATATCTCGAAGCACAGCGAATTCGGATGCGCACCAATTACGATTTAGAGATGATGCAGGAGATGGGGTTCTGTAACGGTATTGAAAATTATTCGCGTCATATGGCGGGCCGAGAGGAAGGCGAACGCCCAACCTGCTTAATCGATTTTTTCCCTGAAGAATTCCTGTTATTCGTCGACGAAAGTCACGCAACGATTCCGCAGGTCGGGGGCATGTTCAATGGAGACCGGGCGCGGAAGATTAACCTCGTGGAACACGGATTTCGTCTGCCTTCCGCGATTGATAATCGCCCTCAGAATTTTGAGGAGTTCCGGACGATCACCAATCAGACGCTGTTTGTTTCCGCTACGCCGGCGAAATACGAGATTGAGAAGTCTACCGTCATCGCAGAGCAGGTAATTCGCCCAACCGGACTACTTGATCCGGTGATCGAGATTAAACCGATTAAAGGTCAAGTTGAGGACTTAATTGGTGAAATCCGGGCTGCGGTCGCGGCCAAAGAACGGGTGATCGTGACCACGTTGACCAAACGACTTTCCGAGGACCTTTCGAGTTTCATCAGAGAAGCGGGAATCAAGGTGGAATACCTCCATTCGGACATCGATGCGATCGAGCGCGTGGAGATTTTGAGGAACTTGCGCTTAGGCAATTTTGACGTGCTCATCGGAATCAACTTGTTGCGCGAAGGTCTCGACCTTCCGGAGGTTGCCCTCGTAGCGATCCTTGATGCGGATAAGGAGGGATTCCTTCGCAGTGAGACGTCGTTGACGCAAACGGCTGGTCGAGCGGCCCGACATGAAAAAGGTCGGGTGATCTTCTATGCCGACAAGCAGACCAATTCGATTCAACGCACCATTGAGGTGACTTCCGCGCGCCGAGAGAAACAGATGGCCCACAATGAGGAGCACGGGATCACTCCACGGGGAGTTCAGCGTCCGGCTCAGGCAAGTTTGCATGTCTATGATGGTTCTGGGCGACGAGACGATGATGTCGAATTGATGGCAGCCGAGGGGGATGAAGATGTCGCGACGGTGATAGCCGAACTCGAGGTTGATATGGCCGACGCTTCCAATCGATTGGAATTTGAACGGGCGGCCTTGCTCCGTGACCAAATCGAGACACTTCGTTCGGGTGACTTTAAGAAACAGTCGAAACCCAAACCCCGGGGCAGCCGGAAGTATCGCAGTCGATAGCAATAATCCATGAATGATCGCTGTTTTGGTGCATTGCGCCGCGCGAAGTTCGGCATTATTTTCTTTTTTGAGCTTCTCGAAATTTACTGCCCTATTGAGCCTTTTGTTTTTGTTGGGTATTCCCGCATCGACTCGGGCTTTGGAAGTTCCGGAGGAGCTGAGGTTAAAGCCGCCCACGGCAACATGGATTAAGGAAACGCTTTCATCCCGGGAACCCCAGGCGGACCACGTGTCATCCCAACCCCGTAATCGAAATTGATACTGTATTTCGTGAGAAGGGGAGTGGCTTGGACTGGTAAATCTAAACCGCAAGGTGGAGGCGGTGGATTCGAAAACGCCGAGATCGTTTTCGTCGGACAAGTCACGCCAGTTTTCTCCAACTTGAACGCGGCGGACAATGACCGGAGCCAATGCGGGCGGATGTTCAAGTTTGTCGCGATCGATGCGCAAGAGTCCGGTCGCTCCTGCGACCCATAGAACATTCTTATCCACCTCTGATTCGGAGAATATGATTCGTGCACCACCATACCCAATGACTTCGGTGATCGCAGGGGGCACTCCCAGAATGTCTGGCTCAGTCGATGATGAATGCCTTCGCCGGATCAAACGTTCGTGCCACTCCGATTCGGCCCGAACTCGGGGTTCGATTTGATACCAAATCGTTCCATCATCGAACGGATGGATTGGCCAGATGAGGTCATCAGGATATTCACGGAAGTCTAGATTCGGATCGAGGTTCCACTGCGCCTCCTCGCTGAGCCTCATGATGCCGGCACGACTGGTGAGCCAGGTCGCTCCATCGCGAGCATCTACGAGATGAATATCCTGCGGATTGGAGACAGTCACGGGAATCGAGTGCCACGTTGGTTCAGTTCCCGGAACAAAGCGCACCCAACCCACGGTCCCGTCGGCCAAAGAAACCAAAACCCGCCCAGGATAGCCCTGCGTGAATCCGGTAATCGAATCGGGGAGAGTTAGGGTTGATGGATCGAAAACCCACTGACTGCCATTCCAATGACCCGTGCCTATTCGATCTCGATTCCACCACCAAAACCGAGTGATTGGATCGTCCTGCGTCGGCGCCCTCAACTTAAGCCCCTGCAGCGGTTTGGTCGTCAATTTGACCGGCGTGTTTAAGTTGGATGGCGTCCACCACAGTCCTTCGTTGGTGCCGATCAAGAGACCCTGATCGGTCGATAAGAGTGACCGGACTTGCGCTTCCAATTCAGGCAGTGGCGCGAACCTGGCATTCCAACCCCGGGAGATTTGGGCCGGCTGCAAAAAATAGGCGCCTCGATCCATTCCGATGTGAAGGCGACCTTCGTGACGAGTGAAACAATTGATAAAGCTTCGCTCTAAACCATCGCGGCGAAAGAAGAGCGTGTAGGGCGTTTGAAGATCGATGCGTGAAACCCCAAAGTCGGTGCCCGCCCTCAAACCGTATTCTTGATCTTCAATCAGATGATGCACCGTTTGGCTCTCCAGCCCGCGGAGTTGGTCAATACGTTGCACAATCTCGCCCTGAGGCGAGACGAGTAAGATGCCCTGTTCGTTGGTCGCGATTGCGAGGTTTTGGTTCTCTAGTCTTCGAATGAAGCGAATACCAGTCATGACCAAAAGTTCACTCACCGGCCACACGACATGAGTGAGTGTATCATCCTCTAGTCGGAACAAGCGCCCGTCTGACGTGCCGATCAACTGCGTAGATGAATCACCGCTCGAGACTTGTCCGGCCGTGATTGTGATACTTTGAGCGGGAGACAGCTCATCGTGCTCGAGGATCTGTTGCATTCGCCCATCTCGCCATTCGTGCAGGCCTTCTCCGGCCACGAAAATGGTGATGCGCCCGTGAGTATTGAAGAGTTGAGGGACGGTTTGTGAGTCATCGGCTAGTGGGATCCAGCGGACGGGCTGGCCCGGGTGCTTCACCACCAAACCACCGGTCGCTGACATGATAAACTCTCCGGTTGGCCCGATTACGGCCCCATTTGTTCTCCAAAATTCAGGCAACTCGGAGGAGAGGGGGAGACTTTAGTAGGATCGTTGGGGACCTTTGATGGTGAGCACGCCCCAATCGCCCTGAGCTGTTACGAGGATTTCTTGATCGGAAATGGCAGTCAGGGGCTCGACCGCGTTTCCTGAATTGTTCCATGACCGCCACACGCTCCCGTCGAATTCCAGAATGCTGTCATTGGTTCCGAAAAACATCACGCCAGAATCAACCTGTAAACTGCAGGTGACTTGATCGCTGCCACGGTAGTCTCGTGGGGCGAAGTTCTTTAAAAAGAGTCGCCCGGTTTCATCCTGCGCCAGCAGTGGCAGATGGCTGAATGCTAATAGCAGACACCCAATGACAACTTTTCGGAAGAAGTGGCGCATCTATTTACTACCCGACGGAATATTCGTCTTAGCGTCAATCGTGAGAGGTGGACTCGAACCGTTAATTTAAACGGTGCCCGGCGGCTTGAAGAAACGCGTTTAACGCACCCGAGCCATGGGCCCCCCCGTGCCACGCCAAAGCCAGCCGGCTCTCGGGAGTCGGCCCAGTGATGCGCCTGAAGGTCACTTCGTCCGGGAGGATTTTTGCCTCCGAAGGGCACATCAAGGTCGCGCCTAAGCCCGAACGGACTAGGCCGATGGCGTTGGCTCGAGGCCAAATCTCTTCCACAATATGCGGGGTTACGCCTGCCTCGCTAAAGGCGGAGAGGGTGCGATCGTAGAAAGTGGGATTGTTGTAGCGGGGGAACAAGACGAAGGGAACCTTGGCGAGGTCATGTAATTTTAGGGTCTTCCGTCGCGCGAGAGGATGATCCGCCGGCAGCACGACTCCGTTGCGTTCGCTCAGCAGCATCCGGTGATGATATCCTTTGGGAAGTGAATCGGGGTGGAGGAATCCGCAGGCGATATCTCCCGACCTGAGCGCCTCAAGTTGAGTGGCGGTGGGAGATTCATTGAGTTCCACGCGAATCCCGGGATGGGTCCGTTGGAGCTCACGCAGAATTCCGGGTAATACCGTGGCCATGGCCAGGCCCGTGAACCCAACCCGCAGAATTCCGGTTTCACCTTGAGCAATGGCATCAAGCTCAGCGGGTAGGCGTTTCAATTGTCGTAGCCAAGGCTCGATATTCTCCAACAGATGTCTGCCGGCGGGGGTTAACTCGACGCGACGCTGAGAACGAACGAGTAGCGCAGTGCCAACCGCCGATTCAAGATGTGCGATTTGTCGCGAGAGGGAGGGCTGGGCGACCCCGAGAGACTCGGCTGCACGACGGAAATGCAACAAGCGGGCCACTTCCCGGAAGTAGATCAGGTGGCGAATCTCGAAATCGAATTGATACTCACGAGGCATCAATAAAGACTAATTAAGTATTTTCTAGATATCGCAAGATTTGGTATGCTCTGCCGCAACTTAACTCATTATGGCTAAATCACTCTTCGAAAAAGTATGGGATACGCACACGGTGCGGACCCTCGCGAATGGTCAGACTCAACTTCTGATCGGCACTCATCTCATCCATGAGGTCACGTCGCCTCAGGCCTTTGGCATGTTGCGCGACCTGAATCTACCGGTGCTGATGCCGACGCGCACGTTCGCCACGGTCGATCACATCGTCCCGACCGATCAATTCGTTGAACCCTATGCCGATCCACTGGCGCAGGCCATGATGGATGAGCTGCGCAAAAACTGTGCGGATAACAACGTCACGTTCTTCGACCGCGAATCCGGCAAACAGGGCATCGTGCACATCGTGGGACCCGAGCAGGGCATCACCCAGCCTGGCACCACCATTGCGTGTGGTGATTCGCACACCTCCACTCACGGCGCGTTCGGCGCGATCGCGTTTGGTATCGGCACCACCCAGATTCGTGACGTATTGGCCACTCAGACTATGGCACTCGGTAAACTCAAAGTGCGCCGGATCGAAGTGAACGGAGAGCTCCATCCCGGCGTTTATGCTAAGGACGTGATCCTGCACGTCATCGCTCAACTCGGCGTGAGTGGCGGCACGGGCTACGCCTACGAATTTGCGGGCACCTTGTTCGAGAGCTTCAGCATGGAGCAACGCATGACGGTTTGTAACATGTCGATCGAAGGCGGCGCGCGCGTCGGCTACGTGAATCCCGACCAGACTACGGTCGATTATTTGCAAGGCCGTCCTTACTCACCAACGGGCTCGGATTGGGATGCAGTGGCCGAACGTTGGCTCGGTTTCGCTTCGGATGTGGATTGTTCCTATGATGATGTGGTGGTGATCGATGCGGCTGATATCGCTCCATCGGTGACCTGGGGCATCAACCCGGGGCAGGGTATCACGATTGATCAATCGATCCCGGATCCCGCTACGGCCACGAGTGAGGACGAGAAGACCTCAATCTTGGAAGCCCTCGAATACATGAAGCTCACCCCCGGTGCCCCAATCAAAGGCACTCCGATCAACGTGGCATTCCTCGGTTCCTGCACCAACGGGCGTCTCTCTGACTTTCGGGAAGTCGCGAAATTCATCGCTGGTCGCAAAGTTGCCGCTGGCGTTAAAGCGATTGCCGTGCCCGGTTCGCAAATCGTAGCCGCGCAGTGTGAAAAAGAGGGGATCGACAAGGTGCTCTTGGCAGCAGGATTTGAATGGCGCGCCGCGGGCTGCTCCATGTGTCTCGCCATGAATCCCGACAAACTGATTGGCGACCAACTGTGCGCCTCCTCCTCCAACCGTAACTTCAAAGGGCGCCAAGGTTCGACCACGGGGCGCACCGTATTGATGAGTCCGCTCATGGTAGCGGCTGCGGCCGTTACTGGCCACGTGGCTGATGCGCGTGAAGTCTTCGAAGTCGGTGAACCCGTCCTAGCTTAAAACTTAACTATATTTCTCATGGCTTTAGCAAAAATCACCTCAATCACCGGACCAGCGGTCACCGTTCCCGGTAACGATATCGACACCGACCGGATCATCCCGGCCCGCTTCATGAAGTGCGTCACCTTTGATGGACTCGGCGAATACCTGTTCTACGATGTGCGCAAAGATGCCGACGGCAACGACGGTAGTCATCCGCTCAACGACGAACGTTTCAAGTCCGCCACCGTGCTCCTTTCCGGGGCGAATTTCGGTTGCGGTTCCTCTCGGGAGCACGCCCCGCAAGCGATTCAGAAGTATGGTTTCCGCGGTGTCGTAGCGGAAAGTTTCGCCGAGATCTTTTTCGGTAATTGCACGACGTTAGGCATCCCTTGTGCGGTTGCCACTCGGGCCGACATCGCGAAAGTGACGGCGGCAATCGAAGCCGACCCGACCGTTGAGGTGACGATCGATTTGGGTGATCAAGTGGTTCGTTTCGGCAGCGAGTCCATCCCGGCAGAGATCCGCGGATCGGCCCGAGATGCTCTGATCAATGGCCGTTGGGATGCGATTGCTGAACTCCACGAAGGCGTGCCACAGGTGCGGTCTGTTTCGGCTGGTCTTGCTTATATGGCGACCTGAAGGGGAGACGGACTTTCCTAACTCTTTCCCACCTCTCATTAACGGAGCAATCGTGCCGTTGGTGAGAGGTTTTTGCGTAGATAAAAGCTACTGAGAGTTATGTCACATGGGCAACGGGATCGCCGGGGAGCGGAGTTCGTTGGCATCGCGTAGATCAACAACGACGATATTATCGATGCTGATCTGACCGGTCAGACCACCGGCCTGGAAGCCGAAGTTATCCTTCTTTTCGCTGATGCCGATATGGTGCCCAGTTGCGCTTTTCCCATCGACCATGACGCTGAGGCTATCGTCCTTCATCTCTACCTCCACTCGATACCAGTGACCGGTTTTTAATTTTAGTGGAACGGAGGCAATGCTCTTGGTGGCTTCGTCCCATTTACCAGCTAAAGGATCACGACCCTGGTCGTGGCCCAAAGCGGTCATCTGTTTCCGTTTGTTGGCCTCTTTGATCTTCCAGACCGATGCTTCTTCGTAACGGATCATGATTTTCGCGATGTGCGCGAGCCCCCAGTTGATCAAAAGTTGATGGAATACCTCGCCCTCCAATTTTACGTCGTAGGAGTAACGCACGTTTTGATGGTCCAGGTAGATTTTACGGAAACCGGTGTGGTTGTCGGCCGCGAGCTGCTGGCCGCGGAGCGTCCCGTCGATTATCTCCCACTTACCCTGGCCCACGGTAAACAGGGGGGCAATTCGTCGGTTTCGAACGATTCACGCAATAATTCACCCGCTGGGAGTGAGGAAACAGCGACGATGGCTAAAGCAGTAATTCGGGTTAGGGTCGAACGGAATGGTAAGATTGAGGGTATCATAGGGTGGAGGGAGATAAATGTGCCGATCGAGCCTCGGTGGGGCGAACGTAATTTGAGATTCCAAACATCGATGGGGGTAGTTAGCTGGCGATGATCTCGGGCGACGTCCTTGACCCAGCGCGAACGTTGAGGAATTTTGGTGAACCTTTTCTCTTTGTTCGCGTCCCAGAAACGCAGATGCCCATGTATTTCGCCTTAATCGATGTCGTTGCCGGTGCCGACATTCTCATTTACCCACTCGGGCTTTGCTCGTTGGTGATGGTTTTCATCCTTTGCGAACGCTCCTACGCGCTTCGCCATAGCGCGATCATGCCGCTCGATCTCGTGGAAGCGATTATCGAGGGCCGAACCGCCGACAACGAAGCTGATTCGGTGCTCGGCCGGATCGTCGCGTTTTCTCGACGTCACGAAGGCGATGAAGACGCGGTCAAAGCCTTTGCTCGACTCGAACTCAACCGAATGGAGCGAGGTCTACCCTATCTCGATATCATTTACGCGGCCGCTCCGTTAATCGGATTAACCGGCACCGTTTGGTCTCTGCTTAGAGTTTTCTCCTCAATCTCAGGGGAATCAGGATTGCCCGACCCCGTCGCCTTTACGAGTGGGGTAGCGCTGGCTCTCTCGGCGACATTACTGGGTTTGACGATCGCGATTCCGGCTCTCGTGGGTGGTGGATATCTTCAACGGCGAGTGGATAATTACGCGGCTCAGTTGGATGTGATTCTGGAACGAATCTTGGGACAGCAGGCGATCGAATCCGATAAGTCCGAACTATGAGCGGTCTCTACCAACGTCGCCGTCGGCGACCGGAGATGAATCTGCTCCCGCTGATTGATGTGCTCGTTATGCTCATCTTTTTCGCATTTGTGACGATGCAGTTTCGGTCCGCTTCGACGCTCAATATCACGCTACCCAAAGTGGAGACGGCTGGTAAAAACGAGTTTAAAGGCACGGTGACCATCGGCGTCGATAACGAGGGAGTGATGTCCTTCAATGGTCAGGTGGTGACCGAGGATCAGATCGAAGAATTGCTGCAACAGGTCAAAGAAGTGAATCGCGACATCCCGGTGCTGATTGCCGCGGATGAAGCGACACCCCTCAAGACGGTAGCCTTCCTCATGGATGCCTGCCGCAAGACCGGTCTTAACAAGTTTAGCTTACAAAGTCGTTAGTCTCTCCCCGTTGTTCGAAAACCCCTATTCCTATGCTTCGACGCGATTTTATTTCTCTATCGACTCGCACTACGGGCGTGGCTCTTGCCGCCGGCCCTCTGGCCTCGCAGATGATTGCGGCTACGCCAGGTGTCAAACCCATGGGCACCGCCCTGATGGGGCTGGGAAACTATGCGACGAGGCAGTTGGCCAAGGCTTTTAAGGAAACGCAAAATTGCCACCTGGCCGGAGTCGTTTCAGGTGATCCGGAGAAGGCGAAACGTTGGTCGGTCGAGCATGGTTTTGCGGAGAGTAATATCTACAACTACGACAACTTTGATTCGATCGCGACGAACTCAGACATCGATATCGTCTATATCGTGTTACCCAACGCCATGCATTTGGAGTTCATCGAACGAGCGGCCAAAGCGGGTAAACATGTGATCTGCGAAAAACCGATGACGGTTACGGCAGAGGAGTCCCGTCGCGCCATCAAAGCTTGTCGTGATGCTGGGGTGCAGTTGTCGGTCGGCTACCGCTTGCATTTCGATCCCAACTATCGGGCTCTGATGCTCGCTCGTGGCGAACCTGATTTTGGCGATGTGCGTTATGTTCAGGCCGATATGGGCTTTCCGATTGGTGACCCCACTCAATGGCGTCTGCGCAAGAACCTCGCGGGTGGAGGAGCGATGTATGATGTCGGCGTCTATTGCACGCAGAGTGCACGATTCTTCGCAGGCGAGGAACCGATTGCGGTGACGGCTCAGGAATTTAAAACCGATCCGATGAAGTTTGCCGAAGTCGATGAAACGATCATGTTTCAACTCGAGTTCCCTGGTGGAGCGACCGCGAACTGCACGACCACTTACGCGTTTCGCACCAACTCAGTGCACGTGGCCTACCAAAAGGGCTGGGGTGCGCTTTCGCCCGCCCACTCCTACGGTCCGATTGTGGGTGTGCTGAAAGACAAACAATTGGCCCCTCGGAAATTCAGCCAGCAGGCGTTGCAGATGGACGACTTTGTCCGGTGCATTCACGCTGGCGTGGAATCCGAGGTATCGGGTCTCGAAGGACTCAAGGATGCGCTCGTGGTCGATGCAATTTATCGCTCCATCGCATCAGGTAGCAAACGCACTCGTGTCGAGCCGGTTTAGGTTTTATTGCCTCCCCGATAGAGCAAGTAGGAGATCTTGGGTGGACGGGTTTGGCCGTATCGGCTTATCCCTGAACCTATGAAGATCTTAATCACGGGTGTATCGAAGGGACTAGGGCGTGTTCTGGCTGATGTTTATATGGCCGAAGGTCACACCGTCATCGGTTGTGGACGCGATCCGGAGCAAATTCTCGATCTTCGGTTTGGTTGCGACGACAAGGATCGTTTCGATATCGTCGATGTCGCGCAGGCCAACAAGGTCAACGTCTGGTTCGAGACGGTAGACGCTTCCCACGGCATACCTGATTTGATCATCAACAATGCGGCTTTGATGAATGAGCCGGCCAATCTTTGGGAGGTTCCGACCAAGGAGTTTTCGCAACTCATCGATGTGAACGTGAAGGGTGTCTTCAACGTTATCCGAGCGTTTGTGCCCGCGATGGTGAAACGCGGATCGGGAATAATTGTAAACCTTTCTTCAGGCTGGGGCTTGAGCACATCGCCTCATGTGGGCCCATATTGTGCATCAAAATACGCGATTGAAGGTCTTTCGAAAGCCATGGCGCAAGAGCTGCCCGATCCCATGGCCTGTATTCCCATGAGTCCAGGAGTGATCTCGACTGAGATGCTAGCGACAGCTTGGGGGGAGGAAGCGAAACGACATCCCACGCCCGAAGAGTGGGTGAAGGTTGCTGCTCCCTTTATTCTGGGTTTGAGCCGGGCTGAGAATGGTCAGTCGGTTCAGGTGCCGCAATAGACGCAGCGCGACTCGCACAAATCGCCGCCACCAAAATGGCGCCAGCAAAGCCCGCGAGCATGGTGTCGAACCCGACTCCTAATCCCAGTAACGCTCCCGCAATCGCCGGGCCAATAGCGGAGGACACCACGGCGAGGGACCCCGTGAGTCCCTTGATCGCTCCGAGTTGCTTGGGCCCGTAGAACTCAGCCCATACCGACGTGAATACGTTACCCGCGGATCCGCCGGTGAGTCCGGCGAGCATAAAGAACCCCACTGCTGCCGCGGGATGTGAACTGATCGAAATCAAGGCCATGCCCAAGGTCACCGGCACGGCCACGAACCCCACCATGGAAAGCGCCCCGTGTTGGTCGATTCTCGGTCCGACCCAAATCGAGGTGCCTGCTTTGCATAGAGCGAATATGGAAAATAGCGAAGCCATGAAGGTGGTGTTCCATCCCTTACTCACCGCCAGTGGAGCTTGATAAAGGAACACCGCTGTCATCAACATGGGCAGCAACATCTGGGTTGGCAGAATCCACCAAAACCGTTGATCAGAACGCATGAGTTTCCAAGCGCGTCGAAGTTTCCCCGTTCGAGCATTTTTCGTTGGATCATAGTCAGTGGCCACGAAGGATTCGAAACGAGCCCGCCCGATTAACCACGTAACCCCCCAGGGTAGCGCCAACAGATATAGCGCGGCGATCAACAGCCAAAGGACACGCCATTCTACGAAGAGTAGCAGGCCGGCTGCGATCGGAGGAAGAATAGCTTCACCCAAAGGGTAACCGAGTGACGAGAGTCCTAGGGCTCGCCCCCGTCGCTTCTCGAATCCCTTCGCCATCGTCGTATTCGATACGTGGGTCATCAATCCGGGCCCGGTCAGTCGCAGACCTGCTACCGCCAAAACTAACATGATTGGGTGCACGGCGAGTGCGAGGAGCAGAGCGGAGACCCCAACCGCCCAGAATACGCGGCGCGTATATAGTGCCAGTGGAGTCGAATCATAGTGGGCGGCGATCAGGGGCAGAATCAACGCGCCCACCAAAGTGCCGATCCCATAAAGGGTGCCGAATTCTCCGGTCGTGATGGGTAAGGCAGCCAGCAATGAAGGCACAAACAGCGAGATGAAATAGGTTTGGCCAAAGCTGGTTGAAAACGTGGTTCCGATCCCAAAAGCCGCCTCGATAGGCTGCTCTTTTATGAATTTATGGTAGCTCAAATGCTCATTCCCGGTTGGGCGTATCGAGCACGAGCGTGACGGGTCCGTCGTTCACCAGAGCGACTTTCATCATCGCTCCAAATTTGCCGGTGGCGATCGATTTAGGTCCCAACCGATCACGGAATTCGGCGCAGAAGTATTCGTAAAGTGGTTCGGCTATTTCAGGAGGTGCGGCGTCATTGAATGACGGACGCGTGCCTTTGTGAGTTCGAGCATGTAAGGTGAACTGGCTCACCACCAGAGCCTGTCCTGTGATATCAATGAGCGAACGATTCATGCTGCCCGCATCGTCTGCGAAGATGCGCAGTTTACTGATCTTCTCTGCGAGCCAGGTTGCGTCGGATTCCGTATCGTCGTGGGTGATTCCGAGTAGCACCAACAACCCCGAGTTTATTTCTCCGATTCGTTCATCGGCGACGGTTAGGCTCGCTGCGCTTACGCGCTGGATTACGGCCCGCATGGCAGGGGCTCAATCGAGGGTCTTGACCAGAACTATCGCGTTGCGGCCATTGCTTCGCGCAAGTTCGCGGCGAGCAGGTGGAAGAGCAGATTCATCGTTGCTGGTGAATCCACAGGAACGGGAGAAAAACGTCGAACTCTGGGTCGAAAGGGCGACCAGTTTCGTGGCACCTGCCGCCTTGGCTTGAAGGGTGGCGAACGCGACCATCTTGCGGCCGATACCGCGTTTATGGTGAAACGGCATGACGCAAAGTGAACCGATCTCAGCCGTGTCAGGTTGATCCGGAAACACGTGCAGCGAAATGCAGGCCACGATGTTCTCGTCGATTTCGAATACGAAGAAATCTTCAATGTGCTCCTCGATTGCGGCGAGGTCGCGATGGAGCAGTTCTTCGCGTTCTACGGCGCTGCGAATGAGGCTATGGACGAAACGGCTATCGTTGCGGGTGGCGGCTCGGACTTGTTGATAATCGTTACCGAAAATTAGCGTGCCGACGCCTTCGCTGGAAAATACTTCGTTGAGCAGTCCGTCGTAGACGCGGCCGTCGATCAGGTGCACGCGAGGTATGCCGCTTTTGACCCCTGTGACCGCGTGTTCCGCCTTGGATCGAACATCGTCGGTGATGGCAGAGGGAGAGTCGCGCAGGATGTCAGCGAGTTCATCGACGGCGATATCGCGCCGAAAAACTTCATTGATGTTCAAACCTTCCCGCTGGCTGAGGTAAATCACCTTGGTGGCGTCGAGGGCCGCGGCGACTTTGATCGCGAGCAAGTCAGAATTTATGCGTAACGTGCTGCCGTCGGGGGCAAAACCGATGGGCTGGATGATCGGCACGATGTCGGCGGCGAAGAGGTGCTGGAGCGTCTCCTTATCGATGCGATCAACCCTGCCGGTGAATTGATGGTCCTCGCCTTTGATCACACCCACGGGGAGAGACCGCACCGCGTTGGTGATGGCGCACTTGAGTCCGGATTGGGTCAGACCTTCGAGAATGAGGTGTGACACGCGGGAGGAGGCGCGCACCGCGAGATCGAGGGTGGAGGTGTCGGTGACTCCCGTGCCATCGGCATTGGAGAGGGGGACGTCACGGGCGATGGAAAGATCTTGGAGTTGCTCTGAAATCCCGTGCACCAAAACGACCTTGATCATCAGGCTCCGGAGCACGGCGATATCCACGAGGAGGTTGGCGAGATTATCATCGGCGATGACGGCTCCATCCAGCGCGACCACGAAGATTTGATTCCGAAATCGCGGGATATATTTTAATATACCCCGAAGATCGGTGGGCTTAAATGTCGTGTCGTTAGCCTCGGCGGGAGACACGTTTGAACTGGTGGAACCCGTGGTCATTGCGGTTGTTAGGTGATAGCGTTTACAAGCAAGGAGACGAAGGCGTCAATCGCTGCTTTGTGGGCAACTAAACGGTCAAAGGACCTCAAACGTCCAGCGCCGGGACTCTCGAGCCCCCACTAAAGTGGCGCGATAAGTGCCTGGCTCGAGGGTATTGGCCGGAATCGTAATTAGGGCGGTGAACTCAAGCCGTCGAGATTGGAGCTCTCCGGGGGTGGTCTCAAAGCCCACAATGATCACAAGCTCTTGTTGGCGGTGATAAAGCTGAGTTTGAGCGGGTAATTCGTCGTGATCCGGCTGCGTGCAAACGAAGTCGAAGGTGTAGGGTGCGCTGGCGAGAGCGGTTACCGGTGCGGTGACGCGGAGGTATTCACTGGGGACCGGCGGTCGCTCAATCAAAACGTCATGGAGCAGCGGGGGGAATCCACCGGGGATAGCTTCACTCGTCGCAGATTCGGTGGTCGGCCCGGGTGGAACGACGAGCACGTTCATCGGCAATTCGATCCGGTGGAAGCCACTGTCGAGGAGGCGCAAGACCTGGGCGCGGTCTTTATTGTCCTGATACGGTTCGTGGGCCGGATTGGGCTTACGGTAGGCAATGGTTAGCCACGTGTAAGGAATTATGCAGGCCAGGATCCCGATAATGATCCACTTCATGGGCCACGGCTTACGATTGAGTGGATTATTCTCCGGCGCGGGCATGATGAACGAAGTCTGAGAGCGGCAGGCGGTGGACTAATCCACCGCCAGTCGCGGAGACAGTTTAGTAAGGCAGAGGATACGCGCTGGAGAGCGCGGCGACGCGAACCTTGACCGCGTTGAGGGCATCCTCGAGGCCGTCGGTATCGATCGCCTTGAGCACGATATCGATACAATCGGCGATTTCATCCATATCGGCTTCGACGAAGCCGCGAGTCGTGACGGCTGGGGTGCCGAGGCGGATGCCGGATGCCTTGAAAGGTGAGCGAGTCTCAAACGGCACGGTGTTTTTGTTACACGTGATGTGGGCGAGATCGAGGGTCTCCTGAGCCTGCTTGGCGGTGAGGTCAGGAAGGTTTTGGCGGAGATCAACGAGGAAGAGGTGATTGTCGCTGCCGCCAGAAACGACCTTGTAGCCCCGCTTGAGGAAGGCGGCTGCGAGCGTTTGGCTATTCTTCACTACGTTGGCGGCGTATTCCTTGAACTCGGGCTTGAGGGCTTCGGCGAAGCAAACGGCTTTAGCTGCGATCACATGCATGAGTGGTCCACCTTGGGCGCCGGGGAACATGGCTGAATTGATCTTTTTGGCGTGTTCCGCTTTGCAGAGAATCAGACCACCACGCGGACCGCGCAGGGTTTTGTGCGTCGTGGTGGTGACGAAGTCGGCGTGCGGCACGGGCGACGGGTGGGCACCGCCGGCGACAAGTCCAGCAATGTGGGCGATGTCGGCAAAGAGATAGGCTCCGACGGAGCGGGCGATTTCACCCATGCGCTCGAAGTCGATGGTGCGGGAGTAGGCGGACGCACCGACCGTGATCATCTTGGGTTTCTCGCGCTCGGCGATAGCGGCGAGTTCATCGTAGTCGATGTGGCCGGTTTCCTCGTTCACCCCGTATTGCACGAAGTTGTAGAGTTTGCCGGAAAAGTTAACGGGGCTGCCGTGGGTTAAGTGACCGCCGTGAGCGAGGTTCATGCCGAGAACCTTGTCGCCTGGTTGGAGGACGGCGGTGTAGACGGCGAAATTGGCCTGTGATCCGGAGTGAGGCTGGACGTTGGCGTGTTCGGCACCGAAGAGCTGTTTGGCGCGTTCAATGGCGATGACTTCGACCTTATCAACTTCCTCGCAGCCCCCATACCAACGTTTACCGGGGTAACCCTCGGCATATTTGTTGGTGAGCACGCTCCCTTGGGCCTCCATTACGGCCGGGTAGGTGAAGTTCTCCGAAGCGATCAATTCGATATGATTCGCTTGGCGAGCGTTTTCGGCCGCGATGGCAGCGGCGATTTCAGGATCGAGGGTAGCGAGCGGTGTGTCGTTCAACATGGCTTGGAAAGAAAGATATCAGGAACGATTAGTCAAAATCCCAAACCGAAAATGCACTAACTTCAATTTTTGACGGATCCTAGGGAGGGCGTGCTCGCCGAACGCACCATCGGTGGAGTGGTTCGGCCTGATGACGGCTTCGGACTGGGTCCGCCAGTAGTTTGGCGGTTTCCTCACGGGTTGAAGTCGGCGCGCTTCGAGCGCCCGCCATACCTCAGCTGGGTATGCGCAAATTGTCCGCCCTATTTGGAACTTCGGTGAAAGGGGAGGCGATCACTTCGCCCTGGCTTAACTGTCATATTACAAGTGACAGTTGAGCGTTTTACCGAGGGAACTGGCGCGGAAGAGGCGCCGGATGGTCGGAGTCAGGAGGCCTGTTCTCGCAGGAACTTCAGGACCGAGGGGATAGATTCGACGATCTCGTCGCGGCAGGTCTCGTAGAGGGGGAGGGGCCCACCGTAGGGGTCGGCGATTTGCTTGTTGGCCTCTTGCGGCATGAACTCGCGAATGAGGTAAACATGCTTGGGATAAGGCTCAAAGGTGGCCTGAATCACCGCTCGGTGGGTCTCGGTCATCACGAAGATCGCGTTGGCTTCACCCACCATTTCGGCCGTGATGGGCTGCGAGTGGTGGTTCGAGATGTCTAGGCTGACCTTCTTCATCGCGGTGACGGAGTTTGCTGATGGAGGGTCACCATCCCGGGCCGCAACACCGGCGGAGATTACCTTGTAGTCTTTCAATGGTCCTTCTTCGGCATTGAGCGCGTGGGCTAACAAGCCCTCTGCCATGGGAGAACGGCAGATATTACCGGTGCAGACGACGACGATGAGGCCGGATTGATCCATGGGGAAGTTGCTAGAGGGTTATGGAGAGAATGCAACTCGCGGGGCGAGACAGATTTGCTAGGCGCGATTTAATTGGCGGGCGCCGATATCACGGCGAAAGACTTTGGAAGAACACTCGATTTGGTCGCAGACAGCATAGGCAGATGCGGCTGCGGCGACGAGCGTGTCTCCCATGGCTGTGACCCCTAAAACTCGACCACCGGCGGTCACCAGTTGGCCCGCTGCATTGGTGGCGGTGCCCGCTTGAATCACGCTGACGCCCGTGGGCAGAGGATTCGGTAAAGTGATCGCATCACCTTTCGGGTAGGATTCGGGGTAACCCTGGGCAGCGATGACGACACACATCGCATGCGTCGGCTGCACTTGGAGATCGAAACCGGCAAGGTTGCCTTGGCTGGCCCGCCAGAGGAGCTCGAGGACATCACAACCCAAACGAGGTAATACCACCTGGGTTTCGGGGTCTCCGAAGCGGGTATTGTATTCCAATACGGAAGGTCCCTCTGCGGTCAGCATGATGCCGATGAATAAGGTGCCGCGAAAATCGATGCCTTCATCGGCGATTCCCTCCACCGAGGGACGCACAATCTTGGATTCGATTTCGGAGAGAAGCTCGGGGGTCACGACGTCGGCCGGGGAGTAGGTGCCCATGCCGCCAGTGTTGGGACCAGTATCGCCTTCGCCGATGCGTTTGTGATCTTGGGAAGTGGGGAGGATCAGGTAGTCCCGCCCGGATACCACCACCAAAATAGAAGTCTCTTCACCAATCAGGCAGTCTTCGATCAACACGCGGGAGCCAGATGACCCGAATTTGTTGCCTTCGAGCATATCCCGCACGGCGGTTTCTGCTTCAGCTACGTCGGTGGCGACGATGACGCCTTTACCGGCAGCCAGGCCATCAGCCTTCACCACGATGGGAGCCCCACGTTCTTGGATATAAGTGACGGCGGGAAGGACTTCGGCTGTCTCTTATACACATCTGACGCTGCCGACGACTCCTTACGTGTAGAT
>CAJXQX010000042.1 GCA_913058185.1 uncultured Verrucomicrobiota bacterium
CGTAAGGAGTCGTCGGCAGCGTCAGATGTGTATAAGAGACAGGGAGGGAAGACGGTTGAATTTGAAAAGAAAGTCCCCAAGGTGGGGGGGAGTTACATCTCGAATAGTGAGATGAGTATCTTTTCTTACCCCTCTCCCCCTTAATATTGTGAATCTAGAACTCGATCGCCGTGATTTTCTTAAACAAGGTGCTGCTTTAAGTGCCTTAGCCGCTGCTGGAAAACTGGGAGCCGCGCCCGGATTTCGTGCTCCCAAGCTGGACAAGGTGCGGGTTGGGTTCGTGGGGGCTGGTCTGCAGGGCACGGGACATATTCGGAATCTACTCCAGATCGCTCAGGTCGAGTTGGTGGCGATTTGCGACATCGTGCCGGAGCATGCTGAAAAGGCGCAGAAACTCGCAGTGGAGGCCGGGCAATCGGCTCCTGATCTCTACACTCGAGGTGACACCGATTATCGACGCCTGTGCGCGCGCGACGACATTGATCTTGTTTATAATGCGACCCCCTGGCGCTGGCACACTCCGGTCATGGTCGAGGCGATGGAAAATGGAAAACATGCGGCGACCGAAATTCCGGCGGCCGTTACCATCGAACAAGCCTGGCAGTTGGTCGAGACTGCTGAACGCACGGGAAAACACTGCATTCAGATGGAAAACTGCAACTACGATAAGATGGAGTTGATGGTGCTCAATATGGTGCGTAAGGGCCTGCTGGGTGATTTGATCCACGCGCGATGCGGATACCTGCATGATTTGCGGGCGATCAAGTTCAGTGATAATCATGAAGGTCTGTGGCGGAGGGAGCATTCCATTCATCGCAATGGTGACCTCTATCCGTCGCACGGTCTGGCCCCGATTGCCCAGTGCATGAATATCAATCGTGGCAACCAGTTCGACCATTTGGTCTCGATGGCCAGCCCATCAAACAGTCTTAACTTGTATGCGGCCGAGAATTTCGGCGAAGACAGTCCGCAGGCGACGCAAAATTATGAACTCGGCGACGTGGTCACTTCGATGATCCGCACCCATCACGGTCAGACTATTGTGGTGACCCATGATACCAATACCCCACGACCCTACAGTCGGGATATTCTGGTGCAGGGAACCCGAGGCATAGTTCAAAAATATCCTTCACCGAAGATTCACATCGAAGGTGTAACCGAAGGGCATGGTTGGGAAGAACTCGACCGCTACGTTGAAGAATACCAACACCCCCTCTGGACCAACATTATCGAGAAAGCTAAAGGCGCAGGCCATGGCGGCATGGACTTTATTGAAGATTATCGACTGATCCAGTGCCTCATTGAAGGCCAGCCGATGGACACGGATGTCTATGATGCGGCCGCCTTGAGTGCCGTTTCTGAGCTCAGTGAACGGTCCATCGCCAACCGTAGCAAGTCGATGGACTTTCCTGACTTCACCCGCGGTGCTTGGAAAACCCGAGCGCCACTTGGCATCGTCACCGGGGCTTAATGTTCGGGTCGGTCGGTAAAATGAGTCGTCAATCTCACTCCGTTGTGGGGTAGGAGTAGCGTGTCCGTGTTGTGAGTGTCGTCGTGATACTTGCCCAAGGATTGGTGAAGAACTCGCAACGAACGGATACTGGCAGGACGTGGTCTTGATATCGCAGGAATTTCTACAACCGGGAAAGTGCTCGGCGGTTAGCGAAAACCGGGCCGAGATCTGAAATCTCCGATACCTCCCGATCGGGTATGTAGTTCAGCTAATTTAACCGGCTTTGCGATGAAGAAATCCATACCCGCATCAACGCATCGGGTTTGTTCTGCGGGGAGGGTTGCCGCCGTCAATGCGACGATCGGGAGCAACGCCGCGGTGCGTGATTGCAGGGAGGCCTCCGGGTCGGAAGCCCAGGTGCGGATTCGGCGAGTGGCTTCCCAGCCATCCATATTTGGCATGTGGAAATCCATCAGGATGATGTCCGGAAGGGGGGCGTTTCGTAATGCGTCTAGCGCTTCGACGCCATCCGCGGCCAGCGCAGACGTGCAGCCTAACTCGCGGAGCTGAGCTCCGAGTATTTGTTGGTTCACTTGGTTATCCTCCACGATCAAGACGTGTAGCCCCAAGGCTTTTAGCGATTGAGGCGAACTGGGCGCGGATTTCGAAATGGTTGCAGTCGGTTCGAGGGGCAGGTCAAAGCTGAACGTAGAGCCTTTGTCGGGTGTGCTTTTGACTTCGATTTGTCCGCCCATCATTTTCACCAAACGAGCACTGATCGCGAGTCCGAGACCCGTTCCACCAAAACGGCGCGTGGTGGAGGAGTCGGCTTGGGTGAAGCGACTGAAAATCCTTTCCACGGTTTCTGCATCCATTCCGATTCCGGTATCTTTGACCGTAAAACGAATCTGTGGTGTCGCGCTGCTTTTACTCGATGATTCGGCGCGGAGATGGATCTCCCCGTCAGCCGGAGTAAATTTCACCGCATTGGACAGGAGATTCAGAATGATCTGTCTCAAACGGAAACTGTCTCCGGAAAAACTCTCCGAAAGATCTCCACCAATAGTATACCCAAGGGAGATGTTCTGACTGGCGGCGCGGGTTTCAATCAGTGCCATGGTGTCCACGAGTAGCGGTTTTAAGCGGAAGGGATGTGCCTCCAGGCGGAGTTCTCCGGCTTCGATTTTAGAAAAGTCCAATATGTCACCGAGAAGTTTCAATAGGAGCTCACCGGACTCGGTGACGAGCCGAGCATGTTCGTCGGCTTCTGCCGGTAATTGGGGATGCCGTTGGATTAATTCCGAGGCTGCGATGATTCCGTTTAGCGGGGTGCGAATCTCGTGGCTCATGTTTGCCAGGAAATCACTCTGGGCTCGAGAGGCCGCGTCCGCGCGCTCGGAAGCGGCGGCTAGATCACGGTTTCGAATATCCACGAGATATTCAAGTTTGTCATTGGTCGCCCGGGTGGCTTGCAAGGCGTCGTGGCTGCGCCGGTTAGCCGCCGCAATCATTCGCACTAACGCGGTTCCGATCATGAAGATGACCAACAACGTCAATATTCCTTCTCGTCGAAGGGTAGCAGCAACGAACGCCATCGAGTCGTCCATTTGGGACTGAAAAACCACCCGGTCGCAGAACGAGAGAAAACCAGCGATCACAATGATCAGACTACTGAAAGCTACGCGTTACGTGGCGAAAACTAAGGCGATAAGTAGGAATACCGAATCGAACGCGAACAGGAGAATTGCCGCCGCTACGGCCTCTTGGTAGGCGGAGACCAGTAAAAGGAGCCCGTGAATGGGTAAAATTGAGCCCAAGACCAAGATGTTTCCGGCCTGAGCTAAACGCCCCTTAATCACTTCGTAACACGTCGCTACGTTTGCGATGATCACGATAGAGTTGAGCACCAATCTAAACTCGAGCAGCGGTGCCTCGATCCACCATAGTTTGATCATATTTCCCACGAGCACGAGCGTTAACAAGCTGCTGAAACTCAGCAGAAGCCTGGCTTTGAGTGCGTCAAAATAGATGTCGTCACGGTAGATTGAATCTATCCGTTCAACAATCGATCTCATGAAGTTGAGCATGGTGGTTTCGTTTCGATTGGTGGTAGGGGCTAGTCTGTAAACTACCTGCAAAAAGAGGGTAACGCAAGAATCCAAACAATTCGGGCGTGACCAAATAGCAATTCTGGGGGTTACCCCTCAGTTGGCCGGGGCGGTGTAGGGGGGATCCCCCGCCACTTGTGGACCGAAAAGTATGAATTGGCTCCGCCTTTTTGGTTTTTGAACCCGCAGACCGACCTCGCCCTCATCGCGAAATCTATCGAGCGGTGGTCAATCGGTCTAAACTCTTGGTATTGGGTTGGGGGGCTATCCAGTGAACTTAGGCAATAATCTGGTGCGCCGCTCAGAACCGATAGGTGTATTGCAATTTACCAGCGAGTTTGGTGTCGAGGGTCACGAGTCGCAGGCTGCCGCTGTCTTCGGCCAACCAACCCTGGTTAAAAGAGACGAACAGGTCACTGCCGGGGCGGAGCGTCCAGCGCACCCGACTCTGCCAGCCTAGGTTGCGCGAGCGGTTGTCGTATTGCACGAGATTGGAAAACGAGAGTCGCGGCGAAACGGCGTAGTTAAATGTCGAGGTGAACGTGCGCGCGATGAATTCGCCCTCCGGCAAGTGTGCGAAGGTCTGATTGGTGCGGAATTGAAAGCTGAAACGCGGCGGTAGATTGTAACTGATGGTCGTCGAAAGCTGTTCGGCGGTGCCGGACCAAAAATCGCCGTAGCCGAAATTAACAAACGCGGAGAGACGCCGTTTGGTGGCGGAAGCGATTACAAATCCGGAGCGCACATTTTCGTAATCACCGGGTGGCAGAATGACGCCAGGAGCGATTTGAAACGGCGCGAATAAGCGCTCAAACGTGTGATCGATATCCGCCAGAGCGTGAATCGAATCGCCCGACCGGAAGTGCCAATCAAGCGGGGTGATCTTCCAGGCGGAGCTTTCGCGTTGTCCGTTATCGAGGCGTTCGAAATGGGTGTAGTAGACGTCGTGGAACATCTGCTGGATATTCA
Source organism: uncultured Verrucomicrobiota bacterium (assembly GCA_913058185.1). Taxonomy (GTDB): domain Bacteria; phylum Verrucomicrobiota; class Verrucomicrobiia; order Opitutales; family Opitutaceae; genus Actomonas. Next base: position 4,531 of record CAJXQX010000042.1, read on the forward strand.
GGAAATCCTTGGGCCGGGGGTTGTAGCTGACCGCCGCGCGATACATGCGCACATTGTCACGCTGGACGAATCCTATGCCGGGATCGAAGTTTTCCTGAATTTCCCGCATCACCAACATGCCGTCCCATTTGTCGTTCGGATAACGGAGGGAGAATCCGAAGGACTTGTTGTTGTCGTCCTTCACGCCGTCCTGTTCTGACGCGAGGGCGAAGGCGTTGAATATGAGGTTCTGGTCGTTGTCACCGAATTGAGAAGTCGAGAGATTGATGTCGGCTCCGTAGGTCTGACCATCTAGCCCGTTGCGCGAGTTCCCTTTGGCGAATATGCCGCCGATATACGATTGCTCGAAAAGGTTCTGTTTTAGTCGCGCGACCACAAAGTCCTTGTCGTTGACGAACGAGGTCGCATCTGTGCGCACGCCGAGGAGGCCGATTTCGGTCGCTCCTACCTTCCCGGTGAGTTTCATGCCAAATTCGAGGGGCACTTCGGACCCATTGGAGAGGCCGATACGCCGACTGAAGAAGGGGTAGACGTCGGCCCCGGCACTGGGCACACCGCCCGGAGGTTGAGGACCGGTGCTGGCAAAATCGAATACCCCAACATCCTCGAGGAAGAACGAACGCTTTTCGGGGAAAAACAGGGAGAAGCGCGTCAGGTTGATCTGCCGGGCGTCTACTTCGGTTTCGCCGAAATCCGTATTCACCGTGCCCGTGAGTTTCAGGCTAGGAGTGATGTTGTAGAAAAAATCGAGACCAGGTTCGGCATCGAACTCGTCCTTGCCGGTGGCGGCGGAGTGAATCCAGCTCCCGGCCACGAAGGGGCGAATATCCAATCCCCGGCCTTGTTTAAGGTCGTGCAAACCAGATATTTCGCCGGCCTGGGCGATTTGCAGGAAATCATTTTCGAGGCGGCCGCCGGACCACATGTTCTCTTCCTGCTTACGGTAAATCGTTCGCGAGAGATTAAATCCCCACGTGGGGCTGTTGGCCGGGAAGTTCAGACTCTTGAAGGGGATGGCGATTTCGGCGATCCACCCTTCGTCGGTGCGGCTGGTGCGCAGATCCCAGATGGCATTCCAGTTGGTGTTCAGATCCTGTGACCCGAAGGCGAGACCATCGATGAGCGCTCCTGTAGGGTTGGTGGCGAAGTAGAAGGCGTTGCGTTGATTTTGAAACGTATCGAGTAAGATCTCGATGCGATCGTTGGCACTGATGCTGGCGTCGCGCGCCATCCGAGTGGCGAGGATTTGATCGGGCTCGGAGTCGAACGCGATGACCCCAATGTAGAGGAAATCGTCATTGTGAAGCAGACGGACTTCCGTGCGCTCGGAAGGCGACGTTCCGGGATTGGGCTGACGTTGGATCAGATCCCCCATGGGAGCGGCCGACTGCCAAGCGGCTTCGTCGAGCACCCCGTCCAAATTGATCGGCGCGGTCGCGCGAGCGACCTCAAACGTGCGCTTGGATTCACTGCTGGTGGATTGTGCGAAGGAGTTCGAAAAACCACTTCCACAGGCGACGCAACAAATGGCTAGCTTAAGCCAGAAGCGTGATGAGATGGAAGGGTGATCCGGAGGGAGAGAGAAACTCACGTCGCGATCAAATCTCTCACCTCGAATTGGACGAGCCTAGAATTTCGATGCTGTCCGCTCTTTATGGTAACGGGTTGAAGCAATTAGACCACGAAACACACGAAAATGGTGTTAGAGGTAGGGCGTGATCGCCGAGCGCGCCGCCATCGGAGTCGGCTCCATTCTGATGAAGTCGGCGGCCTCGGCGAGGCAGCCCTACCTTGAGCGAAGCTACGTTTCTTTAGGGGGTGATCAGTCGCACTTTTGGGAAGTAAGCTCTATAGCGGGCGACGTCGCGGGTGAGCAGAGGCAGTTGCTCGATTTGCGCATGGGCGCCGATGTAGAAGTCGGGGAGAGGCGATCGTTTTTGCCCGCCTTTTTTACGGTAGTTTCGAAATGCTTGTCCGCTGAGGTATCCTGCTGCGTAGGGCAGGGGTAAACGCACCAGGGGCCAGTGCCGGAGTGCCCGTTCGAGTGCTGCTTCGGTGCGATAGGCTGCCGCCAGTTCCGCGTAGATGATCGGATTGATCGCGAGTTCATCGGTTTCGATTACTCGCAACAGTTGCGCCTCCGACCAGTCGGCCCACTCGGGGTCGTCGGCCAGCACGTCGATGAGCACGTTGGTGTCGACGAGGATCATCTCGGCTTAGTCTTCACCGCGAGTCAGGCGCATCAGCTCATCGGTGGTTTTAACTGCGGCCGACCCGCGGCTCTTGCGGAGGGCCGTTTTTAGCTTCGCCGTCCGGCCACTCGCCGCTGGTTTAATCAATACTCCCGCGGCTGTTTCCTCGAAGACGACCTCGGTCTCCGGCTGAAGTCCGTAACGCTTCCTCAGGCGCTGAGGAATCGTTACTTGTCCTTTCACGGTCAGTTTCATTAAGTATTACTTTCTTAAAAAAGTAATACTAGTCAATCTTGATGACGGCCGAAGATGACCCTTGAGCGTCGTCGGCCGTTGAGGACCTGTCCGATGGCGGTCGATCGCACGAACAGGTCGTAGGTGAGCAGGGCGATACCGATGGTGGCGAGGGAGATGAAGCCCAATTTTAGGGTCCAGTGAACTTCGATCTCGGCGAGCGCGACTTGCATCCAAATGACAATCGGCAGGTGGATGAGATACATCCAATAAGATGAGTCCGCGACATAGCGAACGAAGCCGTTGGCTCGGCTCATGAAGTGTCGGAAGAGACCAATGGTGAGCCAGACCAAGCGCCACATCATCACGGCATAACCCACGTGGTAGGCGAACCGCGCGGATTCTGCGCCGTCGGAGCCGTGTCGATCGGAGTGGTGTCGTTTGGTGGAATCGGATTCAGCATCATCGCCGCCGGTGCAATCTGCTACGGCTGGTGGGCTATGGGAGCGATTTCAATGGGCGTGCATGCCGTCGGTTCACTCTTTGCCTCGGCTTGGGAAACCGCCCAAGGCGGGTTCATGGTCATGTCTCAATATGTGGCGGCCGGGCAACTCGCGGTGGCTCCCCACGCCAATGATGCGATCGCCCATCTCACCTTGTATAACCCTGACGCGGGCCGCGACTGGCTCGTCTACTGCGTGATCGTGGTCATACTCACCCTTTTGCCCATTTCGCTTTACGCGAAAGCGGTGAAGAAGCGTTTCAAAAACGACTCTCCTTCCAATCCACCCCAAAACTAGGGTGAATTTATGACTGAACCGAAACCGAAATTTGACCCAAGATGGATGGCCTTCTTGGGCTGCACCTTGCTTGGCCTTGGATTCTGTTTCTTTCCCGAGAAGCTCTTTGTCTTCATCGGCTGTATCATCGCTGGCCCCGGAGTGGGCATGCTAGTAGCAGCGTATCTCCCGCCTCCGAAGACGGACTAAAAGCAGTGCGGCTAGATCACGCACTCTTGCCCAGCCGGATTACTTCAGGGGATCTGCCGTTCAGCTTCTCGCGAAACGATTGAGTTTTGTGAAGCCACCGCGGTCAGCTTGCTGGAGCGCCGAAAGATAATCAGCCCGAGTATTCCTTGTGGCGGTGAGTTCAGCGCCACCGCCCCACGTGAATATAGGACGATCCATTGCCACGGCGAGTCGGATCGGCTAGGAGACGGGCGTGGCGACCGTTGCCATTTCGCCAAGGGTGAATAGCGACGAACCCGTGATGGAGTCGTACGCAGATCTCGTCGGCGGGGTATGTTTCAAATTCAATCCAAGCGATTGCGTCACCCAGCAGGATCGCCAAACGGGTGGTGATCTCGGAAGCAGCGACACCAAGGTTGAGTTCGTTGTCGCGGAACTTGCCGGCCCAGCGCCAAACGTGACGAAACATCCGGCGGTGCAGCTCGCGGACAAACAGGTGATCCAGTAAATCGATGGGAGTTCGTTTTGGTCGTGCTGCAAAGAGCCACCGCCGGGCATCGAGAATGTTTTCGCGTTCGAGTAGGTTGAGTTCCACGAGCGTTATCACACTCGGGATGAGCCAACGTTCTTCGTCTGGTGAAACAGGGGTAGTGCCAGCGTTGTCGTTTCCGGAAGGAAGCGGGGACATATCAGCTCAGATGTTGGTGGATACGTTGCTCGAGATCTCCACTGCCCTGGTTTTCCAAGGCCATGGAATGTTCAGTTGCCCGTAGATGCTTGGTTGCGGGATCATGCTCCGCCGCGAGTGCGACGAAGCTACTGCCGTTTCGTGGAACGAGCGTCACCACGAGTTCGCAGTCCATAGCCGCCGCCATCCGCCGCATACTCGCGAGAGTGATGGTATCAGCTTTCTCGCGCTTCTCGTAGTTTTGAATCGTGGGCACGGATACCCGGAGTTTTTGCGCAATGCGGGCTCGGGATAGGCCCAATGCCTCCCGCACCGCCCGAAGCCATCCGTGCGCAGGGCGCGGGACAGGAGTAATGTCTTTGGTGACTGATTGGAGACTTTTTATGCCTATAAGCTTACTATTAGTGCTCATAATATGCTTAAAGGCATAAAAACTGATAAAATAGCAACCTTTAAGCATACTTGGAGACACTTCAATTAGGAGAGATTAGTGAACGCTAGACGTTGTGTTTGATTGAGGTTCAAGCGACTCCGTCGCGGCGTTTAGTAGATCAACGATGCTTATCGTAGACTGATTTCGGGCACATTCGTATTTGTTCGAGCCCAAGCCGACCTTAGGTTTGGAGGATGCCCCATTCCCCCGCTACCTCGGTGCAGAGCGATCGTCTGTCGTTTAAGGAAAACCTTGGCTTTGGCCTCGGCGACATGGCGTCGAATTTCTTCTTCCAGACGTTCGGCATTTTCCTGCTTTATTACTACACGGATGTCTTCGGGATCGAACCGGCCGCCGCGGGCACGATGTTTTTCCTCACCCGTCTCATCGATGCGTTTACGGATCCGGCGATAGGGGCACTCGCGGATCGCACCAAAACTCGCTGGGGCAAGTATCGCCCCTATTTGCTCTGGATGGCGATTCCGTATGGGATCTGCGGATACCTAGTCTTTGCCAACCCAGATTTAGAAGGCACGGCCAAACTCGTTTATGCCTACGCCACCTATTCGGCGATGATGCTGATCTACACGGCAATCAACGTGCCGTATTGCGCGCTCATGGGCGTGCTGAGTCCGTCTTCCAGGGCGCGCACGATTGCTTCCCAATTCCGGTTCGTTTGTGCCTTCGGGGGAGGCTTCCTGATATCGTTGTTTGTGCGCCCACTGGTGGAAGGGCTCGGCGGAGGAGACGAGGTGCGAGGTTTCCAGTTTACGATGGCGATCTTTGCGGTGGCTTCGGTGGTGTTGTTTTTCGTGACGTTTCTCACTACGAAGGAACGAGTCCAACCGCCGGCGGACCAGCAGCACAACCTCAAGGAGGAATTGGGAGAGCTCTTCCGAAACAAACCTTGGGTGATTCTGTTTTACGGTGCGGTGGCTTCGACGACGTTTCTCGTCCTGCGTGATTCGGTCACAATTCAATATTTCAAATACGTAGTCGGGGTGAGCGATGAGAAGTATTGGTGGATCTTTGATCAGGCATCTTTGTTTCTGGGGGCGGCCAAGCTTTCGAATGTCGTGGGCATTCTCTGTATCGGCCTTTTTCTCGGCAACTACGACAAGCGACCGTTGGCTGTGGTGCTCTGTTTGATCACCGCGCTTAGTGTGTTCTCGTTCTATTTCATCCCGCCCGACCAGTTCGGTCTCATGGTGGTGGTGAACACGATCGGCACATTTGTTTATGGTCCGACCGCGGCGATTATTTGGTCCATGTATGGCGATGTCGCGGCCTACGGAGAATACAAGTATGGTCGCCGCTCGACAGGTTTGGTGCACTCGGCGCAGCTTTTTTCGATGAAGACCGGCAGCATGATCGCGGGTTCGATGGGCGGACTCTTGCTCGCCTACTTTGGCTTCGAAGCCAATACGGTCCAGACGCCCCGTTCCATACTAGGGATTTCCCTGATGTTCTCAATCATCCCAGCAGGCTTCGCCCTGATCAAAGCGTGGGCTATCTGGAAATATCCCCTGACCGCCGTGAAGATGCAAGAGATCGAAAATACCCTGCAAGAGCGATACGCCGCAGCCGAAAATAGGTAAGATCGAAAGGGGGAAGCAGAGAACTAAGCGTCGTTGTCCAAACAGAGGCCCAATCACTTCTGTGGTTTTCGCTGCCCAAATTGGGCAGCGACGAAAACCATCCCTTTGGGACGATTCCGGTGGAATCACCATCTCCGCGCTTACGCGCTCCGTCCGCGTCTAGGCGTCGTAGTCGAGGTAGGGCCCCAACCACTTCTCGGCATCGGCCAGCTCCTTGCCGCTGCGTTTGGCGTAGTCTTTCAACTGGTCTTTGCCGAGCTTGCCTACCGCAAAATATTTGGACTGCGGATGACTGAAGTAGAACCCGCTGACGCTACTGGCGGGATACATGGCGTTGGACTCGGTGAGTATGATGCCGGTGGCCGCCTCAACATCGAAGAGCTGCCATAGCTGTGGCTTCTGGGTGTGATCGGGGCAGGCCGGATAACCGGGCGCTGGACGCACGCTCCGGTATTTCTCCCGAATGATTTCCTGCATGGAGAGGTCTTCGGTTTTGCCGTAACCCGCGAAGTCACGGGCTTTCTTGTGAAAGAGTTCGGCCATAGCTTCGGCGATCCGATCGCCCAGAGCCTGCACTATGATCGCGTTGTAGTCGTCTCCGGCATCCTTAAATTCTTTTGAGAACGTTTCGACACCGGATCCGGCGGTGACAGCGAAGCCGCCAATATAGTCGATCCTACCGCTGTCCTTAGGGGCGATGTAATCGGCCAAGCAGTGGTTGAATAGGTTGACGGGTTTCTCCTGCTGCTGGCGGAGAAAATGAAATGTATCTAGAACCTCACTGCGATCGACATCAGTGTAGACCTCGACTGAATCACCAACTGCGTTGGCCGGCTGGAATCCCATGATGGCGCGAGGGGAGAAGCGTTTCTCGACGACGATGCGTTCCAGCAGTTCCTTGGCATCGGCAAAGAGCTTAGTCGCTTCTTCGCCGACCACTTCGTCGGTGAGAATATCGGGATAACGGCCATGCAGTTCCCAAGCGCTAAAGAAAGGCCCCCAGTCGATGAAGGGGACGATGTCCCCAAGTTCCAAGTGACAAGTATCAAGTAACAAGTCATCATCAGCAGCGCTTTGCGCCGCACTAGACTCCGATTGATTGTTGCCAAAAATTCGGGTGCCCAGGAATTCGGGTTTGGGGATGTCGATGTGGGCCCAGTCGAACTGCGGAGCGCGGGCGCGAACTTGGGCGATCTTGAGCAGGGGTTTGCGGTTGCGGCGGGCCTCGAATTGCTGGCGCTGTTCGGCCTGCTTTTTGGCATTCTCCGCCATGTAGGCGGGCTTTTGCTCATCGCTGAGCAGCGCGCTGACCACATTCACTACGCGAGAGGCATCGAGCACGTGCACCACGCCGGGAGCGTAGTTGGGCGCTACCTTCACGGCGGTGTGGGCAGTCGAGGTGGTGGCTCCGCCGATTAACAACGGCACATCGAAACCTTCCCGAGTCATTTCCTTGGCCACGTGCACCATCTCGTCGAGTGACGGGGTGATGAGTCCAGAAAGTCCGATCACGTCGGCGCCGATCTCTTTGGCTTTCGCCAGAATTTTTGCGCACGAGACCATCACGCCCATATCGACCACTTCGTAATTGTTACAGGCGAGCACCACGCCGACGATGTTTTTGCCGATGTCGTGCACGTCGCCTTTGACCGTAGCGATGAGGAATTTTCCTTGGGCTTTGGTGACTTGACCGGCGGCGATCGCCTTGGCTTTTTCCTTTTCCATGAACGGGGTGAGGTAGGCCACGGCTTTCTTCATCACCCGGGCCGATTTGACCACCTGGGGGAGAAACATTTTTCCAGCGCCGAATAGGTCACCGACGACGCGCATGCCGTCCATCAACGGCCCCTCGATAATGTCGAGTGGGCGAGGAAGCTTTTGGCGGCACTCTTCGGTGTCGGCTTCGATAAACATGTCGATGCCCTTGACCAGAGCATGACTCATGCGGGCTTCGACGGGTAGTTCGCGCCAAGCCGCCGCGGCGGGTTTGGCGGCGACCACGCCACCGGCCTTGGCCGCATCGGCCTCGGCTTTGAGCTCTTCAGCGTGAGTGATGAGTTTGTCGGTCGCGTCGGGGTTGCGGTTGAGCAACACATCGTCGACGAGGTCGCGGAGCTTTGGTTCGATTTCGTCGTAAACCCCGAGCATGCCGGCATTGACGATAGCCATGTCCATGCCTTGGCGGATGGCGTGGAAGAGGAAGGCGGTGTGCATCGCCTCGCGCACGGGGTTGTTGCCGCGAAAAGAGAACGAAACGTTGGAAACACCACCGGATATTTTGGCGCCGGGCAGGGTGTCTTTGATGATCTTCGTAGCTTCGAAGAAATCGACCGCGTAGTTGTTATGCTCCTCGATTCCGGTGGCGACGGTGAGGATGTTCGGATCGAAGATGATGTCCTCGGGGAGGAAGCCGATGCCGGTGAGCAAATTGTAAGCGCGGGTGCAGATGCGGACCTTCTCGTCGCGAGTTGCGGCCTGGCCTTCTTCGTCAAACGCCATGACCACGGCTGCGGCGCCGTAGCGCATAAGGAGACGGGCGCGTTTGAGGAAATCTTCCTCGCCATCCTTGAGCGAGATGGAATTTACGATGCCCTTGCCTTGGAGGCATTGCAGGCCGGCTTCGAGCACACTCCATTTGGACGAGTCCAACATGATCGGCACGCGACAGATATCAGGCTCAGCGGCGATCAAGTTGAGAAACTTGACCATGGTGGCTTCTCCGTCGATCAGGGCTTCGTCGACATTTATGTCGATGATGTTGGCGCCGTTCACGACCTGCTGGGCGGCGATGGCGAGACAGCCGTCCCAATCGTCGGCCTTGAGCATACGGGCGAAGCGGGGAGAACCGGTGATGTTGGTGCGTTCACCAACGACGAGAAAACGGGATGCAGCGTTAAACACGGAAAGTAGGTAGCTGATTAGTGAGTAGGATGGAGGAGAGGGTCGCTGGGTAAAAATCGTTCTCTTACTCGTTCTCGTTCCTCTTTCTCTCTGCTGGAATGGACTGATCCAGAACGAGAATGAGAAAGAGTAAGATAAGTTACGCCACGGTCAGAGGTTCGAGACCGGAGAGTTGTAGGGTATTGGAACGAGCGGGAACCGGACGGACGGAGAGGCCTTTGACGGCGTCGGCGATCGCGGAGATGTGGTCCGGAGTAGAGCCGCAGCAACCGCCTACGACATTTACGAATCCGGCATTGGCGAATTCGGCGAGATCAGCAGCCATGTCATCAGGCTCTTCATCGTAACCGCCAAATGCGTTCGGCAATCCGGCGTTGGGATAGCACGTCACGTAACATTCGGCGACGGCTGCGAGCTCTTCCATATAGGGCCGCATATCTCTGGCGCCTAAGGCACAGTTGATCCCGACGCTGAAGGGCTTCGCGTGGCGAATGGAGTGGTAGAAGGCGTTGATCGTTTGACCCGACAAGGTGCGGCCTGAGGCATCGGTGATCGTGACGCTGATCATCACCGGCAGGCGGGTGCCGGTTTCTTCAAACACCGTAGCAATCGCGAAGAGGGCGGCTTTCGAGTTCAACGTGTCGAAAATCGTCTCAACCAGCAGCGTATCGACGCCGCCGGCGACGAGGGCGCGCACCTGTTCGGTGTAGGCTTCGACGACCTGAGCCCAGGTCACGGCGCGATATTCCGGGCGATTGACGTCGGGCGACATCGAGAGCGTTCGGTTAAGAGGTCCGATGGCACCGGCCACGAAACAACGTCGACCCGGAGTTGCTTTCTCTGCAGCCTTAGCGGCGCGGCGAGCGCATTGCACAGCGGCCGTGTTTAGGTCAGTGACGACCGACTCAAGGGCGTAATCGGCCTGACCGATAGTGGTGCTGCTGAAAGTATTGGTCTCCACCATGTCGGATCCGGCCGCGAAATAACGTTCGTGCACCTCTTGGATGATGTCCGGACGGGTGAGACAGAGCAGGTCATTATTGCCCTTGAGATCGGAAGGGTGGTCGGCGAAGCGCTCCCCGCGAAAATCAGACTCTTCCAAACCATACCCTTGCAGGACAGATCCCATAGCGCCGTCGAGCACGCCGATACGCTTGGCAAAAAGCTCGTTTAGGTCGGAAAACACCGGTGAATCGGACATGATAGAGGACATGGTGATGAAATTTCACTCGTTCTGGAGAGAGAGCGCAAGATTACATATCAAAATATTTAAATATGTTGATATGAGATAGAATTACTTCAAAACTTGAGGTTGCATTCGCCGGATAAAACGCCCGAGAGTCGCATCGTTCCTTGATTTTGTCCCGTTCAGCGAGGAAGGCCGTGAGAATCGGCCACAGTTGCGCTGCGGTAACACACCAGTCCAAAACTCCATTCGATCTAACCAGATCGGAGTAAAACCAATCCCGGTTCGCCGGGGTGAAGGTGGAGTAGAGGCAGCACGCGCCCCGTGCCAAGCAACACGTTCCAGTCACAGGTAAAAAGAGCATCCGCTTTTGATACTTGTTACTTGCTACTTGATACTTTGAGCGAGGCACGAGCGAACGTGTGGAGTCCGAACACTTGCCCGGGATAGCTCACGCGTTAGCCGCGATACTTTTGCGCGCGGCTTTCGTGAAATCTTCATCGCAAAAATGAAGCGTGGGAGTAGTTCCGAACACGGACTCAGGTCCGGGCTCAATTACTCTTATTTTAAGACAGTTGTTCGTGTTCATGAATCAATCCCTACTTGTCTCCGTTCGCCGGGGCATTCGAAAAACCGCCGTCTCAATTTTGATTGGATCGGCTCTCAGCATCGCGCTGCCCGCTCAAACCGCGGTCACGCAACTTGAAACCGTCGTAACCACGGCGACCCGCACTCCCGTATTTGGGGCCCAGCTTGGCTCGGCCGTCGATCGGATTTCCGCCGCTGATCTCCAGCGTCGCCAGATTAATACCCTGGCCGGTGCATTGGATACCATCCCGGGAACCCCGAACTTTGCTTCGGGTGCTTCTGGTGCCGTCACCTCCGTTTTCATGCGGGGAGCAAACTCCAATCAAACCCTGTTCCTCGTGGATGGTATTCGGCTTAACGATCCGAATGCCGATTACTTCAACTTCGTCGGCGGGGCCTGCGTGAGTTCCTGCGACAGTCTCGAAGTTTCCCACGGACCGCAGAGCACGCTCTACGGCGGTGAAGCCATGGGTGGGGTGGTGGCCCTGTCCGTTCAACCCGGTTCGGGTCAGTCAAGGGGACGAATCGTTCTTGAGGCCGGTTCGTTCGGCACGGTCCAAGGCACCATCGACGCTCAAGGACAGCGCGACGCTACGGCCTATTCACTCTCCCTTTCGGGTGGTCATACTGACAATGATCGAACCCATAACGAATTCGACAGCGTCAATTTCGTGGGCCGACTCGATCAGAAAATTAGCGAAACCCTCAACGTCGGCGCCACGCTCCGCGGATTCCGCGGGGAGTATGAATCGCCCGGCGACCGCTTCACTAACGACCCGGATAATCTTGAAGAGGAAAGTAACTGGCTCGCCACGGCGTTCGCCGAGTTCGCCCCTTCTGACGATTTAAACGGTCGGATCACGATCGGCGGCCAACTGCGCAAATTTACTTCCACTAACCCGGGAGCGTTTGGCACGCAGGTCACCAATATCGACAACGAGCGAGCCGTCCTAGATGCCCAGATCACTTACCGCGGATGGGATCGGCACCGCGTGACGGCGGGCCTCACGGCTGAAGCCAGTAGCACCACCAACAATGGCTTCGGTGATATCGACGAAGACCAATCTCTCTTTGCTGTTTTTGTGCAGGACGAAATCACGCTGGCCGAAAACCTCTGGGTTACCGCCGGTCTGCGCAGTGATGACCACGATACGTTTGGTCGCTCGACCACGGGTCGTGGCACGGTGGCCTGGCAAGTGGTGCCGGATCAGATCAAACTTCGCGGCAGCTACGGCACCGCGTTTCGTTCGCCGAGCTTCCTCGATCTTTATGGCCAAAGTTCCTTCTACCAAGGCAACCCAGACCTCAAGGCGGAAGAGGGAGATGGTTGGGATGTCGGAATCGACACCTACTTCGCTGATGGTCGCGGATCGGCGAGCGTGACCTACTTCGATATGTCCTACGAAAATCTGATCATTTTTGATTTCGGAGTGTTCCCCGGCACGACGGCTAACGTGGAAAAAGCTCGCACCTACGGGATCGAAACCAGCACGAGCTGGGCCATCGGCACCGGCACAGAAGTGCGCGCCAGTTATACTTACCTCGAGGCCGAAAACGAATCTCAGGGTATCCGCTTACTGCGTCGTCCCCGTCATAGTGGTTCCTTGGATGTTTGGCATAACTTCGGCGAATTCGATTTCGGATTCGGATTGGGCTTTGTGGCCGACCTCAAGGATGTCCATGCGCAGACTTTTGGGACCATCGATGGCGAAGATTACCTGGTCACTCGCTTCTATGGTTCCTGGCAAGTGCGGTCGGACTTGAAACTCCGCGCCCGCATTGAAAATGCCTTCGATAAAAACTACGAACCGGTCCATGGATTCCCTCAACCGGGTATTGGTGGCTACTTCGGTATCGAGTGGAGTTATTGAGTGGGTGGCCCACGAAATCACCCGAAAGAACCCTAAAATCGAATCATGATAGGATCCGTTATTCGTTCCGTCCCATTTCGAGTGATTTCGGGTTTTTTCGTGGGCCTATTTTCGGTTATCCAAGCCGAGCCACTGCGGGTGGTTTCGCAGACGGTGGGCACAGATGAGCTTTTGCTCGCGGTGGCTGCGCCCGAACAGATCGCGGCGCTCAGTCATATCGCTCGCGAAAAAGAATATTCCGCGGTTGCGGATGAAGCGGTAAACTACGCCCAGATTGGCCGGGGTGATGCAGAAACGATTCTGAAGTTTCGGCCCGATCTGGTGCTGGTTGCCGACTACAGTCGAGGCGAGTTGGTCTCCCAACTGAAACGCGCTGGTGTCGAGCTAATGAGCTTTGATCAGTATGCCACGATGGATGACGCTCTCGAGAACCTGCGTCGATTGGCGCGCCGGCTCGGCCCAGATGCGGAGGTGCGGGCGGCCGATGTCATCGCTAATGTGGAGCAACGCATGACGACCTTGGCTGATCGGCTAGAGGGAGTCCGTCCGGTTAAAGTCATCGCTCCATCGACCTACGGCATCATCAGCGGAGGGGGCACGACGTTTCAGGATCTTTGCAACCATGCGGCGGCCGAGAACCTTGCGATTACAGTAGGTGAGTTGACGGGGCATGCGGATATTCCGCGCGAGCGTATGCTGACATGGCCGGTTGAACAGGTGGTTCTGGCCGGGTATGATCTCGAGCAGACCATCGAACCATTTTTAACCCTCATCCCGTTTCGATTCATGGAGGCGGTGAAGGAACGCCGAGTGGCCTTGATCGAGCCTTATATGTTTGGTAGCGTGTCTCACTATCGACTCGACGGTTACGAACAACTCGCGCGGCAACTTCACCCGGAGAGATTCGAGGAAGACTAAGTGATGAAATTGGACGAACGTCAGAAGTGGGCGATGCCCGCTTCCATCGGTCTTCTCGTGGCGGCGATGTTCACTTCGCTCGTCGTGGGGGATATGGGCATGTCACCCGCAATGTTGTGGGCGGGGCTGACTCACACGGATGAACTGGCGGCGACGGTGCTGTGGAATATCCGTTTACCCCGCACATTAGTGGCGATCGAGATCGGCGCAGCGTTGGCCGCTAGCGGCGTGGTCATGCAGGCCTTTTTTCGCAACCACCTCGCGAGTCCTGGCCTACTCGGTGTAAGCGCCGGCGGCGCGGCGGGAGCGGTGGTGGCCATCGGTGCGGGATGGGCGGCGTGGTCATACTTCACGGTTCCGGTTGCGGCGATCGGAGGCGCCGTGGCTGCGACGATGGCGGTGGTGGTATTGGCGAAACAGGGTGCCAGCACGGAGCGTCTATTATTGGCGGGCGTGGCTTTGAATGCGCTTCTTGGGGCGGTCACAAGTTACGTGCTTTCCAATTTCACTCTCAGTTACGAACGCAATGCACAGATTATATTTTGGCTTCTCGGAGGCCTGGAAGACCGCACCTGGGAACATGTATTGATGGCGGCCCCGATTGGGTTGGGGGCGGTGCTGTTGTGGCCGCTGGGTCGATCGATGGATTTATTGAGCCTGGGACAAACCGAGGCGCAGAGCTTGGGGGTCGATGTGGTCGCCGTGCGTCGTCGCATGTTGGTGTTGGCCACCGTGATGACTGCCTTGGCCACGGCCGTGGCCGGGATGGTGGGATTTGTAGGCTTGGTGGTGCCGCATATTTTCCGACTCTTATTCGGGCCGGAGCATCGCCGTTTGGTGCCCGTGTCCATCGTGGGTGGTGCGGCCTTTGTCTTGTTCTGTGACGTAGTCGCCCGTTCGGCAGGTAACCTGCGACTGGGCATCATCACTGCGCTGATCGGTGGGCCGTTTTTCCTGTGGATGTTAAGGAGGCAATCATGAGCGTGTTGCAGCTCAAAAACGTGGCGGTGCCGTCGCGTCTGAATCCAGTTGATCTCGAGTTGCCGGAGGGGCAGCTCGTCGGATTGGTTGGGCCCAATGGCAGCGGGAAGTCCACCTTGCTGATGTCTGCGGCGGGATTGTTACCGGCCCAGGGGGAGGTGAAATGGGGAGGGCGCGAACTCGGCGAAATTCCAATCATGGAACGGGGACGTTTTGCGGCCTGGGTGCCGCAGGAGGCTCAGTTTAGTTTTGGTTTCAGCGTGGCTTCAGTGGTCGGCCAAGGACGCTTTGCGCATGGAGACGATGGACTTGGGGTGGCGGAAGCGTTGGCTCGTTTCGATCTAGGGAAATTGGCAGATCGACCGGTCAATCAGTTATCGGGCGGCGAACGCCAACGCGTGATGCTGGCCCGCTCTCTGGTGGTGGCGCCGAATATCTATTTCTGGGACGAACCGTTGGCTGCCTTGGATGTGAAACACGCTCTGCAGGTTTTGGAACTCGCCCGGGAACTCACTCAAGCGGGAGCGACCGTGCTGATGTCACTGCATGACCTGCGCCTAGCGATGTGCCTCGATCGGGCGATCGTATTGGATGGCGGAAACCTGTGTGCCGATGGCGACCCCGAGACCGTGCTTTCCAACGAACTCCTGCAGTCTGTTTTTGGAGTAAAAGTGGAGAAAACGGACGGGTGGAATCTGCACCTCACATGAGTGATTCAAGTCGACTCATTCGCTGCGAGATCCTCGATCGCCAAATCGAGTTTCCGGCCCGACCGCAACGGGTGGTCTGTTTGGTGTCAGGCTGGAGCGAGGCGCTTTGGCAAATGGGATTGTCAGATCGGGTCGTGGGCGTGTCGAAATACTGCCAACGCTACGTGGGCACCACGGGCAAGGTGGTGGCGGGCGATTACTTGCGGGTAGATGAAGAGGTTCTCGATCGTCTGCAGCCTGATTTGATTCTGGTGACGGGTGGAGTGCAGCTCGGGCTCGCTCGCTGCTGGGCTAAACAAGGGCGGCCGGTTTTCGTCCTACCATTGCCTGATAGCATGGCAGGGATCCTAGAAAATATTCGCCGGTTGGGGGCACTAATGGGCGAGATGACGCCAGCGCACCAACTCACGGAAAGGATGTTAGGAGGCATCGCTCGGTTGGGGGCATCTTCCCGAGTTACCTCGCCCCGCGTTTACGCTGAACTGTGGTTCGGTCGCCATCCCCGTATGACTGGAGGGTTAACCTTTGTGCACGATATCGTGCGACTCGCCGGAGGTCACAACATATTCAGCCATTTGGCCGAGGGCTACCCTAAGCTCGATGTGGCGGAGGTGGAGCGAATCCGCCCAGATGTCGTTCTACTGTTTCACGAAGCGGACGATCATCCCCTAAATGTGACCGACTGGATGGCCGAGCGAGGATGGTCTCAGCGTTGGGATTTTCGGTTGATTGAATGTGGAATTGAACCGGGACGAAACCTTATCCACGACGGCCCCTCCATCCTCGATACCGTGCGGTGGTTGCAAAACCATCCATCCTTCATTGCTTCCGATAAACCATGACGACTCCTGACCCAGCTCATCCCACCGAAGACCAACACCAGAAAAAGATGGCGGAAGTGAAAGCCGAGATGAAGGCCCGCACCGATGCCGCGCAGGAACGTCGGGGTATTCTGATCGTGAATACTGGAAACGGCAAAGGGAAGAGCACGGCTGGATTCGGGGTGGTGACACGCACTCTGGCCTACGGGCGCAAGGCCGTGGTGGTTCAGTTTATCAAAGCCACGCCAGATACGGCCGAAAAGGTGCTCCGTTGTGATAACCTTACCT
This sequence comes from uncultured Verrucomicrobiota bacterium, assembly GCA_913058185.1. GTDB lineage: Bacteria > Verrucomicrobiota > Verrucomicrobiia > Opitutales > Opitutaceae > Actomonas. The sequence goes on from CAJXQX010000042.1 coordinate 20,908, forward strand.
GGCATGCGGTGGGTGGTGGTTTTACTTGGGATACGCAGGACCGGGCGGGTGACATCGCTCTTTGCGAAAAAGGCTGGGCGTTAGCTGAAGCCGCCATGGCCGACCCCGAAGTGAGTTTGGTGATGCTTGATGAGATGAACATCGTGCTGAGCATGAATTATCTCGATACGGATCGCGTCGTTGCGGCGCTAAAGTCGCGTCGTCCGGAATTACATATGATCGTAACGGGCAGAGATGCTCCAGAGTCGCTTATTGCCGCTGCTGACCTAGTGTCAGATATCCAAGAGTTGAAACACCCATTCAATAACGGGATTATGGCCCAACCGGGGATCGAATTTTAGAAGGGTCTTGGGCTTGTCGGGAGGAGGGTTTTCGATCTAGCTCCAGACCATGGTTCTTCGCCTGCTCTTCGTTTTGTCGTTGATGACGACCGCATTAGTAGCGGTAGAAATTGGCGACAGTAAAAATGAGGTGGTGGCCGAGTTAGGGCCGCCTCGCAGCACCATCGGAATCGGTAGTCGGGAGATCCTTTCATACGGAACCGGCAAGATTGTGCTGACGGATGGTAAAGTCAGTGCAGACGATGCGCTCATCACGAAATCACCGGCACCCGCGGTGACTCCGCCAAAATCCACTCCGGTGGTGAAGGCGCCAGTGCCGCAGCGAGCAGCGACCCGAACTGGGAAGGCTCACTGGTATACGAATTTGGCTCATGCGAAATCGGCCGCAGCGAGGTCAAATAAACGCATTCTCGCTCTGTTCACCGGCAGCGATTGGTGCCCGCCGTGCCAGACGTTTGAGGCCGAAGTTGCCCATGATCAGCAGTTCGCGGGAATCTTTGCCTCGTCGTTCGTCTTCTACAAATGTGATTGGCTGCGCAATACGCCCCAACCACCGGTCGTCGAACAGGAGGTTTCACGGGCCCGCCGGGAGTATGGGATCAGTCAGTATCCCACCTTGATGGTATTAAACGCGGAGGGAGAGGAACTGGATGAAGTGGATGGGACCCGTGTGAGGGATCAAAGAAATCATGATCGAGGCCATCGATGATTCCCGGATCGCAACCAAAGACGGTAAGAAGGCCTCGAGCAGTTGGTGGCCATTTTAGGCGGTTGGGCATAAAGGGCCAGATGACAGATGAAGCAGAACAGTCTGAGTGACAGGTGATGGCAGGAACGGTGGGCACCGTTGAGGCTGGGGAAGTATGCGCAGAGGGCCTTGTAGATGAGATTGAGCTAGCCTGGCCTGTGAGGTAGGGCGTGCTCGCCGAGCGCGCCGTTACATTTCTCCCACCGCAGTCGGCGGTTTCGGCGAAACCGGCCTACCATAAACCGACGCGACGAACGCACCCTTTTGCGGTGAGTTTCCGTGCTGCCGGCAGGCGCATAGGCCTGCGGCAATAGACCGTTCGCTGACATTTATTCAGCCTAAAAGTGTTCTGCATCACTTGGCACTTGGCCCATAAAGCCCGACCCACATGTCGGGTGCGGTCGGTTTTGGTGGGGCGGGCTTTATGCCCGACAGGTTGCGGATTCATTGCGAGCTAGGAGTTGAACGCCATCTTGGCGTTGTCCTCCAGATGCTCGGCGATCTCGGTGGCGAAGGTTTCACCAAACTGCTCACGCTTCTTTTCACCCATACCAAAAATATCGTGCATTTCCTCGAGGGTCGCGGGGTATTCCCGAGCCATTTGCCGTAGAGTCGCGTCGCCGAAGACAACATAGGCTGGCACGCCACGTTCGTCGGCGAGTTCTTTGCGCAGGGCGCGGAGGCGGGCGAAGAGAATCTCGTCGCACTCAATCGCACCCTTACGCGGGATACGCACCTTGGCCGCTTTGGTCACGATCATGGATTTCGTGAGCGTGATCGGCGTGCGTGCTCGCAGGATATCCGCGCCAGCTTCAGTCATTTCGATGGTGGGGTATTTGCCTTCCGTCTGCCGAAGATATCCGAGTCTCATCAGTTCACGAAAAACGCCCAACCAGTGAGGGCGGGAGAGGTCTTTGCCGATACCGTAGGTGGAGAGTTGATCGTGGCCCCAGCGGCGGATCTTTTCGGTGTCCGCTCCGGTGAGAATTTCGACGATGTGATTGGCTCCGGTGCCGAAGCGGGAAGCCTGAGCCACCCGGTAGACGCAGGATAAAAATTTCTGCGCGAGGATGGTGCCGTCATAGGTGTCGCGCGGCTCGATGCAGTTATCGCAAGAGGCGCAGTTGGCGTCGGGGTAAGTTTCGGCGAAATAGGCCAGCAGTTCACCACGGCGACATCCGGCGGATTCTGCGTAGTGCAACATTTGACGGAGCTGGGTGCGGGCGACCGAACGTTCATGCTCGTCGGTGATGTCGTCGATGAAGTGCGACTGCTTGGCCGCGTCACCGGCGCTGAACAATAGGAGACAATCGCTGGGCAAACCGTCGCGACCGGCACGCCCCGTTTCCTGATAGTAGCTCTCGATATTTTTCGGCAGGTCGTGGTGAATGACCCAGCGCACGTTGGGTTTGTTGATACCCATACCGAAGGCGATGGTCGCGCAGATGATACTTACCTCGTCGCGCAAAAAGAGTTCCTGATTTTCGGAGCGCACTTCTGCGGGCAAGCCGGCGTGATAGGGGAGTGCGGAGAAACCGCGCGCGACGAGAGCTTCGGCCGTGCGTTCGGTGGTGGCCCGGGTCGCGCAATAGACGATACCGCTCTCTTCCGGACGCTTTTTCACAAAATCCGTGATCTGCCGAGCTGGACCATCTTTAGGTCGAACCTTGTAGGAAATATTGGGACGATTAAACGAAGCGACAAAGATCTCCGGCTCCTTCAGGCGCAGGTGTTTTACGATATCCTTGCGGACGCGCTCCGTCGCGGTGGCGGTCAGCGCCATGATCGGTACTTCGGGGAGAATGTCCCGCAACGTGGCAATCTGGCGAAACTCCGGCCGGAAATCGTGCCCCCATTCGGAGACACAATGCGCTTCGTCGATCGCGAGGGCGGCGACTTTCCAGCCCGTGAGATTCTGTTGCCACTCCTTCAGCATGAGTCGTTCAGGTGCAACGTAGAGCAGACGGAACTCTCCACGGTGCAACCCGGCCATGCGCGAACGCGCCTCCGCCGATGAGAGTGAAGAGTTGAGAAAAGTCGCTGCGACGCCGGCGGCCTGAAGTTGATCAACCTGATCTTTCATCAGCGCGATCAAAGGTGAAACCACGACGGTCAGACCTCGGTCCGCCTGGACCAGAGCGGGAAGCTGGAAACAGAGCGACTTTCCGCCCCCCGTGGGCAGCAAAGCGAAGGTATCCCGACCCGCCATATGTGCCTCCATGATCTCGCGCTGGAGCGGACGAAACTGGTCGTAGCCAAAGGTGAGGCGAAGTGTATCGAGAAGTTCAGACAAGGAAACCCTAGCGCAGTCCAAACCCACTCCCATCGCAATCCAGTAAGCTCAAATTCCCAGCGATTTATCGATAAACCCCCTTCGAAAGGCACTACCGGGACTTTAATCAATATGGTTAAAGTATGGGGTTAATGTCGGAAGTGCCTCGGGCTGAGATAGGCGACTCCTTTAACCATATTGGTTAAAGTTAGGGTAAGGGTGGAGTGTCTTGGGTGAAGCGGTCAGGCTTTTAGCCAGACGCCGAAGTATTCTAGGCCGTTGGCGGCGCCGAGGTGTTCGGTGCGTCGGTCTTCGGGTGTCTCCAGTTTACGGAGTGTTTCGGTGACGAAGGCGCGGAAGGAATTGCTGTCCCAGACGTGGGCGTGTTCGCGGCGTTCACGGACGCGTTGAATATTGTAGGGGAGATGAACGGGATCGAATTCGAGGACGTGGGGGGCGGCGCCACGGAAGAAATCCATGTAGTGTTCGTCGTCGTTTTCGGTGACGTCGTTTTCGAAGTCTCTCCAAAGGTGCTCGAAGGTCGTGAGCGGGCGTGTCTTGTCGTAGGTATAATCCTTGTCGGGAGCGGAGAGGATCACGGTGCCGCCCGGGCGGGTGATACGGAAGAGTTCGCGGATCAGTTTGATGGGGTTGGCGACGTGTTCGATGACGTGATTACAGATCACAAAATCGAAGATGGCATCGGCGAACTGGGCCAGTCCGTCGTGATCGATGTCACCGATGTGATCCACGGCTACGAACGTGTCGGCGGGGATTTCGGGAAACAGTTCGGCCGCCCGTTTGGCATCCATGGCATCGAAGTATTCGATGGTAACCGATGCTGGTAGTTCGGCGGGTTCATGGAATGCCCCGATTTCCAATCCGCGACCGGTGAGGTTGGCGTAGGCGGCTTCGCGATGGGGACGGAGTTGCATGAGAAGAAAGTCAGAACAGGTTGGGCGGGGAGAGAAAGAGAAAGATAAAGAATAGAGAGAAAGAATTGGGGTGAGAATGGGAGAGCTCTTCGATTATCTTCATACTCGTTCTCGTTCTCGTTCTCGTTCTCGTTCTCGTTCTCGTTCTCGAGATTCGCGCTATACCAGCGGAGTGGCTCAGTCGAGATGCAGCTGGGAGGCAGCTGGGTCGGAGAGAATGAGAACGAGTATGAGTGGGAGAGCGAGAATAGGGACGGTCAGGAGAGACCTAGGAATTTTGCTAGGTCCTTGACCGACGGCATGAGACGATGAGGACGCGGACAACGGCGTCCGACGACCTTTAGTTTTTCGGTTTTGCGGTCGGCCTTGAGATCGGCGTGGCCGATGAGTTTGTCGCCGGCGAGCAATGGTAGGGCGTAGTAACCACGCAGGCGTTTGGCCGCAGGCGTATAGACTTCCCACGTGTATTCGTAGTCCCAGAGCCGTTTCACCAAGGGACGATCGATGATCAACGGGTCGAGTGGGGCGAGTAAGCGGACCTCGTTCGGCGGATCGATCTGACCGGCGGAGGCGGCCTCCAGGAGGGGCAAATCGGAGCGAAGACAATAAACGGGTTTACCGTCGTCGATGGCCACCGGTTGAACTTCGTCGAGCTCTGTGCGCTTGAGGGGCACGAGCCGGTGTTGCTTCAGCTTGAGACGCGCGACCCATTGATCGATGGCTTTGGCGGTGGGTTTGGGCGCATTGAGAATGGCGGCGGGGACGATGCGTTCCGGCAGGTCGTAGATGCGACGGCCTTTGATTCGCCGCGAGATCAGGAGACGACCGTGACCGAGCAATTTATCCATCACCACTTTGACTAGTCGCGAATTGTTCCAGCCATTGGAGGCGCGAGAATCGTCGGCGATGTGTTCGGATCCGAGGCTCCCGCGTGCGGTGACTTCGGCGATGATACGATTGGCTAGGCGTTTTTCGGGAGCCGTTAGTTTGCCCATCCAACTGCCGGGAGTGCGGGCCCGATGGGCAATTTTTGAGTGAAAATAAGGCCAATCGCTGATGGGAAAAACGGCGAGCACCCCACGACCGGGATGGAAGTGTTCGAAGGCGGTGCGTTTCTCGGCCGGTAGGGTCGGCTGATCGAGGGGATCGTCGTCACGCACGCCGTAGAGGTGTTCGTGCAGATCACTTTCGGCGTAGTCGATGACGCGGTTGCGAAGAATATGTTCGTGCATCCGCCCACATACGTTGAGGGGGTCGATCTGCACGAAGCCGAGGTGGACGAGCACCTCGGTTATCGTGGCGGTGGGTTCCACCAAGCCGGTGGCGCTTAAGGCGAAGCGTCGGGCGGCGGCTCGGGTGATGGGGAGAACGCTATTCGGCTTCGAGTCGCACACTCTTGTAGTTATGGATGTCGATGAGGTTGCCATGCCAGCCTTTGACTTCCGGCTGCTTCAATCTCGAGTTTACGTAAAAGTAAATGGGGGCGATGGGGGACTCATCCATGAGGATCTGTTCGGCTTCGCGGTAGAGATCGAAACGCGCCTGGGGATCGATGGCGTAGCGGGCTTCATTGACGAGGCGACCGTAGTCATCGTTAGCCCAACCGGTTTGGTTGTTGCCGCTGTCGGACAGCATGAGGTCGAGGAATGTCGAGGCATCGATGTAGTCACCCACCCAGGCCATGCGGGCGATGGTATAGTCGCCGTCCCGCATGGAGTTAGATTGGACTTTGGATTCTTGGTTGTAGAGGCCGATGTTGATACCGAGATTTTCGCGCCACATTTGCTGGATGGCTTCGGCAATTCGACGATGGCCATCGGACGTATTGAATAAGATCTCGAGTTCAGGGAAGCCTTCACCTCCGGGGAATCCGGCTTCAGCCAGCAGACGGCGTGCTTCGGCAAAGTCGCCGTGTAGCATATCACCCGCGGTGTATCCCGCGGTGTCGGGAGGGGTGAGACCGCGAGCGGGGATTTGACCGCCGAGAGTGACCTTGTCGACGAGCTGCTCCCGGTTGATGGCGAGAGAGAGGGCGCGGCGCACTCGGACGTCATTGAGCGGTGCTTTCCGAATGTTGAACCGGTAATAGTAAGTCGCGAGAATCGTGTTTTGGCTGATGAATTTATTCAGCGCAGGGTCATTGTTATAAACGGCTAGCTTATCGATCGGAACGCCGGTGGTCACATGGAGTTGTCCGGAACGGAAGGCGGCCTCTTCGCTGGAAGTGCTTTCGATAGGGTAGAAGCGGATTTCGTTTAAGCCGACTTCGGCGGCGTCCCAGTAGGTCGGTGACTTGGTGACGCTGATGACTTGGTTGGGTTTCCATTCGTTGAGCACGAACATGCCGTTACCGACGAGGTTGCCGGGGCGAGTCCAGCGGGACCCACGCTGATCCATGGCACCGTGAGCTTCGATGGTCGCCTGATGCACGGGATACCAGGAGCTGTGGGCGGCGAGTCCGGGCAGGTAGGGCACGGGGTAGGCGAGTTTAATTTGCAGGGTGTGGTCGTCGACGACCGTGACACCTACGGTGGAGAAGTCTTCGGTCTTGCCGGCGATGAAATCCTCGGCGCCTTCGATGCAGAACAACATATACGCGTATTCGGAGGCCATCTTGGGCGACAGCATGCGTTGATAAGCGTAGGCAAAATCATGGGCGGTCACGGGGTCGCCGTTGGACCACTTGGCATTGGATCGAAGATGGAACGTCCAAGTCTTGATGTCCTCGGAAGCTTCCCAATGCGTTGCAACTCCGGGGATGGGGGTGGCATCGACGGGATCGTAGCTCGCGAGACCCTCGAAGAGCGAGAGCACGATATTAAAGTCCTGCAGGCTGTTGATGACGTGCGGGTCCAGGTCGGAGGGCTCGACGAGGTTTCCGAAATGGAGGACACCGTCGCGGGTGCCGCTATCGATGGCGGCTTCGCGGGAGCCGCATCCCATTATGAACGGCAGGGCGAGGAGACCGAGGATGAAGGGGAGGGGGGAACTAATTCGCATGGGACGAAAAGAATGTGAGGTCACGGTCGGCGCAATGAAGTCTCACCGAATCCAGCCAAATTTGAGCGAGGTAAGTAAACTTACTCGGAGACAGGCTCCGGCAGGAGTGCGTTGAGCTCGTCGAGGCGGGATTGAAGGTCCGTGATTCGGTTGGCCAATTTCTCTTCAAGCTTCTTGCGCTCGGCCGAGGTGATTACGCTGCCTTTGCTGGCATCCTTTAGGACGTTGGCGGGGAGGGTGAGAATACGGGTTAAGATGCCGGAGTTTTCGAAAGAGCTCACGTAAAGTGCGGACACCTCTTGTGCGAGAATCATGGAGTCGCGGGAAATGGCCTGAGAGGTGCGCAGTTGGCGATTCAACGTCTCACTCTTGGCGAGCTCCGAAGTCAATACCACGGAGAGTTGATCGTTGATGACGGCCGAGATCTCTTGGACGGCGGCGCGGGTGCGCACGGAGTCGGAACTGAGGTTTTCGAGGAGTGGCTCGATCCGCTGGGCGAGACGGTCGGAGACTTTGTCGATTTGGGCATTTTCCTGGCGGGCGGCATCCTCGACGGACTGGGGTAATTCGTTAAACGGCTGCATTTTGGCGGCGATGGTATCGGCGAGTTGATCCATACGCGCGGTATTGGCGTCCTCAACTTCTTGGTCGTTCATGAATAGATTCGATGAGCGCTGTGCGATGGCGTCTTGGAGCAGTTGGTTGAGGGCGGTGATTTGCGCTTGAGTGGCTTGGGTCGCGGCCCGGAACTGGGAGTTGGTCTCGGATCGGAGGGAGGAGAGCTCCTCTTGCTGGGTGGTGGCCATCTGACTGACGGTTTGAGTGTGGAGCCAGTAGCCCACGCCACCGATCAGAATCAGGGTGACGATGATGGCGGGCAGTTGGTCCTTTAGTTTATTCAACATAGTGCTGCGGAGCCTGACGGACGGCGGTCCGATTGCAATCACTCCAGCTGAAGCGGGTTTGCGTTTGAACTGGTCGGTCAGAGATGCGCACGATCCGTTTTACATGAGCTTAAATCGCAGCGAACAAATGATGGGTGACTACGTGGATGAGAATCCGGAGGAGCTGCGGTTTTGGCAGGACAAGGTGAAGCGCTTCGCCAAGGAATCGCGAGACCGCCACACGGCGGCGACGGGATTGGCGGAGGAATTATGGGCGTATTTCAAGGAACGGTCCGAAGTGGTTCCTTCGTTCAGAGAAATGGCTGCCAGTGATAATGATCGTCCCACGAGCATGCGGAATTTGGCTGATTATTGGCTGCGACTTTGGGCGCCGCTGCCGCCGAAGAAGAAAAAGAAACCCTGGCCGGGCTGATTGGGTGGTTTGGAGGGCAGATCACGGCATAAAATGTCCCCAAAACGGTATTCGTTTGTTTACAATATTGGGGAATTGCTCACATGTTATCCCCAAGTAATGGGAACCCTCACCGGAGCTACGGCACCTAAAAAATCTCGCGGTAAGAAGACGAAGAAGGCGATCAAGACCTTCGTCTTGGACACCAACGTCTTACTTCACGATCCGCACTCGATTTTCAAATTCCAAGAGCACCATCTAGCCATCCCGGTTGAGGTGCTGGAGGAACTGGATGCGATCAAGTCCGAGCAGTCAACCGAGCGCGGTCGTAACGCCCGCCGAGTCCATCGGATTCTGCAGGAGCTGTTGCCGGATTCACATTCGTTGCTCGAGGGCGTGCGCCTTTCCACCGGCGGAACATTGTCGGTCATTATCAACCGTTACTTCGCGGAGAATAATATGTCCTCTCCGGCCATGCAGCGGCTCACCGCAGTGCTCAATGATCCGAAGAAGAAGGACAACCGTATCATCGCGTGTGCGCTCTTCGTGCAGGAACAGTCAGATCCGCCGACGATTTTGGTAACCAAGGACGTCAATGTGCAGCTCAAAGCGCGGGCGGTGGGTTTGGAGTCGGAGGATTACCTTAATGACAAAGTTCCCGAGCAGTCCGACGAAGAGGATGGCTATCGGGAATTCCCCATTTCGCTTTACGAATTACAGCGTTTTTGTTCGGAAGGAAATCTCGAGGTTGGCGAGACGGTGGAAGGTCAGCCGGACTTTGTGCTCAACGAATACGTGCTGCTCCGTTCGGATGAAGATAAGACCATGCCCGCGCGTTACGTGGGCAATGGCGTGGTGCGGCGCTTGCGGATCCCGGACTCGGTCAAGGCTCCCGGCGGCATACCGATCCGCGCGCGCAATCTCGAACAGCAGTTTTTCATGGATGCGCTGCTCGACGACTCGATCTCGTTGATCACGTGTTTCGGCAAAGCAGGCACGGGCAAGACGCTCATCTCTACCGTGTGCGCCATCTCTCAAGTGATGGACCCAAGTGGGCCTTACGATGGGGTTTCGATTTCCCGTCCGGTGATTGCTCTCGGCAAGGATATTGGATTTCTTCCCGGCACATTGGAGGAGAAGATGCAGCCCTGGTTGCAGCCCTATTACGATGCGCTCGAGGTGTTGATGCCTTCCAAGCCCCCCAAAGATCCTCAGTTCGCGGCCAAAAAAGTAGCGAAGCAGAAGAGGCGTAAACTGAACGATGCGCCGGCGTTTGAGCCAAGTTCGCACTCGGGAGGGCCCGGTAAACCCTATGACCGTCTGATTAATAGCGGGGTGGTGGAGATTGAGGCGCTCTGCTTCATTCGCGGCCGCTCAATCGCGCGACGGTTCTTCATTTTGGATGAAGCCCAGCAATTGACGCCGCACGAGGTGAAGACAGTGATTACCCGTATTTCGGAAGGCTCAAAAATCGTCCTGATCGGTGACCCTGCGCAGATCGATAATCCTTACGTCGATTCCCGCAGTAACGGTTTGGTCTATTGCCACAATCGCATGAAGAATCACGCTGTCTCAGCTCACGTAAAACTGAGCAAAGGAGAGCGCTCTGAGCTCGCGGAACTCGCGGCGGATCTGCTCTAGCCTTTAGCTCAAGACTTAACCCGCAACGTGTCGTTGCCCCTGCGCGGGTTCGACGTCTCTACCGATTTTGATTAATCCCCTTAAATATGATTCAAGTAATTGCCTCCATTGCCTACGACCAGACCAAGAGTGACGAACTGCGCGAGGTTCTCGAATGGGTCGTGCCACTGGTGCTGGCTGAAAAGGGCTGTCACAAATACCTCCCGGCCGTGGACTGTCCGATGGACTTGTCCGCTCAAGAAATGGACTCCGGTGTCTTCACCATGGTGGAGGAATGGGACGACGAAGGTGCCTGCGGGCACACCTCGCAGCTCCTCACATGGATGAGTTTCGCGCGAAGATTAAAGGCATCGTCTCCGGTGCTACTCTGAAGGTCCTAAAAGATTTTTGAATAGGTCGGTCCATCCCTACCTTTGGGTGAATCTTACTTGAGCTCGGCGTCGAGCAGTGCTTTGAGTTCTGCCGTTTTGGCGGGATAGCGGGTCGCGAGATTGGTGCGCTCTTTGGGGTCCTCGGGGAGATAAAAGAGGGCGCCGGTTTCGGGAATCGGTTCGAAGTGATTGGTGCCGATACGGAGGCGGTCCCGGACCCGTCCTGGTTGGTGATATTTCCAATCTCCGGCGCGGATGGATTTTGCGCCGACGCCTTGTTGGACGACATGTTCGCGACCGTTATTGTCGCGACCGAGGAATGCCTCGATTTGGTTCTGACTATCCGAGGCGCGACCGGTGGGAACCGTGGCTCCGGTGAGGGAGGCGAGACTAGCGAGTAGGTCGACTTGGCTTACGATGGCATCCGAGAGGCCGGGTTGAACGGTGCCGGGCCAGCTCACGATTGTCGGCATACGGGTGCCGCCCTCCCAGACACTGTATTTGCCGCCCTGCCAAGGACCGGCTGGCTGGTGGTCACCGTTCTTTTCCCAAGCACCGTCATAGTAGCCGTCGAAGAGCACGGGACCGTTATCGCTGGAGAAGATGATCAAAGTTTTTTCGGTTAGGCCGAGCTCTTCGATTGTTTCCATGATGCGACCGATGCCCCAATCCATTTGGACTACGGCATCCCCGCGAACGCCTAGACTGGTGGAGCCGAGAAAACGGGGGTGAGGAATACGAGGCACGTGGTTCTCGTGCATGGCATAGAACATAAAGAAAGGCTTTTCCTGATTGTCGGTGATGAAATCGATGGCCTTGCCGAGGAACTCGTCTGGCATCTCCTCATCGGTCCAAAGCGCATCTGCGCCGCCGTCCATCCAGCCGATCCGGCTGGTGCCATCGACGATGGTTTTGGCGTGTTGTTCATCGGCTTGGTTTTTAAGTAAGTGAGGGTGGGAGAGGCCGGTGACTTTATCGCCGACCTGAGCTTCGTAGCTCACGCTGACAGGATCGTTGGGATCGAGGCCGACGATGTATCCGTTTTCGATAAATACGGTGGGGACGCGATCACCGGTTGCAGCCATGTGGAACGAGTAATCGAAACCGAGTTGTTTGGGGCCGGGCGTGATTTCATGGTTCCAATCAAGGGGGTCCGTAGCCGAGCCGAGTCCGAGATGCCACTTGCCGACTAGCGCGGTGGCGTAGCCGACGGATTTGAGCACGGAAGGAATCGTCGGTTTGGCAGGATCGATGATAAGCGGGGCATTGCCGGGAAGAATCTGCGCCTTCTCGTTGCGGAACGGATACTCACCGGTGAGCAAAGAGTAGCGGGAAGGCGTGCAGGTGGACGCACTGGCGTAAGCCGCAGTGAAACGCACTCCGTTAGCCGCCAACTTATCTAGGCTCGGTGTATCAATCGCCTCGGCGCCGTAGCTACTCAGGTCACCGTAGCCCACATCGTCGGCGTAGATGATTATAATATTGGGTTTGGCCGCTCCTGTGGTGAGCACACCGAGGAGCAGAGCAGCGAGAAGGGTAATGAAAGGAAGCTTCATAGGGTAAGGGTGAATGAACACGCATTTACTCGAGTGCCAACCCACATCGCTGCCCCCGGCTCGATGGTTTACTGAAACGTTTTAGCCTCCTTCTCATCGGTGGTAAGGTGGTGACTGTATGCTCTTGGGACGCAGCGAATGACCTTTTGGGTCGTAAATCGCCGTGACTTCGTTCGCACCGGATGGAAACAGATTCCAATTTTAAAATGTAAAAATGCTTCGTCGCGGGAATTACGTTCCGGGGAGTGACTCAAATCGGAAACGCATTCTCCATTGGTCCGCTAAAAAACACTTCCCCGGGTGCGGCGCAGCAAAAAATTACCCCCACCAGTAACCGTGAATCGACTGATTTTCTGTCTCTTTTTCCTCTGAGGAGCTTCTGGCCTTATTTACCAGGTCGTCTGGACCCGGATGATGACCCACATCTTCGGCGCCACTGTCTTGGCTGTGAGCACGGTCCTGGCAGCGTTCATGACCTGTCTTGCTCTGGGCAGCTACTACCTCGAAAAAAAGGGCGATCAAAGTGAAAATCCCCTTAAGCGATACGCGGTCTATGAGATCGGGATTGGACTGACCGCCTTGATCACGCTCGTCCTGCTGGATCAGCTCGCTCCGCTCAGTGTCTGGATGACGCAGACCTTCGGCTACTCGTTCACGCTCTTCAGTATCGGCCGGTTCATTGTCGTATTTCTCCTGATACTCGTCCCCACGACGCTCATGGGCGCGACCTTGCCCATCCTGAGCAGATTCATGATCAAGCGGTTCGAGAACATGGGACGCTCGCTGGGCAGTTTATGCGTCAGCAACACCCTCGGAGCCGTGTGCGGCGCCCTGTTCGCCGGCTTCTATCTGATTGGGAATCTAGGCATTCATAATTCGATCTATCTTGCCGTCGCCCTGAATATCGGCGTCGGGGTTGTCTCATGGTTCGTGGCCAAGAGGGGCACGGCCACGACCACTGATTCAAACGCGCTCGAATCGACGGAAACGAGCGCGGAGACAAAGGGACGACCGCTTCTCCTCAATAAGAGACAGCAACAGCTGTTACTCGGCGGATTGCCCTATCCGGGGTGACCTCCTTTGCCTACCAGGTGCTTTGGACGCGGGCGCTGGTCTTCTATCTCGGAAATTCCACCTACGCGTTCACCATAATTCTGACGACCGTCTTGGTTGGTATTGCGATCGGGGGTTACCTCGTTCGGTTCTTTGTCGATCGACTGAAGGATCCCCTGCGATGTTTCGCGTGGGTCCAGGTTGGTATCGGTCTATCCGCCGTCGCGGCGATGCCGTTGCTGAACATTATAATCAGTTCGACCGGCTTTTTTTTCGTGGTTCGAGTCCATGGATCTTCACTGGGCAACGACCGTTGGCCCGCGGTTTGTGATTTCCTTCATCCTCATGCTGGTCCCCACGATTCTGGTGGGCATGACCTTCCCGCTCGTCGGCAAGATTTTGGTGACCGATCTCGATCGGACCGGTGAGGACGTGGGTAAAGTCTACGCGGTCAATACGGTGTGCAATATAGCTGGAGCCCTGCTGCCCACATTTATTCTCGTGCCCATTTTGGGCATCAATAATGGCATCCTGGCGATGGCCGTGCTGAACGTGGGGATTGGTATCGTGCTGCTGGCCTTCGGGAAACCCCAACTTTCTCCTTTCCGCCACTTCGCGCTCGTGGGGATCACTGCGCTGGTGGCTCTGGTTCTCGTCGCGCCATTGAACTCACAGTTTTCCTCGGACACCGAGAGTTTTGAAGACTAAATCCTCTACTACCTGTCTCTTATACACATCTCCGAGCCCACGAGACCGAGGCTGATCT
>CAJXQX010000043.1 GCA_913058185.1 uncultured Verrucomicrobiota bacterium
ATGCTTCGTAGGCGTATTGAAAATCCAAAAATGAGTATTCGGTGGCATCGGCACCGTGTAGAATTTGGGGCCCCGACAATCGATGAACACCAACTTATCCACTTCCCCGAAACCGGAGGAACCTTGATCCAAGATACCGCACGGCACGCCGACAAAATCGTTCTCCGCCTTACGACCAATTTTCACCAGGGTCTCTTTATCGACCTCCTGACCCGTCAGGCACAAAAACGCTAACGCCGATGAAAGCTCGATCGCCGCACTGCTACTCAGACCCGCGCCCGCCGGAAGATCGCTATCCACGAGATAGTCAAAACCGCCCGGCGCGGATAGGCCGAAGTCACCCAGCGCTGAGATCACTCCCTGCGGATAATTTGTCCACGAGGACGACCCTTCCATTTTAGCCAAAGCACTGCCCGTCTCGATGATCGGCGCCTCCCCACCAGACCGCCAACGTCGCCGTCCATCTTTGCGTGGAGCAATTGCCACCCACAGTCCGCGATCAACCGCCGCGCCCAAAACCGTGCCGCCATTATAATCGGTGTGGTTGCCAATAAACTCAACGCGACCCGGTGCTCGGGTCACGAATGCCGGGTCACATCCGTAACTATCGCGGAAAAGTTGGGTGATACGTTCTAACATAAGTGAAGATCGAGTGAGCTGAATCGAAAGAACCCGGTCAAAGCATTGCCTTCATGGAGTCTCACCGCTGGTCCCCGGAGCCGTTCCACCCTCAAACCCCGGCGGCGCTTCCCCTTGCGCACCTTTCATCGTGAGGCTCAAGAGATACTGCATCGCCTCCACCCGACTACAGTCGCGTTCGCTCGCAATCTGATCAGCTCGTTTCATCAACTGCTCAGCCATACGTTGAGCTTGGGTATCATCCGCTCCTAAAGAACGACAGAGACGTTTAACTTGTTCCAATTCCGACATCTTGCTCATACGTGAATCGAAATGAACTCGTAGTAAAATCTAATGATCGTTTCCGGACCTGAAGCGTTTGGTTGGCGAACACCTCAAATTGCACCACCAATCTCGCCTAGGTTGTTCACCCTATGCCAAATAGGAATATCTAAAATCGACAAGTGGACTTGAAAAAATCCCAACCCAGCATCCGTGCTTCCTGCTCGATGATGTTGTAACCACAAATTCGAAGCTCCCAAGCATTCCTCTTTATTCGAAGACCACGCTTCACCTCTGACCATGTCCACCGATTCCTCCAACTTCACCGCCTTACTGGTGGATGATGAACTCTACTTCCGTCGATTCATTTCCCAAGTCATCGGCAAATCAGGAGTGAGTAACATCGTTCAGGCGGCCGATGGGTTTGAAGCCGTCACCCAATTTGAAGCGACCAAGCCCGACATGGTGATCTTAGACATCAACATGCCAAACAAGAACGGACTCGCGACGCTTAGGGACCTGCGCAAAACCTCCGATGAGGTGCCTATCTTCATGCTCACTTCCACGGCAGACGAATATATCGTTGAACAATGTGTGGTCGACGGTGCCGATTTCTTACTCCGCAAAGACGTGCCCGCAAACGAGCTCTCTCAACAACTTGGTGAACTCATCGCGGAGAACTTTCCGGATCTCGCAAATGTCACCCAGTCATGAGTGAATCTCCTCCCCCCACCAAAAGCACATCGATGGCGGATATGGTCGTCCGCTACGATCTAGCCGCCATGCAGGAGGAAATTAAACGGGACTTCACCCCGGACTCCGGCACGCATCGACTGCTCAACCAGACCGATATCAGCAAACGATTTAAACGCCGGCGCGCGGCCAAAGCTAAGCCCAAGCCCGAAGCCACATGACTGCCTTCGCCGGATACATTGAAGCAGGCCCTGCCCGACCAGCTTCAGTTACTCGACAAACTGGGACACGCCCATTTCGACGATCACCTGTCCATCATCAGGGAAATCTCGAAACGCCATCTCCTCCCTCATTCCCGCCTTTGCCAACTCTGGGGCGACGGTATCGGGAAAGCATACGTCAATCCATTCGAGGTGCAGATCCCCGACGGCGAAGGATTTCAACTCCCCCGCAAGGTAGCCTCGATTGCTCAAGCCATCGTCCTCCACACTCTCGATGATACCGCCACGGTCGGGATGGCCACGCCCGATAACAAGCGATTGATCGCTTCGTTTCGAAAGATTCTAGGGCGCGAAATCAGCCCGGTATTTGCTCACCCCGATGACATCACCGCCGTCATCGATCTACACTTTACCAACTAGCAAACCCTCGCTGCCTCGCTCCAGAAAGCCTGTGATAACCTGCCAACCCTCGAAGGTGGCCGCGAAATCGAATCCGATGCCGATGCCCTGCTGCAGGGAGAATCATTCAACGAGCTCTTCACCAGTATCCTGTTTACCGCTTTCGGCCGCAAAGCATCCGATATCCATTTTGAAATCGATGTTTCTGAAGGCCGCGTGCGGATGCGCATCGGCGGCCGCTTAACTCAGATCATCTCCTTACCCCGCCTCGTCTACAACGCGATGGTCGTGCGGATTAAAGTGCTCAGTGATCTGGACATCTCTCAGTCCCGCATTCCGCAGGACGGCGCGTTCGAAATCCAGTTCGGCGGTAAACGTCTCGCCCTCCGGGTTTCCACTATGCCCTCCATCTGCGGGCAAAAGGCGGTCTTGCGACTACTCGGGGCACCGGAGCAACAATCGTCACCCACGTTATCTACGGTCGGATTCTCCAACACCATCCGCCACGCGGTAAAGCGGGGCATCGCCCGACCCAATGGGATTATTTTCTGCTGTGGCCCGACCGGTAGCGGCAAAACCACCACGCTGTATTCCTGTTTGGCTGAGATCAACGAGCCCGACATCAATATCACCACCTTGGAAGACCCCGTGGAGATTCGCCTCCCTTCGATCACCCAGCATCAGGTCAACCACGGCATCGGGCTAACGTTTGAGCGTTTGCTGCGAGGCGTGCTCCGCCAAGATCCGGATGTGGTTTTGGTGGGAGAAATTCGTGACGGGGAAACCGCCACCATCGCGACCGAGGCCGCCCTGACGGGTCACTTGGTGCTCAGTTCCCTGCACACCAACGACTCGATCCAGGCCATCACCCGTCTGCTCGAACTCGGAGTGGCCGCGCACATGGTGGTACCCACTGTTATCGGTATTCTTTCTCAACGTTTGGTCCGTCGTATCTGTTCCGCTTGTAAGGAAACCTATTCTCCTTCGCGGGCAGACCTAGAACCCTACTTCAAGGACCCCGACCCCACCGACATTTTACTCTATCGCGGAAAAGGTTGCCCGCGATGCTTTGGCTCCGGGTTCGTCGGCCGCTGCGGAGTTCACGAGTATCTCGAGGTTTCCGAGGAAATGCGGGACCTCATCATCACGCGCGCTTCACCGGCAAAACTCGTTCAGGAAGCCCAACGGAGTGGCTACAGCCCCATGCGCTACGATGCCCTGAAGAAAGCTCTTGCCGGATGGACTACTTTGGAAGAGGTCGAAAAAAGCACCCTACCCGAGATGGCGTATCGCCACTAAACTAGGCGCTCTCCAGCACTTCGACAATCGCTCCACCGGGCAAACTCACCGGATCACTCGCCCCAAAATGAGCGAGATTTATCATCGCCAAACCGATCCAGCGCCCCGCATCGGTTTCGACGGTCGAGCGCAGCTCTCCCACCTTTTTTCCATTTTGATCAAGCGGTGAACCAGATTCCGACGGTGGGCAGCCCGTCCCCTGGACCTGCCGTAACTGTCGCCGCACTCGACCAGTCGTCGCCAATCGAGCCATGACCTCTTGGCCCAAATAACATCCCTTAGTGAACGAAACTCCTACTTTCTCCTGTCCCGTTTCTTGAGGAAAATCTCCCGCCCCAAGATCTTCCGGCACCTGCGGAATTCCGGCCGAGACTCGGGCCACCTCAAACCCGAGATCGCCGATAGATTGCCAGCCGTCCGGCCAGGCCGGTTCAGTCGACGCCAATAGTCTAATACTCCCCGGGGGTAACGCATTCGCCTCGGCCCATCCCATGAACTCAGCGCCGGAAGTGATCCGGTATTGCCCCAACCAGGAGACGACATCGCTTCCCGCCGCCTGCCAGCCCTTCCATTGAGGGGTCTCATCAGCCAGTTCGACATCATCCGCGATGATATAGGACTCCAGTCGATCCGTCAGTATATCCGGGGAAAGACTCCAACTCGCCAACTTCAGTTGCTCCACCGATTCGAAGATTACCACCACATCACCGAGCACACGCCCCTTTTGCGTGAGTAAAAACCCATAGCGGGCCTCTCCAACCTGCATTCCAGAAATGTCCTGCGTGATCTGCCCCTGGAGAAATTCCCACGCGTCCTCCCCCGAGGCTGAAATCACAGATTTCGGATCGGAATCACGAAAACAGGTTACTATTGCAAAACTATGTCCTTTTTTATATTTATTATTTTCAGTCACTTATGATATTTTGTGAATGTTTTTGATAACTTATGTTGACGAAAATCTCCAGAACGGCTTTGATAGCAACATAGATTTACATCTTCTACCGCCTAGCGGTAGTTTTGGGGTAACTAAGAAAGCAAATGGCCGGTCACTTAGGGGTAGGTGGCCGGCCAACTTTTTGCCCTAATCACTCGGTTCGCCAAGCTCCGAAATCATCCCACCTCGCGATTCATCGGTCTGAGCCTTGCCCCGCGCAACCCAATTCCTTCAACGTGGTCGGCTCATGCAACGCACGTCCGACATTAACGTCCTCACTACTCACGAACTGCCCTCCCCTGTACAGCTATTTGAGGAGTTGCCCAAATCCCCCGCCCAAGCGGAATTCATCACGCGCTCACGCGAAGATATCCACCGGGTCATCTTCACGGAGGATAAGCGCTTCCTCCTCATCATAGGACCGTGCTCCATCCATGACCTGGACGCGGGACGCGAATATGCCCGCCGCCTCGCCGCGCTCGCAGCTGAGGTATCCGACCGCATCATGGTCGTCATGCGGGTCTATTTTGAGAAACCACGCACCACCGTGGGTTGGAAAGGTCTCATCATGGACCCCCACCTTGACGGCACCAACGATATCGCCACCGGACTGCGCACGGCCCGAAAGTTTCTCCGCGAAGTTCTGGACCTCGGATTACCCACCGCCACCGAACTACTCGACCCGATCACCCCCCAATACATTTCCGATCTAATCAGTTGGTCCGCGATCGGCGCTCGAACCACCGAATCCCAAACTCACCGCCAAATGGCTTCCGGTTTATCCATGCCACTCGGATTTAAGAACGGCACGGATGGCACCCTCGGTTCCGCCGTCAACGCCATCAAAGCCGCCGCCCAGCCTCAGACTTTTCTCGGGGTTAGCGTAGAGGGCCGCGCCTCTGCCGTGGCCACCGCCGGTAACCCCAATTGCCATATCGTGCTACGAGGTGGATCGGGCGGTCCCAACTACTCGCCAGACGATGTGACTGCGACCAGCGCCGCTCTCGAAAAAGCCAGTCTCCAGCCTTCTGTGCTGATTGACTGCTCTCACGCCAACTCGGCCAAACAACCCGAGCGCCAACCCGAAGTCATGGGGGAAGTCCTACAGCAAGTAGCCGCGGGCAACGACTCGATCATCGGCGCGATGGTTGAAAGTAACCTCGAAGCCGGCAGTCAATCCTTTCCCCAACCTAAGCCCGACCTGAAATACGGCGTTTCCATCACCGACGGCTGTATCGATTGGACAACGACCGAAAAACTTGTGCGCGACACCTATCAGGCACTCGCTCCACGGTTCGCCCGATCCGACGTTTAACGTTAGCACAAGTCCGGGGATTTACTCCGCGCAGATTCAGGGCATGGTGATCGCTGATCCCCATGTCGTTCCCCCACCGCTTACCTCAGGCGCTCCTGCGTCGATCTGCTTTCTTACTTCTCCTCCTCGGAATCACCCTGCCGGTATCGGCCGGCAAGATCACCGGTAAAACCGCAGTTTGGCACACCCTCGCCATCACCTTCGAGGGTCCGGAAGGTCTCGAAAACAATCCTGCAACGTTCTGGGACCACCGACTCACCGTCACCTTCAGCCAAGGTGACCACCACTACGAAGTGCCCGGCTTCTTCGCCGGCGACGGCACCGCCGGCTCCACGCACGCCACTTCCGGCAACAAGTGGCGCGTTAGGTTTACTCCCGATCGCCCCGGAAAATGGCACTATGAGGCCAAGTTCTTCACCGGACCTAAGGTTGCGATCAACCCTTCGGCCGGAAAACCCGCGCACCTCAAAGCTGCCTCGGATTCCTTCACCGTAAACCCTTCCCTCGTATCTCCCGACGAATCCGACTTTCGCGGTCACGGCCGCCTTGAGTATGTCGGTAAACACCACATGCAGTTCGCCGGCTCTGGACGTTATTTTCTGATGGGCGGCGCCGGCAGCCCTGAAAACTTCCTCGCCTTCGATGGCTTCGATGGCACTTACGATTTCGCTCCAACTCCGGAGTTCCCCTCGCTTGGCAGCGATCAGCTCCACCACTACGGCCCTCACCGGGGCGACTGGCGCCAAGGGGATCCGAGTTGGACCGATGAGGACGGCGACGACGGTAGGGGCATCATCGGCGCAGCGAACTACATCGCCGACCAAGGGCTCAATTCTATCTACCTCATGCCCTTCACCTATGCTGGAGATGGAAACGATGTTTGGCCGTGGGCCGATCCTCAGACTCGAAACACCTTCGACGTCAGCAAACTCGACCAATGGGAACTGGTCTTCACCCATCTCCAAAACAACGGTGTTCACATTCACCTCTTGGTGACCGAAACCGAAAATGAAAGTCTCTTTGAAATCGAAGACGGCGGCGCGCCCTTCGCCGACACCCGCAAACTTTACTACCGCGAACTCATCGCCCGCTTCGGCCATCACCTTGCTCTGACTTAGGACCTCGGCGAAGAGACCGGCTGGACCGACGAAAAAGGCGGCGAGGTCGGCATCGGCATCACCACCGCCCAGCAAAAAGCCTTCGCCAGCTATATCCGGGAGCTCGATCCCTACGACCATCCCATCACAATTCACGAAATCGAGATGGTGGAGATCTATCCGCAACTCGCGGGTTTCAACGCCGTTGAGGGGCCCGCTCTGCAACGCCACGATCACTACAACCAGCACATCATTGAACATCTCGAAATGTCGGTCGCGGCGGGCCGACCGTGGCTGGTCAGTATGTCGGAGCCGCTCGGTTGGGAGTTCGGACTGCGTCCCGATTCTGACGACCCCACCCGTGACGGTCCTCGCAAAGATGTCCTTTGGGGCGTCTTCATGGCTGGAGGTGCCGGCGTCGAGTGGTATGCCGGGTGGCAAAACAATGCTCCCACCAGTGATCTCAGCAGCGAAGATCTCCGGGTCCGAGCCAACATGTGGCGCCAAAACAAAATCGCCCTCGATTTCTTCAACGAGCACATTCCTTTCCAAGATATGACCGCGGCCAACGACCTAGTCGCAGGCGAAGAATATTACGTTTTCGCCCAGGCCAACGACACCTACCTCATCTATCTCCGTGAAGGCGGTTCGGCTCAACTCGACCTGTCCGACGCCAAGGGTTCATACGATGTTCATTGGTTCGACCCGCGTAAGGGAGGCGACCTGCAACCCGGCTCCATTCCCCGGGCGAACGGTGGATTTTTGGTGGATTTAGGCGAGGCGCCGTCCGACCCCGATCAAGATTGGGCCGTCCTACTTCAGCGGCACTGAGCCTTGGCTGGGGGCCTCAAGCCATAATTTCTCACGAATCGCGGCAAAAACCGCAATTCGTGCGTGTCGTAGGCGACCTAGATGTGGTTAAGTAACGCTTTCGTTCCTAAAGCATATGAAAGCTCCTATTCGTGTCGCAGTCACAGGTGCAGCCGGTCAAATCGGCTACTCCCTCCTATTCCGTATCGCCTCCGGCCACATGTTTGGCCCGGACCAACCGGTCATTCTCCAACTTATCGAGATCCCGGTCGAAAAGGCCATGAAAGCGCTCGAGGGCGTGGCCATGGAACTCGACGACTGCGCGTTTCCGCTGCTCAAAGATATTGTTCTCACCGACAATGGAGAGACCGGCTTCAAGGACGCCAGCTGGTCGCTCCTCGTTGGCGCGAGACCAAGGGGCCCCGGCATGGAGCGCGCCGACTTGCTTAAGGGCAACGGCGTGATCTTCACCGCTCAAGGCGAGATCATCGACCGTGTTGCCGCCGAAGACGCTCGTATTGCGGTGGTCGGCAATCCCGCCAACACCAACGTCATGATCGCCGCTTCGAAGGCCAAACGCCTCACCGCCGATCGCTTCACCGCCATGGTCCGTCTCGACCAAAACCGCGCCCAAGCTCAACTCGCCAAGAAGGCCGGAGTCGACCTCACCGCCGTGAAAGACATCTTCATCTACGGCAACCACAGTCCTTCGATGTATCCGGCCTTTGCGCATGCTTCCATCGACGGCAAGCCCGCCGCCGAAGTCATCAACGATCAAGCCTACCTCGAGGGTGATTTTTGCTCCACCGTCGGTAAGCGTGGCGCCGCCATCATCGCGGCCCGCGGCCTCTCATCGGCGGCATCCGCCGCCAATGCGTTGGTCGATCACGTGCACGACTTGATGACTCCCGGTGCCATCCACTCCGTCGCGGTGAAGAGCGAAGGCCGCTACGGTTTCGATCCCAACATCTGGGCCGGCATGCCGGTGCGCACCACCACTCCTGGCGCGTATGAGGTCATCACCGATTACGATTTGAGTGACGCTTTCTCCCAGCAGAAGATCGCGGCAACCAACGCCGAACTCGTCGGCGAACGCGAGATGGTCGCCGACATGCTCGGCTGAGCAACCCGCTCAAAGCATCTTTCAGATTCACGGCCACCCTTCCCGGGTGGCCGTTTTTTCGGGTTACCACCTAAGGTGGCCGATCGGCCACTACCCACCGTTTCCATTTGTTGCTAGAGTGATTTCCACCCTCATCCCGCCAACTACCGTGAACTACTCCCGCTCAGTCCTCCTGCTTTTTAACCTTTTCATCGCCGACTCCGTCCGCGCGGACTACGATGACATTGTCTCGTTTTTTAATACCCTGCACGGCTCGGGCCACGCGGCACAATTTCCGGTTTCAAGCGGATCGCTTGATGACTTCGAATCCTCGTTTGGACCGCGCAACAAATCTGGAAGCGGCAACTACGATTAGCACCGAGGATTTGATGTCGACGGCACCGACATGAGCTCCCCGATCGTCGCCCCGCTGGACGGATATTTTTATGATTATCGCACGACCTCTTCAGGCGGAAATATCGTCATTCTGGAACACAACATCTCCGAACTGGGCGGAGGTGCTCTGACCTACAACGACAAGAGTGTGACGAAATTCTACACCTGGTATCTCCACTTGTGGGACGACGAAACCGCCGCCAACGGAACCAGCACCGACGACCTCGTTTCCGGCTATACCAAGGGGGACGCCATCTCCCGCGGAACCCAAATTGGCGTCATGGGACAATCGGGAACCACCACTAATACCCATCTTCATTTTGAGGTCCGCATCGGCACCAATAATTCCCTTGAATATCAGACCAATAATCCGGGCAGCAACCAGTGGGGTTTTAATCCCCACCTCAATCCCATGCTGCTTTTCGCTCCGAGCGGATACACCCAATCCTTAAGCCAATCCGCCGGCACGATCGGCTCCACCGACCTCACTTTCGACTACACCATAAACGACGATGACTACCCCGTCTTCAACACCGTCTCCGCCCTAATCCGCAATACCATGACGCAGGCAGAAATCGCCTCTCATGTTTTGGATCTCAACCAACGCACCGGCTTCGATGCAACTTCCACCGATGATCTCGACACGCAGGTAACGTCCCTACTCCACATCGTGTCGTCATTGAGCCCGTTCAGCACGACCGACTGGAAAACCCATTTTATTGTGCCCGAGTCCTGGTTGAGTGGAAACTATGACCAGGGCTACGAACTCGTTATGACTGCCACTAACATCTGGGGCACGAGTGTGAGTTCAAAGGTCGCACTTTCGTCCATGCCCGAACCCGCCCAAGCCGTCAGCCTTTTCGGGGTGATTGCCCTAACGAGCGCTGCGATGCGCCGGCGCCGGCGTCAGGTGTAGCAGCTCAGTCCTGACCTCGGGGCTACCCGCTTCGCGACGGTTACGGCAAGCGGGGATAAGTCTCGTCGCCAAAGACAAGATCGCCCGTCGCACTGCGTTCGATCACGGCGCCATTACCCAGCACCAACACCACCAAACCATCGCGTTGACCAAATAAAATAGCTTCGTCCATGAACGGCTCCGGATCGAGTCCTTCATCGGTGACTTCGAAGACTTTAAAGCGATCGGCTTCAATCAAGTATAAGACATCACCGTCTTCTTCCACCGCACCATACCGGCCCGCAAATTGTTCAGTAAATGTAGCCACTCGCGCCGAATCGCTCACCAAGGTGACTCCCTCCGGACCCTCGGGCTGAATCGCTCGGAATAATAGGAAATCAAAGACCAATGCCAACGTCACCAATAGGATCGGCGAATTGAGAATCGCCCGCGCCTTGGAAGTCCTGACCACGACTTTTTCGGTCTCAACAACGTCCTCCGGAGAAAATTCGTCGTCGAGAAATTGCACGATCTCCTCAGGCGAGCGCATCAGCTGCGAATTTTCCGAAGCCGGCGACTGGATCATGAAAAGTTGGCCGGCTTCATTACGCACCGTGAACTCACCGTTGCCTTCTATTTTCAATACTGTGGTAGCTTTGGCATCGAGTAAATCGATGGTCGGGACGGCCTCGAACGATCGCAAACGCACGAGCAAGTCGGCGGAAATAATCGGCGTTTCGGGGTGGCTTTGATCGGCAGCAATCTGACCACAGTCTTCACTGAGGTTGTTGGCTTGATAGGAAATTTCAAGAGCAGTCATTGGGGTATCCTCAGTTTTCCAAGATATAGTAGATACGTGACCCACCGTTTCGGACCTGCAAGGCTCCGGTGGTCGTATTCCCGTCGTCGATGGCCGCATCGATCGCGCGTAATTCTCTCATCTTCAAATTCGATCTCAGGATCATGATCGCGCCATGATGGCCGCTCCGTCTATTACGCCGGAAATCATCCCAGGAATAACGTCCTCCCAGCGGTGTCGTGCGCTGCCACGTTTCTGAACTGATGTAGCCCTCCATGTTTGGCGGGAATCGATCACGGTTGCGCTGATTTTTAGGGAAGATGCCGTTCTCTTGGGCGTAACGGAGAAAGCCTTCGGAAAATACCCGCGCATCGTTCTGGAAGGCCGACGCCTTCGTGCGTGACCCAGCGCTTCTGAAGGAAGGTAATGCTAAGCTGGCCAAAATGCCAATTAACGTCACCACCACCATGATTTTTACCAAAGTAAAATCCCGGGTCTTTTGGACGGTCTTCGTACGGAAATGATGGGATCCATGCACCAGCAGGCAACTCTCCTGCTACGAGCCGTTTACCCTTAAAGTCTCGCGCCCGTTGCCTCCTTACGCGGCATCACCCCAGCAATCCATCCAACACCGAGTTCTTGCTGATCACAAACGCATGCCGCACCGCTGCAAACGCCTCTACCAGCTCCGATGGTCCCCCGGCCCGAGGAAACTCCATACTAAGCGACGAGCCGTCGCAGTGCACCTCCGCCTCGATCCCTTTAACCGTAAGCGTGCAACGGGCGTAATCCGAGCGGTATTCGATCGCCAACCCGGTCGCACCATCCAGCTCCTCCACCGCATCGATAACCGCCTCAACCGACACTCCTTTAATCAGGTCGAAAATAATTTCATTAAATTGTCCGGCAAACATGGTCTCGAATCGCTCGTCGCCCAAGCGCTCCGGCTTGAGTTGATGTAACACCGTCGATTTAACATAAACTCCTGGATCTCTGTTGTTTAGGCGGTAGTTTATTTCAAAAACAAAATCCACTGCCGAAAGCACCGCCACTGACCCGGTCACATCGAGCGTCACTTCTTTTCGTTTATACGACAATTCAGACCGCGCCTGCTGAAACCACTCCTCACTTTCATCCGTCAACTCCTCGGCACACAGCCTTCCTAGAAACGCCTCCGTCGCCGCATTCACGGAATCCGGCACCGAATGCATCCCTTTTTTGAACCCCGACAACAGTTTAACTTTCCCGAATTCACCGCCGCCCAACAGGCGCACGGCCGCCACGTAGGTCTCTGGGTTTTCCGATTCGTTCGCCATTCCCCTCCACGCAATCCGACCATTCGCCCCTGTCACTCGTTTTTTTTACCGGTTAACCCGTAATTTCTTTCTAGGGACCGTGTAATTGTCCAACGTTTAACCTCTTTTCTTTCACTACTCGAGCTCACTCCCCCTCTTCGTGTCTGCATCCAAGTCTTCCTCCCTTTTCTCGACAATTAACTGGCCGCGAGTGTTCGCTGTCGCCCTGATCGCAGCGTTTCCGCTTTTCCAGACCGGCTGTAGTAAGGCTGAACCCAAATCAACCGAAGCCAAGGCCGAGTCCGCCGCAGCCAAAGGCGCCGGTGGTGCTGGTCGCGGCCCCGGTGCCGCCGATCGACGCGAGGCTGACCCCATTCCCGTCCAAGTTGTCTCCGTCACCCGCGGCCCCATCTCAGCGTCTCTCGCCTTCAACTCCACCCTCGAAACCGAGTCCGTCGTCGATATCTACCCTCGGATCAACGGCCAGGTGGATCAGCTCCTCGTCGAAGAAGGCGATTTTGTGAAGGCCGGCACCCCTCTCCTTAAAATCGACGACCGCGAACTCCGGGTCGACGCTGACGAAGCGCGGGTCACCCTCGAACGTGAGCAAACCGACTTCACCCGCACCGAAGGCCTCTTCAACCGCGGCCTCGTTAACGAGCAAGACTATGAGAACGACCGCTTCGCCCTCAGTCAGGCTCAACTCCGCGCCGATCGCGCGAATATCCGCTATGAATATGCTACCGTCGTCGCGCCATTTGATGGGGTGATCTCCGAGCGTGAGGTTCAAGTCGGTGCCCGCGTCGCCACCGGCACCAAACTATTCTCGTTCGTCAGCCTCAAGGACATGGTCGCCAAGGTCTTCGTTCCCGGCCGTTACCTCACCTCCGTCAGCGCCGATCAATCCGCCGAAATCACCTCCGAATTTATACCGGACGCAACCTACGCCGCTTGGGTCAAACGGATCAGCCCCATCATCGATCCCGCCAGCGGCACCTTCAAAGTCACCGTCGGCGTCCGCGAGCCCGATGCCGCTATCGTCCCCGGCCTATTCGTTCGCGCTTCCATCACCACGGAAGAACGTCCCGACGCCCTACTCATTCCCAAACAGGCCGTCGTCTATGAAGGGGGTTCCCAATACGTGTTCACCGTTCGCCAAGGCCGCGCCAAGCGCCTCCCGCTCGACGCCGGATTTGAGAATCAAACCATGATCGAAGTCCGTTCCGGACTCGAAGAAGGCGACGAAGTTGTCGTCCTCGGACAATCCGGCCTGAAGGACAAATCGCCCCTTAAGATCGTAGAACCCGTAGCTGAAACCTCAGCTGACGAAGAAGAGTAATCCCCCCTACCCCTGCCGTCGTGCCTCGTCCTAAATTTAAACTCGCAGATTCTGGATTCGCGTTCACCACGCGCCGTCCTGTCGCGATTCTGATGGTCGTTCTGGCCGTCTCCGTCTTCGGCTGGGTCTCCTACAATCGCTTGGCTCTCACGCTCATGCCCGACATGAGCTACCCCTCTCTCACCGTCCGCACCGAATACACCGGTAGTGCACCCGAAGAGGTTGAAACCACCATCTCCCAACGCCTCGAACAAGAGCTCGGTATCGTTTCCGGCCTCACTTCGATCAGCTCCATTTCCAAGGCCGGACAGTCCGACGTGATTCTCGAATTTGGCTGGGAGACCGACATGAATGTCGTCGCCTCCGACATTCGCGAAAAGGTCGACCGGGTGCGACTTCCCGAGGACGCCGAGCGTCCCATCCTTCTACGCTACGACCCGACCCTCGATCCCATCCTGCGCTTTGGCCTCGCCGGCCCTCAGTCGCTCTACGAGCTCCGTTACGTATCCGAGTATGATATCAAACGCCGGGTCGAGTCCCTCGAAGGCGTAGCCGCGGTCAAAGTCAAAGGCGGTCTCGAAGAGCTATACCTCGTCGCCATCGACGAATCCCGCCTTTCGACCCTCGCCCTCGATATCAATCAGATCAATCAGCGGCTGGCCCAAGGCAATGTGAACATGCCCGGCGGCAACCTCCGCGAGGGCCAAACCGAATACCTCATTCGCACCATGAATGAGTTTCAGTCCTTGGTCGAAATCGAAGACCTGATCATCGCTCGCCAAGGTGGCGTCGATATCCGCCTCCGCGACATCGGCACGGTTTCGCGCTACCACAAGGACCGCGAGGTCATCACCGCCGTAAACGGTCGCGAGAGTATCGAACTCGAGGTCTACAAAGAGGCCGATGCCAACATCGTCGAAGTCGCCCGCCGCGTGACCGATTCCATTTACGGCACCGAGGAACAACGCGCCTACGTCGCCACACTTCCCCCCGGCGCCACCGGCCCACCTGAACCCAAAGTCGAACCCAACGAAAAGGAACTCGAAGTGAGCCAAGCTCGCAGTGGCGGCGAACGCGGTCGCGGTGGCGAAAGAGGCCCAGGACGCCAACCCGGCGGTCGCGGTGGTGGTCCCGGCGGCCTCAGCGAATCACGCCGCGCCGAAGCCGCTCGAGTGGCCGAGTATCTGCAGATGACCGACTTCGTCGCGCATCAACTTCCTCCCAACGCCGACATCCAGACTCTCGCCGATCAGTCTATCTTCATTCGCAACTCCATCGATGAAGTTAAGAATAACGCCATCTTTGGCGCGATCATCGCGATCATCGTCCTGTTCGTTTTTCTGCGCAATCTAGCCCAGACCCTCATCATCGGAGTTTGTATTCCGATCTCTATCGTCGCCACGTTCGCGCCGATGTTTGTCAGCGATGTCTCGCTCAACATCATCTCCCTGGGCGGTCTCGCACTTGGCGTCGGCATGTTGGTCGACAACGCCATCGTGGTGCTCGAAAGTATCTTCCGTTGTCGTGAGGAAGGTGACGAACTCTCCACCGCGGTCGTCCGCGGTGTGAGTGAAGTCGGTATGGCGGTGATCGCTTCGACAGCCACCACCGTCGCCGTGTTCTTGCCGATCGTCTTCGTTGAAGGTGTCGCCGGACAGGTCTTTGGCGATATGGCGCTCACCGTCGTTTTCTCACTACTCGCCTCGTTACTCGCCGCGTTGTTCTTCATCCCGATGTTAGCCTCCCGGGACTTCTCCAACCGAGGGAATCCCCTCGCGGGCGAACTCGCCGACCGCGCCTTCCTCCAATTTCCTCGCGCGGACTCTGATCAATCATGGTTCATCGACGCACGCAACGTGGTCGCTTCCATCGGACTGCTGATCGGTCGTAGCCTGCGGGCCTTGATAATCCTAGTGGTCGGATTGCTCAAGGTCGTCGGAGCCATTGTTTCCTTGGTTTTGCTGCCCGTCCTGAGACCGGTGAGGCGGTTCGACCCCATCGCATCATTCTTCGGCGTTGATCGCCTCGGGCCGTTGCAGGGTGTTCACGTCTGGCCTGGATTGCTGCAGGTCACGGCCCTCGCTGACTTCAATTCGAGTATAAATAAATTCGGGCGCTGGAGCCGAGATGGCAGCAATCTCTTGGCCAAGACGATCCGTTGGCTGTCTACCCCGGTTGCCCTCGTCTTCCTGCTGTTGCGCTTCGTCTTTTCCCTAATTATCCGCGTGGTCAGTATCACGTCGCAAACGTTGGCGATTATTCTGGTCGCGATCGTCTTGGTCACAGCCCGGACCATCGCAACCCTGCTCGCGCCGCTGATCCTGCCTATCGTCGCTGGCATCAATCATCTTTTCAACCAGGTGCAAGCCGCTTACCCAACCGTGCTGCTGACCGCACTGAAAAACCGTTGGCCCGTGATGCTCGCAGCCGTCGCGGCCTTTGCTGCTTCGTGGTTCTTGCTGCTACCTAAACTCGGGCAAGAACTCATTCCTCAAGCGCGCCAAGGTGAATTTAATCTCGATATCACTTTGCCGGTCGGCACGCCTCTCGAGCGCACCTACGAAGTCGGACATATTCTGGAGGCGGATATCATGACCGACCCCACGGTCGCTTTGGTTGCTCTTACTGCCGGAGCTGAAAACAACGCCACCCGCGTTGCCGAAGCGGGCGAACACACGGCTCGTCTGACCGTGCGACTGAACCCCGATCTTGGTCCTACCGCCGAAGACGCCGCCATCAATCGGGTCCGCGAAAAGTTTCGCGACTTTCCCGAACTTAAAATCGAAGTCTCTTACCCCGCGCTCTTTTCGTTCAAGAGTCCCATCGAAGTTGAGGTCCGTGGATTTAATCTTGATACCCTTAAATCGATCGCCCAAACCGCCGAAGCCCGTCTCTCGGAGATTCCTAGCTTAGTCGATGTCCGTTCTAGTCTGCAATCGGGCAACCCCGAGATTCGCATCATCTACAACCGGGACCGCCTTTCCGAATATGGTCTGAGTCTGCGTAACGTTGCCGAACTCGTGCGCAACAAAGTGCAAGGTAACGTCGCCACCGAATACCGCCAATCCGAACGCCTCATCGATATTCTCGTGCGTCTCGAAGAATCCGATCGCCTCGGCCTCACCGAGCTCGGTGAACTCGTGGTCAACCCTCGGGGCAAAATTCCAATTCCGCTTTCCGCCGTCGCCGACCTTCAGGTCAATGAGGGTCCGAGCGAAATCCGACGGATCGACCAAACCCGGAGCGCAGTGATCTACGCCAATCTCGATGGCGCCGATCTCGCCTCTGTTTCTCGCGACATCGAGGTGGCCATGCAAAGCCTCGAATATCCTCTGGGGTTTGACTACGCGATTTCTGGCCAAAACGAGGAGATGCAGACTTCCATCAACAGCCTCATCATGGCCTTCGCCCTCGCGTTGTTCCTCGTCTACATCGTCATGGCCAGTCAGTTCGAATCCATGGTGCAGCCGTTCCTCATCATGATGACCGTGCCGCTGGCCCTCATCGGAGTGATTTCAGCCCTTTATGCCACCGGCACGGCCGTTAGTATCATGGTCTTTATCGGTCTCATCATCCTTGCCGGCATCGTGGTCAATAACGCCATCGTGCTGATCGATTATATCAACACGCTGCAATCACGTGGCCTCTCCAAGACCGAAGCCATCGTGGGCGCAAGTCGCGCGCGGCTTCGCCCAATTCTGATGACAACCTTGACCACCGTGCTGGGCCTCACGCCCATGGCGCTCGGCCTGGGTGACGGTGCCGAAATTCGCACCCCCATGGCCGTCACCGTCATCGCCGGTCTCAGTGTCTCCATGCTGCTCACGCTGATCGTGATTCCGATTCTCTATTTTCAGTTCACCGCCGAGCGCCAGCCCGAAGAACCCGTAGCATAATCTAAAACACCACGCCCCCCTCTTTCTCATGTCACGCCGCGAACCCATCGCCTACCGCCTGCCTCGTTTCTCGGTCACTCGTCCTGTGACGGTGGTCATGATCTTGTTCGCAATTTTGGTATTAGGCTTCATCGCCAATTCGCGAATCCCCATCGCACTCTTTCCGGAAGGAATGGAGAAAAAGAGTCTCAGTATCTACGCCACTTATCGCAACTCCAGTGCCCGCGATATCGAAGAAAAAATTGCCCGGCCGATTGAGGATATGGTTGGCACCGTCGCCGGTGTGCGAGAAATGAATAGCTACATCGGGTCGGGCCGTGCCTACGTGCGGGTGAGTTTTCAAAACAACACCGATCTGCAAACCGCCTACGCCGATCTACGCGACCGGATGGACCGTCTGATGCCGGAAATGCCCGACGACTTGGAACAGATCTACGTGCGTCGCTTTGATGAGAACGACATCCCCATCATGTATCTCGTGCTCCATATCCCGGATACAATCACCGACAAATATCACGTCGCCGAGACCTTGATCGCGCCCGCCTTTCGCCGGGTCGAAGGCGTGGGTAACGTCGAAATCAGCGGCATCCGAAGCAAAGAAATCCAAGTCGAGCTAATCGAAGAACGAATCCGCAGTCACCGGATTGATCCCAACCGCATGATGAACATCATGCGGACCCAAAACTTCTCGTTGCCCAACGGCTTCATCGTGGAAGGTGGTCGCAAGGTCTATGTGCGTTCTGTCGGCCAGTTCGAAACCGTGCAGGAGATTCGCGACCTCATCATCGATGAAGAACACCGTCTCACTCTCGGTGATATTGCCAACGTTGTTTACGCTTCCGACGATGGAGACTCCGCCTATCGCATCGACGGTCATCCCGCCGTCGGCGTTGAAATCACCCGGGAGTCTACCGGCAACATCGAGCAAATTTCTCGTGGCGTGATCGCCGCCATCGAAGAACTTGCCACCCACCCCCAGCTGGAAGGACTCGGGCATTCGGTTTTCTTCGACCAAGGGAAACATGTTCGCGCCTCGATCGGGAATCTCAAATCCACCGGACTTTGGGGAGGGTTGTTTGCGGCGATCGTCATCTTCTCGTTTCTCCGTGCCCCCCGCATGACCGGGATTCTTACCCTCGCTATTCCGCTCTCTCTCCTTTGCACCGTGATTGTGATCTACTTCATGGGTTGGTCGCTGAACATGGCCACCATGATGGGACTGCTGTTGAGCGTCGGACTCGTCATCGACAATGCCATCGTCATTGTTGAGAATATCTACCACAAACGCCAGAGCGGCATCGATCGAACCGAAGCCGCCATCAATGGCGCAGGCGAAGTTGGCCTCGCGGTCACCATGGCCACCCTGACCACCGTCGTCGTTTTTCTACCGCTCATTCTCATGAGCGACAAAGCCGAGTTTTCGTTCTGGATGCTACGTATCGGCATCCCCGTGGTCATTTCTTTACTCGCTTCACTGTTCATTGCGCTTGTCTTCATTCCTCTCGCGACGAAACGATTTTCGCGCGGTCACACCCACCATGAACCCAAAACCATCGGCTGGATTCGGCGCCACTATACCAGCTCGATCACCTGGGTGCTTGCACATCGCATCGAGGCCGGACTCATCGTGCTGCTCGCTTTTTCGACCATCGCAATCCCCGTGGGAGGCGTAAAGCAATCCTCCGACGGTGGCGTTAGCGGTGGGGACAATGACAACGTCAAATTCTACTTCGAACTACCGACCGCCAATACTCTCGAAGAAACCACGACGTTCATCTCTCGCGTAGAGCAATACGTCCTCGCCAATAAGGATCTCTACAACATCGCGTCTGTCGAATCGAGCTACCGCGGCGACAACGCCCGCATTCAGGGGCGCTTCAATGACAACGAGCCTACCGAGTGGTATGAAGTCGTGTGGCATAACATCATGGTGGGAACTGGTCAGCGTGAGGAACGCATGACCCGCACCGAAATCGTTGAGCACTTCAACCAGAACTTCGAAATACCTCCGGGGATCAGTCAGCGCAAATCTCGCCGCGGCAGTAGTGGCGGTGACGGCGATACTAGCATGGTGGCAATCTCTCTCTACGGCGACGATACCGTCACCTTGATGCAATACGCCGAACTGGCCCGAGAGCGCCTACTCACCATCGAACAGGTCATCTCCGTCGAGACCTCCATGGATCGAGGCGGGAATGAAGTGCAAGTCGTGATGGATCGCGAACGTTCACTCGAACTTGGCGTGAACCCCCGCGACGTATCCAACGCCATTTCCTACTCTATGCGGGAACGCGACATCGGCCGTTTTTATACCCCCGATGGGCGCAGCGTAGATATCGAGATCGAACTCGACAACGCTGAGGAAGCCAACATGAACACCCTCAAATCCATGACCTTCCCGACCGACGGCGGTCGCGAAGTGCCTCTCGAGTCGGTCGCCGCCCTCAAAATCGAAAAAACACTGGGCCAGATCCGTCGCGAAAATCGCCAGACTACCTTGACCGTCATGGCCCTCACCTCTCGCCGCGACACCAACGTAGTCTACGAGCAACTCGATACCGCCATGGCTGATTTCGAAATGGCCCGCGGCTATCGCTGGGACAAAGGCGTGCGCTTCACCCGTCTCGAAGAGAACAACGATGCGATGATGTTCGCCGCCGTGCTTTCCGTCACCTTCGTGTTTCTACTCATGGGCGTGCTCTTCGAATCGTTCATCCTGCCTCTCGCGGTCATCGTCTCGATTCCGTTCTCTCTCCTCGGGGTTTATTGGGCGCTCTACATCACCGAGTCAGATATGAACATGATGGCCATGATCGGCATGGTCATCCTCATCGGTATCGTGGTGAACAATGCCATCGTGCTCGTCGACCTCACTAACCGCCTGCGCGAAGAAGGCATCGAACGGGTGCAGGCCCTCATCCAAGCCGGCGGCCAACGGCTGCGCCCCATCCTCATGACGACGTGCACCACCGTTTGTGGTTTGCTCCCCATGGCCCTAGGAAATTCAGAGATGATCGGTCAGCCCTACTCACCCATGGGACGCGCCATGATCGGCGGTCTGATCACCTCGACGCTCCTCACGCTGCTCATCGTGCCCCTCTTCTACATCCTCCTCGACGACCTCAGAACCTTCGCCGGCAAAATCGCCCGCAGCGCGATCTCCCGGACGGGATCCACCCCCGCCGCCTCCGAAGTCAACGCCCGCGACTCGGTCTAACGACCGCGGAGCAGATCTTTCTCGTTCTTCTTTCTCTTTCTCTTTCTCGAATCGCTGCCTCACAGCCGGTCCGAACGAAAAGTAATTGAGCATCATACCCAACATTCCGAGTTAGGGCGCCTGTCTCGCCATTGGCACGCAAAGCAGGACGACGGCGGATGACCGCCGGATGCGCCGCAGTGGAGTGACTCTCAGAGGCAGACGCGAACCGGACAGAGCCGGTCCCTCCCATCTGCCCCGGGGAGGGACGACCGCCGTGTCGTCCGCGTCGGCGCCTTTACTTCGCGCTCACCAGCTTCAATTTCGTCAGGCGGCCTGACTTATTCCAATCTTGGATGTAGAGGTTGCCATCCGGATCAAAACTCAGGCCGTGCGGAGCGGAGAAGATTCCAGCAGGCACATCTTCCAATTCTACTTTGTAATTCGCCCACTCTGCTTTGTCTGGGTTATCACCCAGGAACGCGACCGGTGCGCCAGTAAGATCGATGATCGTCACGCGGGCTTCGAGCTCAGCCACCGCCACGTAGTCGCCGTGAAAGGAGATCGCACACGGACGGCGTAGGTTTGTCGCAAATACGCCGAGAAAATTGCCCTCGAGGTCGTAGTGCTTGAGACGGCGGTTTTCGCGATCAGCAAACAGCAGGCGGGGCTCATCAAAGCGCGTGTCCAACGCGACTCCGTGCGCTGCTTTGAATTGTTCAAGCGACGTGCCCTTCGAGCCGAACGACTTCAGCAACTTCCCGTCCGCACTAAAGATGTGGATAATATTCGAACCGTATCCCACTGCAGCGATGATGCGTCCGTCCGGCGTCACGGCCACGGCGGTGAGTCCCTTGAACGTGCCTTCGATGGGTTGCTCAGGGGTGTCGGCAATCTCCAGCACGAGTTTTCCATCAAGCGTGATTTTGACTACACGCTCTTTGGCCAGATGGGCGCCATAAAGAAACTCCACTCCGTTCTCCTCCCGGATGCTCAATGAATGCACCCCCTGAAACTCTTCGGGGAAACTACGGATAAATTTCCCGTCCTTGGTGAACTCACAAATTGCGCGCGGATTGTTGGTCGATACGAACACGTTGCCCGTCTTACTCACCGCCACTCCTCCGTGGGTAGGTCCGAGTAATTCGCCATTGGGCATCGCTCCCCAATCCGGCACCGTCTCGTAGCGATGCGTCCCATTACCCGTTTGCACCGCCTCGGTGATGTCGGACCCTGGTTTCTGATCGTGATCAGGGTGGGCGACGGCCGAAACCACGAGTAATCCGCTGAGAGCGAGGCCTATCAGCCTTCTGCATTGAGGGGTAGTCATATCAAGCGGATAGCAATCCCCACAGAGTTCGTCGACCTCCTATTGCACGGTTCAGGAATTTTCAATTTGCCGCTACATTTCAGAGGCATACGGGTCTAAGTCCCCCCTACCCCTTTCGTTGCACCCCATATCTTGTCCAGTTTCCTGGCGATGGCTCCCAGCCCGTCTCTTTCGACTATCCTCCGCGGTCGCCGTCTCCGTGACCGCGGCTGCGGTCGAGATTCCGGAGCAAATTGATTTCAATCGGGATGTCCGCCCCATCATCTCTGACAAGTGCTACCAGTGCCACGGGCCAGATGCGGACAATCAAAAATCAGACTTCCGTTTGGATACTCGTGAAAAGGCATTCGCTGATCTCGGAGACGAGTTCTTCGGCATCGTTCCGGGAGATCTGGAAGCGAGCGATCTGCATTGGCGGATTTGGGAAGACTACGAGGAGGATTTAATGCCACCGGTCAGCTCCAAGCTGTCGCTGACCGATAAAGAAAAAATGACCCTCGATCGCTGGATCAAACAGGGGGCGCCCTACGACGAGCATTGGTCATTCAAACCCATCCAACGCCCCGACGAACCGGTAATCTCTCCCGCGAATCAGGAGTGGGTCGCCAACCCCATCGATGTCTTTATCGCCGCGCGTCTGGAATCCGAAGAACTGATTCCCTCACCGCTCGCCGATCGGGAGGCTCTGATCCGACGCGTGTCGCTGGATTTGACCGGGCTCCCTCCTTCCATAGCCAGAGTGGATGACTTCTTGGCGGATGATCGCCCCGATGCCTGGGAGCGCGTGGTCGATCGCCTACTGGCCTCCCCCGCTTACGGCGAACGCATGGCCCTAGTTTGGCTCGACGCCGCTCGGTATGCCGACTCCGGAGGATATCAAAACGACGTTCGGCGCAGCCAGTGGCCCTGGCGTGACTGGGTGATCGAGGCCTACAACGCCAACATGCCATTCGATCAGTTTACGATCGAACAGCTCGCCGGTGACTTGCTCACCAAGCCGACCCAACTTCAACGACTCGCGACCGCCTTCAACCGTAACCACCGCATCAATAACGAAGGCGGTATCATCCCCGAGGAGTATTTGATCGAATACGTGGCCGACCGGGCCGAGACCACCGCAACCGTTTGGCTGGGTTTGACCATGGGATGCGCGCGGTGCCACGACCACAAATACGATCCCATCAGTCAGCAGAATTTCTACGAACTCTTCGCCTTCTTTAACGGGATTCCGGAGAATGGAAAAGACAGCGATATCGCCCCGAAGCCCAACATGACGGTTTACCAAGGAGTCTCTGCAGATGAACATTCTGACGAGCAAACCAAGCTGGCCCAATTTACGGCGGAGCTGCGAACCCTGTTCGTTAAAAGTGAAGATCAATTCACCGTGTGGCTGGGGGAAAATGAATCATCCCATGCCGATCGGCTACGTGATCTGCGGCGGAGCGCCGCCCCAGCCCTCCACGTGTCTTTCGATATCGACGGCACAAAAAGTGTAATTCCCGATGTTGCCCAGCATGCTCTCGAGGCTCGGGTTAGAAACCCCGGCACCCGCAACGAAACCATGGTAGAAACCGAATTCGGCAACGGTTTGAAAATTGGCCGCGGCACCTACGCTCGAGTTATTGAACCTCACGGCGAAGCATTCAATTCCTCCTCCGCTCGATCGTGGGTGGTGCATCTGAGCACTCCGTCCAAATTCGCCGGTTCGGAAGGGCCCGTGCTGGTTTGCGTCGAACCCAATTCACTGCGTGGCTATCGCCTGATGCTGGAGGATGTCGGTGATCCGAATACATTCAGACTGTCGGTCCAGATCGCTCATGACGCCCGGAAAGGCAACGGCCTAGAGGTAGTAACCTCCTCTATTATTCCCCGGAAAGCGTATTCCCGTATCGCAGTGGCTTGGGATGGCAGTGGTCTCGCTGCAGGTGTCAGTATCCTGCTCAACGGCGTCGAATTAGAAACCGAGGTTCTCTCGGATGCGCTCACCCAGGAAGCGGTGACATCGAGCGAACTCCTGATTGGCGCCCGCGATGAAAGTGACGCTCAAGAGCAACTCCGCGATTCGACGTTTTTGAATGGAATCATCGATGATGTGCAAATCTACGATGCACCCTTGGATGCAGAGGAACTGGCTCGGGTAAGTCTTGCTCAACCGGGACACGTAATGATGGCCCACCTCACCGATGCCGGGCGCACAAACCTCCACCACGTCTGGTTCAATGGCATATCGGAAGCCGTCGCCGCCAAGCAGAACGTCGCGAAACAGGAGGTCGTTTTGGAGAAATTCGAAAACGACCACATTGTTCGCGTCAGCATCATGCAGGAAATGGAAACGCCGCGGGATACCCACCTCCTCTTGCGCGGGGCCTACGACCAACCGGATAAATCCCAAGTCCTGCAACCCGCCGTGCCAGACGCTTTGCCCGCCATGGATGATTCGTTGCCCCGCAATCGCCTCGGCTTGGCGAAGTGGTTGCTAGATCCCGCCAACCCCCTCACCGCTCGCGTCGCGGTGAACCGGTATTGGCAGATGTATTTTGGCACCGGCCTCGTAAAAACCCCGGGAGATTTTGGCTCTCAAGGCGCCGTGCCTAGCCACCCGGAATTGTTGGACTGGCTCGCCAGTGAATTTCGCGACAGCGGATGGAACGTCAAAGCCATGCAAAAACGCATCGTGATGAGTGCTACGTATCGCCAATCATCAAAAATATCGCCCGAATTGCTGGAGAAGGATCCCGCTAATCGATTATTGGCCCGCAGCCCCCGATTCCGGCTTTCCGGGCAAGCCCTCCGCGATCAAGCTCTGGCAGTATCTGGATTGCTCGCGCCCATCTTCGGCGGCCCTCCCGTGATGCCTTACCAACCTGAAGGGTTATGGGACGAGCTCAGCGCCAAGGGTTACAAATATATCATGGGCGATGACAGTGATTTGTATCGAAGAAGCTTATACACCTTCTGGAGACGAACCATTCCTCCTCCTTCGATGATGAATTTTGACAACGCGTCGCGCGAGGTTTGTTCCGTCGGATTGAGCACAACTAATACGCCGTTGCAGGCGCTCAACTTGATGAATGACCCCCAGTTCGTGGAGGCCGCTCGCGCTCTAGCGGAACGCATGATGCTGGAAGGGGGCGAGACCGTGACCGACCAAATAAACTTCGGCCATCGCACCGTCCTCGCCCGCCAACCTCCGGTCCAGACCCAAACGATCCTGAACGCAAGTTACCACGACTACCTCGAGCACTACCGCGCAGATCCCGGCAAGGCTCTAGATCTGGTGCTGATAGGCGCATCGCTGCTCGACGACCGGATCGAAGCACCAGACCTCGCCGCCATGACCATGGTCGCAAGTGTCCTGCTCAATCTCGATGAAACCTTGAACAAGCAATAGCATGGATCCCTTTCTCGAATCCCGCCTCCTGATCAATCGTCGCCAGTTCTTCGGCAAGGCTGCCTCCGGTCTCGGTGCCGCCGCCCTCGGTTCCATGATGGGAAACAGTCTGCTTGGGCAAGACTCCTCCAATCCCTTTCCCAACTTCGCCCCCAAAGCGAAACGAGTCATCTACCTGTTCCAGTCGGGTGCTCCTTCTCAGATGGATCTGTTCGATTGGAAACCGAACATGAAGAAGCAGTTTGATACCGAGCTGCCCGAATCAATCATCCGGGGACAACGACTCACCGGAATGACTTCGGGGCAGAAGCGGTTTCCGGTCGCACCGACCGTTTTCGACTTCAAGCAACACGGCGAGAGTGGCGCATGGGTGAGTGATTTGCTGCCCAATATCGCCCGAGTTTCCGACAAATTGTGCTTCATCAAATCGATGCACACGGAGGCCATCAACCACGACCCTGCCATCACGTTTTTTCAAACCGGTTCACAAATCGCGGGCCGGCCATCGATCGGATCGTGGCTGTCCTATGGGTTGGGCAGCATGAACAAAGATCTGCCCGACTTCGTGTCGATGATTTCCACCGGCAGTGGCCGGCCCGGCGGACAACCACTCTACGATCGCCTCTGGGGTAGCGGCTTCCTCCCCACCACTCACCAAGGCGTGAAGTTTCGCGGCATGGGCGATCCCGTCCTTTACCTCAATGATCCCCACGGCGTTGATCGCACCATCCGTCGTCGTATGCTCGATGACCTCAATTCGATCAATCAACACCACTACGAAGATTTTGGTGATCCCGAGATCTCCACCCGCATTTCCCAATACGAATTGGCCTATCGGATGCAGATGTCCGTTCCCGGACTCACGGATATGGACGACGAACCGGAGTCCACGTTTGACGCCTACGGACCCGATTCAAAACGCAAAGGGAGCTATGCTCAGAACTGTATTCTGGCGCGCCGTCTGATCGAACGAGATGTGCGCTTCGTGCAGCTCTTTCACATGGGCTGGGATCAGCACAAAACCCTGCCCAAACAGATCAAGGGGCAGTGCTACGACACCGATCAAGCGACGGCCGCACTCATCGAAGATCTCGAGGCTCGCGGCCTATTGGAAGACACGCTGGTGGTATGGGGCGGTGAATTCGGCCGCACGATTTACAGTCAAGGGGTGCTCACCGAGAATAACTACGGCCGCGACCACCACCCGCGTTGTTTCACCATCTTCATGGCCGGGGCCGGAATAAAAGCTGGGACAACCTACGGCGCGACGGACGACTATTGTTACAACATCACGGAGAACCCCGTGCATGTGCACGATTTGCACGCGACGATGCTGCACCTCCTGGGCATCGATCACGAACGGCTGACCTACAAGTTCCAGGGCCGCCGATTCCGACTCACCGACGTGCATGGCAAACTGGTAAAAGGGATTCTATCTTAAGTTCAGCCGTCCCCAAGGACAGACCAACCTTTGAAAGGTAGGGTCGGACCGCTGGGCCGACCGCTCTCCTGCCTCACCGGCAGACGACAATTCATCCCATCCACTCGCTCTACAGCAATCAGCACCAAGCGCAGCATATCCAGTAAACTGCGGTCGGCCCGGCGGCCCGACCCTACTTCAAGCTAGCCTAATCTAGACTCTCATCCAACCGGATTCATTGCTAATTTTGCGAGGCGACGCAGCAACCGTGATTTACTCCGGGACCGCGGCAAGCTCAGCCATCACCCGCGCCTTCCACTTAGCGAGGTCACGTTGCATTTGAATTTCGACGGTCGGATGGGTTGCAGATAGATCCGTTTTCTCCCCGGGGTCGGCGACGATATCGAAGAGCGCTGACTTGTCCTTTTTGACGAGCAATTTGTAACGATCATCCATCCAGGCGGATTCTTTGCCGTCCTTGTTTAGAAATCCGATAGTCGAGTCGCGGATTTTCCGTTCTCCTCGGATAATCGGCAACAAACTCGTCCCGTCGTAATCACGATCGGTCGGCAGCGGGATATCCAGAGCATCCATAATCGTGGGGAAATAATCCGTCGTAATCGCCGGCGCATCGATCGTCTTCGGAGCCGCAATTCCGTTCGGCCACACCAACAATCCCGGCACGCGCACCCCGCCTTCGTTGATCGAGAGCTTGTAGCCCGAAAGGTGACCCACCGAACCCATATGCCGTGGCGAACCTTGGCGGGCCGGACCGTTGTCCGAGTTGAACCAGAGCATGGTGTTTTGATCGATGCCGAGACGTTTCAATTCCGCTCGCAGTCGTCCCATCTGTTCGTCCATCGCCGTAATGGTCGCGTAGTAGTGCTGGTCCGACACCGGTTGATCGCCATACATGGCGCGGTATTTTTCCCCGCCCACGACCGGCGAATGCGGGGTGTGAAACCAGATCACGGTGAAGAAAGGGTTACCGGCTTCAACGCTGTCGCGAATGAACGGAATCGCTCGATCCATGATCACCCGGGAATCGTCGCCGACCGTGTTTTCGGTCACCTTTTCGCCCGGCCCGGTAAAGTATTCGTTGCCGTAAGGTTTGTCCGTCGCCGGTGGAGCCAGCTCCACTTGCTTCAAATCTCCGGGATCCTTGAGCGGGTCCCACGTCGGCACTTTCGATTCGGTCACAAAACTCACATCGACGTCCCGCTCCCAAGGAGGGCAATAATAGCGCTCCGGCGTTTCGCTGAATGCCCCCCAGCGTTTCTGCTCCCCCACCAGCTTCGAAAGCGTCCCAAGATGCCATTTACCAAAATGGCCAGTGGCATAACCCGCCTTCTTCAAAACCGTTGAAATCGGGATCTCGGTCGGCTCGAGCATGCCCTTCATGGCAAACGTCACCCCCATGCGGTAGGGATGGCGCCCCGTGTAGACGCTGGCCCGCGTCGGCGAACACATTGCGGCAGCGGCATAGAAACGAGTGAACCTCACCCCTTCTTCACTCATCCGGTCGAGATGGGGTGTCTTCAAATAAGGATGCCCATTGTAGCCGGTATCCCCCCAGCCCTGATCGTCGGTCATGCAAAGAATGATGTTGGGGCGAGGCGGAGCGCCCAGCGCGGCATTCGTCACCACCCCCGCCAACAGGATCGTCCAAATTTGTCGGCGTAACTGCGGGGTAAGGAAGGTTA
Source organism: uncultured Verrucomicrobiota bacterium (assembly GCA_913058185.1). Taxonomy (GTDB): domain Bacteria; phylum Verrucomicrobiota; class Verrucomicrobiia; order Opitutales; family Opitutaceae; genus Actomonas. The sequence goes on from CAJXQX010000043.1 coordinate 28,431, forward strand.
AAAGATTCATCAAATAAACGGGAGACAATGGGGTGAAGGCGGACTCAGCTCTAGGCTCATTGAAAACTCTAACGCCATCAGCGCAGCTAGGACAATTACGGACCTCACAAAACCCTCCAATACTGAACGTTTAATACAAAATGTTGATTGCAGATTCCGGCATTCCGGATGCACTCTTAGCTCATGACTACCCCGCCTGCCCTGCAGGCACGATACCCTTTCATATTATGAATGTTTCTACCAAAGGAACCGCGGCACATACCTACGATGCCATTGTGGTCGGATCCGGCATCAGTGGCGGCTGGGCCGCCAAAGAATTGACCGAAAAAGGTCTCAATACGCTCGTGCTCGAACGCGGTCGCGACGTCAAACACGGCGACTACCCCACGGCCATGATGGAAAAGTGGGAATTCCCCGGTCGTGATACAATTTCCCAAGAGTCGCTCGAGCGGAAACCGAAACAAAGCCGCACCGGCTACACCACCCGCGAGTCTACCGCCCATTGGTTTGTCGACGATGTCGATAATCCTTACTCTGAGGACAAAGCCTTCGATTGGTGCCGTGGGTATCACGTCGGCGGTCGTTCCCTCATGTGGGGCCGCCAATCCTATCGCCTGGGTGACCTCGACTTCGAGGCCAATGCCAAGGACGGCTTCGGCACCGATTGGCCTGTGCGCTACCAGGAAATAAAACCGTGGTATGACCACGTGGAGAAATTCGCCGGTATCAGCGGCAAAAACGAAGGCCTCCCTCAGCTACCCGATGGCGAGTTCCTGCCACCGTTCGAAATGAACGTCCTCGAAGAGCATGTCCGCGATCGCATCGCCAAAAAATTCTCGGACCGCCAATTGATCAACGCCCGCGTGGCCAACCTCTCCCAGCCGCACAACGGCCGCGGCGGTTGCCAATTCCGCGCCCGTTGCAGCCGTGGTTGTCCCTACGGAGCTTACTTCTCCAGCAACTCCTCCACTCTTCCCGCCGCTTACGCCACCAAGAAACTCACGCTGCGTCCGTTCTCGATCGTGACCGAGGTCATCTACGACGCCAACACCAACAAGGCCAAGGGCGTGCGCATCATCGATGCCGAATCCGGTGAAGCCATGGAATATTACGCCAAGGTAATCTTCCTCTGCGCCTCTGCGATCGCATCAACTTCGATTTTAATGAACTCGAAGTCCGATCGCTTCCCTAACGGTATGGGCAACGACTCCGGCGAACTCGGCCACAACCTCATGGATCACCACTTCAAGGTTGGTGCTTCCGGTCGTTACGACGGGTTTCGGGACATCTATTACAAGGGCCGCCGGCCGACCAGCATCTACATCCCTCGTTTCCGCAACCTCGGTGACGCTGCTTCCAAACAAAAGGACTACGTCCGTGGTTTTGGTTATCAAGGTGGCGGCAGCCGCTCCAACTGGACTCGTGGCGTGGCCGAACTCGCCCGCTTCGGCGCCGATCTCAAGGCCGACATGTTCGCTCCCGGCGAATGGCGCATGGGCATCGGATCCTGGGGTGAGCATCTGCCTTACCACGAGAACCGCATGTATCTTAACCACGACAAGGTCGACAAATGGGGCATGCCCACCGTCACCTTCGACTGCGAGTTCAAGGAAAACGAACGCAACATGCGCAAGGACATGCAGGCCTCGGCTATCGAAATGCTCGATACCGGCGGCCTCGAAGATATCACCGGTTTCGATGATCCGACCAGTGCACCCGGCCTCTGTATCCATGAGATGGGCACCGCCCGCATGGGCACCAGCTCGAAGAACTCTGTCCTCAACGGCAACAACCAGGTTCACGGCGCCTCCAATGTATTCGTCACCGACGGTGCGTTCATGGCCTCGTCCGCCTGCGTCAATCCGTCGCTCACCTATATGGCATTTACCGCTCGCGCAGCCGACCATGCCGTCAACGAACTCAAGAGTCTCAACATCTGATCGCCATGAATAGACGCGAAGCTATAAAACGCACGGCCCTGCTCTTCGGAGTCGCGGCCTCACCGGCCACCATCACCCGAGCCTTGGCCGAAATGTCCGATGCCAACGGCACCGCCTACTACCTGACATCGTCACAATACAAGATCGCCGTGGCGGTAGCAGAACGCCTGCTGCCCGCCAGCGACACCCCCGGAGCAACCGATGCCGGAGTCGCTGACTACGTCGACGTCGCGTATGGCCTGTTCATGTCGAGCGACAACCAGAACAGCCTCCGTAAGGGTCTGGCTCATCTGGATCGCCACGAATTCGATACGAAGGATGGCGACAAACAGGACGCCGTCATCCGTTCGATCGCCGAGGACAATGCCGCGCCGGGTAAAAACTGGTTACGCCAATTTCGCACCCTCACCTTCAACGGATATTTCTCCTCCGAAGCCGCCGCCAAAAGTGGCTTCAAGTGGGATCCCGTGCCGGGTGGCTATGACGGCAAAATGCCCCTCGCTGAAACCGGCGGCGTTTCGTTCTTCGAATAGAAGCTGCCTCGGAGAAACCTCCGACACCTTTTTAGAGCGTTCCAAAAGCCGGGGTCACAGATCCCGGCTTTTTGCTGCCCCATAGCCACGTATTCACCCCACTGCATCGGCCTCAACGAGACCGGCTACAAACAAGGCAGGGTAGGAATCGGCCCTATTCCTCCGACTCGATCGCTCTGTAGCTGAGGTCGCTGACCCCGGGCTCCATCTACATTCCGTTTTATCCGAGAGTGCACGGATCCTCAAGCCGTCTGCGTCTTCTTCGGGAGACAGAGTGCCACCAATCCCACGATTGCTAACAACGGTAACCATACCGGTGCTAGGGCCGTGGCGAGTGACAACGCCACCGCAGCAGCCACGATCACCGCCACCAACCCTATGGTGGCCCCTAGGGTGAGCGCAGCGAGGGCGGCGGCGGAGAATGCCACCACCAGTGCTAGAACCCCGAAAATGAGAGCCATGATGAAGGGGGCGTTGTTGAGCAACCACCACATCGCTAACGCGACGAGGGTGATCTTGAGCAGGGTTACGAAGAAAGTAGTCATGCTTAAAGAACCCGCCATGCCGTCCAAAGGTTACAAGAAATCGAACGCATCCGTTTTTTGGCTGGGCATCACGAGTATGCCCCGAGCCATTGACAGGTGAAACTGCGATCCGCAGCGTAACCACTCGGTTACTCCATCTCTTTTATCGCCATGCCCGACTCTTCTTCACCTTCCGTCATTGTCATTGGTAGTGGCGCAGTTCGCGCCCTACCCACTCGGGGCGGCCCGAGCTATCTGGTCCAAATTGGCGAACGTAGACTGCTGTTCGATTGCGGCCGTATCGCGGTGCACAACCTTCACCGTTTTGGATTTCCCGCTGAGACGATCGATGAGGTCTACATCACCCACCTGCACTTCGACCACATCAGCGACCTGCCCCTGCTACTCTTACTGTCTTGGAACAATGGGCGCGACGCCCGCATCCCCATCTTCGGGCCCCGAGGCATCGATCACTTTCTCGAGAATGGCGTCCGCCAAGCCTATCAGGATGATATCGACAGCCGCATTGCCCACGGCAACCGCGAACGCGATAAACTCGATTGGGAAACCACCGAAATCACGCGCGATGGCCTGATCTACCAAAACAAGGACTACACGATCGAGACGCTCGCCACCGCCCACGCCGGACTGCGGAACTTCAGCTATCGCATCACCACGGGTGACAAAGTCATCGTCATCACCAGCGACTCCGAACCCGATCCACGCTTGGTTCATTTTTGCCGCGACGCCGACCTCCTGCTCGTCGAGTGCTCAGGCACCAAGGCATTCTACGATTCAGTCGCCTTCGGCGGCTGGCACCTAACTCCCGAAGACGTCGGCCAAATCGCCCGCGACGCCAAAGTGAAACGAGTCGTGCTCAAACACTTCGTGATCGAAAGCTTTTCCGACGACCCAAAGATTGCGGAATCCATGGCTGAGACCGTGCGCGCCATCCACCCCGACGGAGAAATCCACGCCGGCGAAGACGGCATGCGTTTCGATCTGTAAAAGGTAGGGTCGGACCGCCGAGCCGACCGCCCCTGCCTCTCGGTTCTCGTTCTCGTTCTCTTTCTCTTTCTCTTTCTCGAAATACCGCCTTGTCTCGCTATCACATCCGCCATTGCTTCGGCGACGGTGGAAGTTCCGCTTAGCGGAACGTCGGCGGATGCCTCTCAGCCCACCGTATCTTCTTAGCCGCAAAAGGCGCGAAGATATCCATCCTGTTTCCCACGATTTCCGAGCGCCTATAGGCGCCACGCACCGTCCCTGCGCCAGCAGACATTTTTTTGCCTTTTTGTGGCCATCAAACAACAGGCTGACGGCTTTGTTCTCTCTTCAGCCCACTTACGCGAAGTCAGGACCAGCTATCGCGAAATACTGCGACCAATCTGTCGCCAGTTCCACGCCCTTCATCCCCATTCGAAGAAATCCTCGTTCGATCGAAAACCCTTTTTGGGTGAGCCGTTCAATCAAGGCGTGGTGCTGCACCGGCACATCAATCATCACCGCCCCAGTCACCCCGACCAATGCACTATCAATCAGCGCTGCAGCCAAAGTAGAAGTCGGAGCAACCACGGGTCCGATCTGAGTCGCCACGCGACCTTCCCGGCCCAGCCCAAATCCCCGAACCTCGCCGGAGTCACCTAATACCACCCGAGCCAAGTCCGGCCGGCGCGCATACAATGATTCCAAAAAACTCGACCGGCTTTCGCCCAATCCCCGACGATCACACTCCAACACCACCTGGACCGTTTCCATGCCGGAGACCTCACTTTGAGTCGAATTATCCGGCCCACCTTCAACCGCCATCCGCTTTAGACGCACGATCTCGACTTCACCGGAAAAACCAATTTTACGATACACGCGCTCACCCATCGTAGTTGCATCCAAAAGCGCGCGCTGTCCGCGCGCTTCAAGATCCTTCAAACAGGATTCGAGCAAACGCCTCGCCATCCCCTGTCCACGAAAGTCCTCATCAACCAAAACCATATTGATCCAGGCGAACCCGGAGGACAGTGGCCACGCGACGGTGGTAGCAACCACGCCCCGACCCGCTACCTCGATAGCATAAGTCGTCGCATTCCCGATCAAGTAAATCCAGTCGTTCTCGGTCTGGTTCCACTTCGCCTCTATCGATAGCGTCATACACCGATCGAGATCCGACGGCATCAACTGACGCTCAGTTTGAGCAGCAT
>CAJXQX010000044.1 GCA_913058185.1 uncultured Verrucomicrobiota bacterium
GCTCGGAGTAGTTGTGCGTATTGGCGACCTCGATTCCTTGGATCAGTCCTTGATCGATCATTTCGAGATGAAAGTCGGTCAGCTCCGCGATGCCGCTGGGTTGTTGAGAGGTCCAATCGAGATGGTTGAGAAATACAAAAGCTTCTTGTTCTCCGGCTGCCTTGAGGGCGTTCTCGGCCGGCCAGTTTTTAATCGCTTGGGTATACTCCTTCGAGTGCGGCGAGATATCGGTCGGTTGGTGCACGAGGGCATTTGAGTCGCTCAGGAAGAGGGCGTTCAAATGGCCGACAGGTTGGCTGCGAGTGATTTCAGAACCGTGGATCACAAGTAGACCACTTTCCTTGGCGGAGGAACTGGCCTGTTGCCAAGAGCGATTACGATCTGGATGCGGAATGTCAGCCTGATGGGGCTGGTATTCGAGATGCTCGGTGATCGCTAAGGCGTCCAGTCCATCGCGAAGAGCTTCCTCAACTCGAATATTAGGCCAGACGTGTCCGTCGGAAAATACCGAGTGAGTGTGGGGATCCAACGTGAGCGTAAGATACTCGGCCGTATCGGGAAATTCGATGGCGCGTTCGGGATTATCTTTGGGATCAAATTTTACCGACCCATGGGCCCACAAGAGTGAGGCCGAAATCGAAAGTAATCCGAGCGTGGAGGTGAGTTTTGTAAAAGCCATGGGGTATTGGGGGAGGGTGAATGGCGAAGGATTCGTTGCAGAGATTGACCCTCGTTATCCGGACGTAGCAAGGGGCGATCCTCAATGGATCGCCCCTTGCGTGCTAAGTTTTGTCAGCGTCCGGGTCGGACGCGTTGAGTTCGTAATACTAGAGCCGCGGCATGGTGAGGCCGCCGTCGACCATTATTACCTGTCCGGTGCTGAAGGGGAAATCGCCCCGAGCCAGCGATGCGACGGACTTGCCGATGTCCTCGGGGAATCCCCAGCGCGGTTGGACGCAGAGGCCTTCTTCGATGAGCTTGTCGTATTTGTCGGTCACACCTGAGGTCATGTCGGTTTTGATCACGCCGGGGCGCACTTCGTAAACCGGGATGCTATCATCACCGAGGCGGGCGGCGAAGAGCTGGGTCAACATGCCGAAGCCGGCCTTGGCGATACAGTATTCACCGCGATTGATCGAAACGACCGTGGCGGAAATCGAAGTGATGTTCACGATAGCTGCTTCGAAGGAGGAGTCGGCCTGCTTGGCCGCGACCATTCCTTTAGCAAACGCTTGGGTCAGGAAGAATACCCCTTTGAGGTTAGTATCCACGACCCAGTCGTAGCTCTCTTCGGATGTCTCGAGGAGATCGGCCCGAACCTTCGGCGCGACACCGGCGTTGTTGACGAGGAGGTTGATCGAACCGCCGGCGAGTTCAGTGGCGGTGGCGACGATGCCAGCGCGACCTTCGACACTGCCGATGTCGCCGCGAGCGTAGCCCACATTGACACCATGAGCGCGAAGTTCATCGAGAGGGCCGGTGATCGACTCTTCGGCCCGAACACCGTTGATGACGAGGTTCCAACCTTCTTTGGCGAGGGCGGTGGCGATACCGAAACCGATACCACGAGAGCCGCCGGTTACTAGTGCTGTTTTCATAGAATTATTTGCCCACTAAAAACACGAAAGTTCACGAAATCCTGAATAGCAGAATTTTGGTTTTAGTATTTTTAGTGTGCTTCGTGGGAGAAATTAGAGTTCCGGGATATCGAGCCAGCGGCGTTCTTCCCATGATTGGATACCGAGTTCGGCGAGTTGCACACCCTTGGCGCCTTCTTGGAGATTCCAAGGGAACGGGGAGTCGGTGACGACATGCTTGAGGAAGAGTTCCCACTGCACCTTGAAGGCGTTGTCGAAAGGCTCTTTGGTTGGAACCGGAGTCCAGCCGTCCTTGTAGTTGATTGGGCTGTCGGTGTCGGGACTCCAGATGCAACGAGGCGTGGCAGCGTCGGATTGGAATTTACAATCGCGGAGACCGGCAACCGCAGAACCCTTCGTTCCGTCAACTTGGAGAGTGAGCAGATCATCGCGATCAACACGGACGTCCCAAGAGGAATTGAAGTGGCAGATGACACCGTTGGTGAGCTCGAACGTGGCGTAGGCCGAATCGTCAGCGGTGCATTTGTATTTTTTACCACTCTCATCAACGCGCTCAGGGATGTGGGTAGCACCGAGGCAGGTGAGAGACTTGATGTTACCAAAGAGGTTTTGGATCACATACTGCCAATGACAGATCATATCGACGATGATGCCTCCGTCGTCTTCCTTGCGGTAGTTCCACGAAGGACGTTGTAGGGTGTCGTGCTCACCGGTGAATACCCAGTAACCAAACTCGCCGCGCACGGAGAGAATCTCGCCGAAAAATCCGGTGTCGATGAGGTGTTGGAGCTTCATCAAGCCAGGTAGCCAGAGCTTGTCTTGGACAACGCCGTTTTTGAGGCCAGCGGCAGTGGCCTCGTTGTAGAGCGCCATGGCTTCTGCGGAGGTGGTCGCGGTGGGTTTCTCGCAGTAGATGTGCTTGCCGGCAGCAATCGCCTTACGCACGCCGTTAGGGCGTTGGCCAGTGAGAGTGGAGTCGAAGTAGATGACGTTCTCAGGCTTCGCGAGTTCGGCATCGAGATCGGTGGAGACCTTGGTGAGGCCAACCCGTTTGGCGAGAGCTTCGAGCTTGGCTTGGTTACGTCCGACGAGGACTGGGTCTGGCATGATCACGTCGTCGCCGATTTTGACGCCGCCTTGGTCGATGATGGCCTTGATCGAGCGGATCAAGTGCTGGTTGGTGCCCATGCGTCCGGTGACGCCGTTCATGATAATTCCGACTGTTTTCATATGTATTAAGTTATTGGTTACTTGTTGTGGTTTTTAAGATTGATCCACCTTCGCCAAGGCTTCGGCGGATTAGCGCCCAACGCTCTGCGTTGAGCCTAAGTGTGGTTGCGGTAGGCTTGGATGATCTGCGCGAGGTATTCGTCTTGATCTCGCGCCCAGAGGCGGTCGGAAAAGATTTCAACTTCATTGAAACCGTTGAATCCAGCGGCCTCGACCCATCCGCGAATCTTGCGGATGTCGATACAGCCTTCGCCCATCAATCCGCGATCATTGAGGAAATCGGTGGTGGGTGAACGCCAGTCGCAAACATGGAAGGAGAAGAGTGCGCCGATTTTTCCGCATCGAGCGATTTCCTGCTCCAGAGCAGGATCCCACCAGAGATGGTAAACATCGGCGGCGACGCCGACATAGGGCGAGTTGAGTTGCTCGCACATGTCGTTGGCTTGGCCGAGAGTGTTTACGGCTGAACGACTGTCGGCATACATCGGGTGAAGCGGCTCGATGCCGAGCTTTACTCCAGTTGCTTTACAATCGTCGAGCACAGCTGCGATACCTTCAGTTATTTGAGCACGCGAGTCTTCGAGGGGTTGCCCTGGGACGGCGCCACATACCAGCACAACGAGCGGGGCACCCAGTTCGTGAGCTTCGGCGATGGCGCGACGGTTGTCATCGATCGCGGTCTGACGCTCAGCGGCGGTGGCTCCGGGGAAGAAGCCGCCCCGGCAGGTTGATACGATCGAGAGATCGTGATCGCGCAACATGCGACCGGTCGCGGCGATATCACGGCCGGCGTAGGTGTCACGCCATACGGTGATACCTTTCACGCCAGCAGCGGAGAACTTCTTGGCGGCAGTTTCGATGTCCCACGATTTTGTGGTGATGGTGTGGATACAGAGCCGATCGAGGTCGGTGAGAGGAGCAGCGGACATGGGAAGAGTTGAAAACTGAAAAACGGAGAGGCTGAAAAACTGAAAATAAGTTAACCGACCCGCCGTCGCTCTCGTTGAGAGCTATGGCGAGATTGGTCCGGCCTTAATTCTTTAGGCAGCCGAAAAACGTGTAGTGCGGTTGATCCTTGATCAGACGCGTCACGTAGAGGGCAAGTTCGCGGATGTGGTAATCGCCCCACATGCAAGCTTCGTTACAAGGGACCTTCTGGCCTTCGGGGATGTTGTCCCAGCCATTGGGCTGGTGGTAGACCGAGTGCAGCAGAAGACCGTGATGGGTTGGATCGACGCCGAGGTAGGTGTCGGTCAAGAGCGTGCGTAGCGTGGTCAGGCCGGCTTGGTAGTAGCGCTGACCGTCTTCGGTCTCGGTGCCGAGATAGCGACCAAGTCGGATGAGACCTTGAGCGCCGATGGCGGCGGCGGAACTATCGACCGGCTCGTGATCGTTGAATGGGTCGGCGGGTTGGTTCAGGTAGTCACCCATTTTAACCAGACCGGGTGCTCCACCATCCCAATATGGGATGCCGTCGGTAGGGGTGTTTTTGATGAACCAATCGCAGGTGGCGCGGGCAGCCTTGAGCATGAGCGCTTTCCATTTGGCGCGACCACCGAATGGTTCAAGCTCCTCGTCGGAAACGGTCTCGAGGAACTCGAGTTGCTCCGGGAAACCGACCATGGCCCAGGCGAGTCCGCGGGTCCACGTAGTGAAGCCGGAGTAACCTTGTTGAGAGTTGGGGCAACGGAAGCGGCCGTCGTTTGGATTGAAGACGGATTCGTGAGCGGTGCGGCCCCACTCATCGTAACTGTCACGGCCTTCACCGTAGAATACCGAATAACGGGCCGTGGATTCGATGTGCTCAAGAGCGCGACCGAGCAGCGAAATGGCTTCATCGTTTTCGCCCATCAAGGGGTGGCCGAGTTTATGGGCGACCATAACGATGCGGCAGGAACGGATCGTGTCGACGAACAGCGATTGCGGCCCGTTGAAAGAGTAAATGTAACCACCACCGTCGTGAGTGGGCGCGTAGCGTGAAGCTTGAATAGCGCCGGAGAGTTTTACCGCGAGTTCGCAGAAATCGACGTGGCTGGCGGGGAGACGTCCCTCGTGCTGGAGTCGGAGCCAGTTGCCGTAGGTCGAGAGATTATTGAAGCCGTGATCGTGCACGCCAATGTGCGAAACGTGCGAAGCCATACGCTCGAGCGTGAGGCGTTGGGCTTCCTTAGCGTGGCGTTCTTCGCCGGTGGCGTCGAATTGGAGGAATGCGGAGCCGTAGTAGAATCCCTCGGTCCATTCGGTCCAGCCTCGGGTGGAGTATTTTCCGTTTACCGTGAATACGGGCGAGCCTTGAGCCGGATCGTATTCCTTGAGCATGAGGTCGATCTTGTCGCCGGAGAGTTTCCAAAAACGCTCGAGGGCAGGTGAGAGATCGGCGGGTGAGAGTTGGTCGTCGATGATCATGATAAGTTATGAAATAAAGAGGGGGGATTAGTAGCGTTTGTCTTTGCGAAGATGGAGAATGAGGAACCGGGTGTCCTCGATTGCCGCGTAGGTGTGCTCTTGGATTGCGTCGAATTGCACGCTTTCGCCGGCCCGCATATCGCAGACTTCACGGGGAAGTGTAAGTTGGAGACGGCCTTCCCAAACCCAACAGAGCTCGGTGTCGTCTCGATGCACTTCCGGTCGGGAAATATTCGCGCCGGCGGGCGCCGTTCCAAGCAGGGCGGCGAGATTGGCGTAGCGGATTTCGCGGAAATCGAATTGGCCGGTGGAGTGGGACTTCTCAGCCACGCGATGAGCGAGAGCGGCTTCACTCATGGCCAATAGATCAGTGGCGCTAAGCCCAAAGGCGCGGGCCAAGCGATAGAGCGTATCGATTCCGGGAGTTTGTTGATTGCGCTCCAGTTTGGAAATTACAGCCGCAGAGACGCCCGAAATAGATGACAGCGCATCGAGCGTCATATAATGCTGTTGGCGCAGTGCGCGCAACACCTGGAAATCAAAGGGTAGATGTTCATGGGTTTTCAAAATCGGCAAGAAAGCCCATAGAATTTACATTAAACGAAAAAAACCAAGCCAGTTTTCGAAAAACATGATGATTTTAGGCCCAATTGTTGGTCTGGCGAAGGAATGCCGGCATAACGTCTTCGATGTCGGCAAGTTCAGGATTCCAGTGTTGTTCCCACTCGAATGAAATTTGAGCATTGGGTTTTCGTTCACGCAGTAATTCCCCCAAGGCTGGCCAGGGGAATTCCCCGGTTCCGGGTTCCACATAGGTAAAGGGTTTCCGTTTAGACGGCCGATCGACACTGTCTTTGACGTGGTAATGCACGGTGCGCTCCTTCACGAGTAGGTAATACTCCAGCAGGCCCTCTCCGTTGCGCCAGGTGTGGTGAGTGTCCCAAAGCACGTGGAAATGCGGTAGTGCTTCGAGGATGGCACGGGAAGTCCTGAGATTTGCCATCGCATCGTGGGTTTCTACCGCGATATCGCAGCGGAAGCCGTGATCATCCCTGAGTTTTGCCCAAGTCTCCAAAAATACGCGGGTCTGCTGGAAGGTAGATTGAGAAGGGGACTCCCCGATCGTTCCGCCGTCAAAGATACGCAACCACGGGCAATCTAACTGATCCGCTAGTTGGGCGAATGCCGTCAACTTCTCCAACTCAATGTCCGTGCGATCCAGCAATTTCACCGAGGTGCCCAGCATCGCGAGTGATAGTCCATACTCCTTTAAGTCCTGACGTGCCTGATCAACAGAAGGGAGTAGGGCCCCGAATTTGGAGGGTTCAACAACTTGGCCGTCAAGACATCGAATTTCGACAGCATTTAGGCCCGATTGGCGGGCAAATTCGAGGACCTCTAGCCAGCTTGATTGCGGGGCTCCGAGAGTGCTGAAACAACGATTGGGCTCTAAGTTAGTGAGCGGGAGATTTGAGGAAGTTGCGGAAGCGAATGATGGCATGGGGTTAACGGAGAAATTTTAGAAGACAGGCGGGCAAAACCGTAGCGAAATACGACAAACTAGATCGGTGAATTGATAAATATTTAAAATAAACTTAATTCAATATAACGGACAGCTCTATAGGCGTAAATGTCCTTAATTTCAAAAAAAATTTCCAGTTGACAGGTGCTCAGGTAATATATTCATAATTATTAATCACGCGGTTTGATCGTCCTAACTTACTGCTTAACACCCCCAAAAAAACACCCTACACCCATGTTTGATCGGACCTCCCCCGTCGCTCGTATTTTGAAGAGCATTTCCGCTGCGACCCTCGTAGCGTTTCCTTTGCCAGTTTTCGCCCAAGAATCGGCGGAAGAAGAAGAAGATGTCGTCACGATGTCGGTCTTCAGTGTCGATGCCAGCCAGGATCAAGGCTACCGCGCGACCAATTCTATTTCCGGCACATCGCTAAACGTGGCGATCCAAGATCTCCCGATGCCGATTGAGGTAATCACATCGGAGTTTGTGGAAGATCAACAGGCCACAGACTTTAAGGAAGCGCTTCGCTACACCTCAGGTGTCTTTACCTCTGAGTTCGACGAAAGCGGCGGTTCCAACTCTGCCGGAGCCAACGAATCCTACTCCAATGAGCGTTCACCTTCATCACGGGGAGGGGTTGGCGGAAGATTCTCCAATGCGGTGAGCATCCGGGGATACAACGTGCAGTTTCAGAATCGCATGGGTTTTCGCGTTGGAGGCACCGTTTCTGAATACGGGGTAACTCTGGGGGGCGCGCTTGATTCTCTGAATTACGAGCGTCTCGAAGTCGTGCGTGGCCCGTCTTCGTTGCTTTACGGCATCGGCGTTCTCTCGGGAATCGTTAACATTATTCCGAAACGCCCATTGGCGGAGAATCAATTTAAGATCAATGCGTCCATAGGCAGCGACGGTTACCAGCGTTTCACGGCTGAGGCCACGGGGCCTTTGACTAAGAATCTTCGCTATCGTGTCGCCATTGCTGATGAGGAGCGAGACCACTGGACCGATTTCCAAAACAAGGATTTGGAGTTCTTCGTTGGGCAGCTCGAGTTTCAACCTTGGAAGACAATCAATATCTTGGCCGAATACCAGAAGTCGACCACGCGCTATGAAGGTATCGGGTCTCAATACATTTACGACAACTTGAGTGACCGTTCTTTTGGCGGGGAGAACCGCAACGCCTTCAACGAACAATTCAACTGGGCGCGTGATTTGAACGGAGCGTCAAATACCTATCGTATCTCCGGTCCGGACACGTTCGAGGAGCGGGAAGAGTGGGATTCGTTCGTAAATGTCGACATCATCCCCAATGAAAATTTGACCATCAATCTAGGTGGATATTGGGGCGGGCAGGAGACTAACCGTTTCGATATCGAGCCAGCCACGATCAACAACCAAGAGGCCAATCTATTTGTTAAGCGCCGGATTCGTTTGGGCCGGACCGAGCCACCTCGTTACCGCACCATTATTCAATACGTGCCGGACGAGTTCATTACCCAATATGATAATCCTCCTTCTGCGGTCTTCAACGACACCACCGATTTTAAAACGATCCGTTACTACTGGATGGATACGCCGCAAGAGGGGAAGTTTGAGCAATACCGGGCTCGGTTGAACTACACCTTCGAGACCCCCTTCATCAAGGGGCCAGCTAATCACAGTTTATTGATCGGTCGTCATGATATTAAGGATACCATCGACTACGATCAAGGAACCGAGCTCTTCCCTCGTTTGTTTGAGGCGGTCAATCTGACTCGAAATCCGGTACCGTCTTCCACTGATTCACTGGAATTTCGCAACGTAGGCACCATTGATCCTATTCGTTACAACGGTGAGTTGTTAGCTCAACCTGGTCGCGAATACCAGCAGACGGATATTTGGTATCAAGGTTCGTTCGCGGTTTACCAAGGACGTTTCTGGGATGATCGCATGATGCTGATCGCGGGATTGCGCCACGATCGTTATCAAGGACTGGAAAAACAATACGATCGTGGGGAGCCTCGGACGGGATTAATCGACAACCCGACGAACGAACTGAACGGGTTTGAAAGTGAGGAATATAACTTTGATGAGCCGATCGCGATCACGACCAACACCGTCGCATTCCGCTACGACATTCGGGAGGATCTAGCGATCTATGCATTGGCCGCCGAAGGCGTTTCACCTAATACGGGTGCGCTGGACGGAAACGATGATTTCATTGATGCTGAGCAATCCCTCTCCAAGGAAATTGGAATTAAATTTGAACTCATGGAGGGTAAACTCTCCGGCACTATCTCCGGATATCAAATTGAGCGTTCCAATGCGATCTGGAGCTTTGCCTTCGCGCCGAACCCGAGAGCGTGGGTGGGCGGCACAAACTCAGACGGTAACCGGGCTCGTGGTCTGCAAGACTTTGACGCTTCGGAGGTCTTGGATGGATCTGGGCCAATCGCCTACGGCGTTGATCGTTCCTACTTCGATCCAGCGGATATCGCTCGTGACCCCGTAACCCGCCAATTCCCTTTCGGTATCGTAGCTCTCGAAGGCCAGCACAACGGAACTCCAAATCCCCAGACTTACGTTTATCTGGACTATGCTAACCTCGATGCCGCGGGCTTCAGAGATGAAATCGAAGCGGCGTTTCGTGATTCTGATCGGGTTCGTGGGTTCACGAGCGACGAGATCAACTCGATGTTCTATACCCGAACCACGGGCACATTTTCCGGTCTGAATCCTAGCGGAGTAACCGGTAATACGAACGTGACCTTTGGCGATCGCGCTCGGGGATTTGATATGCAAATCATCTATGCGCCGATCGAGAATTGGCAGATGATTTTCAACTACGCTCACACTAAGCGGGAGATTACCGATCCCTTTGGTATGGTCGCAGCTATCGATCAGATTTCCGGTGTCGAATTCGGCACGGAGTATGACAGCTGGGTTCGTGCCTTGGGTCGTGCCGCCTATGGTCTTGAGGAAGTCGATAACAATGGCGACGGCCTGCCCGATCAAATCCTAAAGGACGGTCAACCCGTATCGTTAACAAATGTCGTTCCGGCTAATTCCAATACCGGTGGAATCGAAGGTGCGAACCTCTTCCTCGGGGCCGAAGACGAAGCGTCGTTCTGGAATAAGTATACCTTTAAAACCGGTCCACTCAAGCGGCTCTCTCTTTTGTTCGGTGCACGTTACACCGGGCCTGCGGCCACTGCGGTGACGGTGGGAGGAGCCAATTTGACGGCGAATCTTTATCCGACGCCTCCGACTGAAGCGCGTTATGAGTTCGATGCGGGCCTCACCTACACTCGCAAGTGGGGTAACTCCCAATGGCGCTTTGCTCTCAACGCCTACAACGTCGCCGATAGCCAGAAGTCCTATAGCGAGGCTAGCTACAGCAACCTCTCCACGGGCGGAACCGAACTCCGCCGCACGCAAATTTATCACACCCCGCGATCCTATCGCTTCAGCGTCGGTGTGACCTTCTAGACTCTCTCAGTTTGTTAGCGGCTGCCCACCCATTCCCGGGACAGTCAGCTGCAATCACCCCAAAACCAAAAAAACATGAAGAAAATAAACATAGCACTCGTAGCCGCAGCGCTGCTCACCGCTCCAATCGCCCAAGCGGCGTGGGAATCGGTTAATAACTTCGATTCTGGCAGCACTGCTGGTATCACCCTCACCCGCACGTTCCCTGAGGAAACCACCAACGGTGGTATCTCGATCATCGCGGATCCCAATGATGCGTCCAAGGGCATCCTAGAAATGGATCCCGGTATCTTCGGCGGTGATGGAACTCAAACGTTCAATGTCTGGATCTCGATCCCGTTTTCCGATATCGCTGCAACCGGAACGCTCTACGCCAAAATGAAGCGTGGTGAGTTGGTTGACGTTGTCTGGGGAACCTCCCCAACCGCGGAACCTGCTTCCTACGGTGATTACTCCTCAGCGCTTCGCTGGGAACTCGACGGCATCTTTGATTACCGTGCAGGTTCCGATGGTTACCCCGAGGTGACCAATGGTTCTTCGACAGCCGATACTTGGTATGAGACTTGGTTCGTGCTCAATTCCACCAGT
Source organism: uncultured Verrucomicrobiota bacterium (assembly GCA_913058185.1). GTDB lineage: Bacteria > Verrucomicrobiota > Verrucomicrobiia > Opitutales > Opitutaceae > Actomonas. Next base: position 10,813 of record CAJXQX010000044.1, read on the forward strand.
CAAACCTATGATGCCTACATCAAGGGCGGCACCGAATTCCCTACCCAGACTAAGGTAGCAACCGGCGCATCGTTCCGTAAACAAGGCACCGATCCTCAGAATCGCTTTTACGTGCGTATGTCCACGGGTGATATCACCAATCCAAAGTCGGTTGATAAAGTATGGCTGGACGATGTAACCGTCGACGCTTCTGGCGAAAATCTCACCACCCCAGGAACTGACATTGTTGTTCCAGATCCAGGTGTTGTCCCAACCCAGAATGGCTCCGGCGAACTCTCGAATATCTCCACTCGTGGCGCAGTCTCTTCCGGCGAGAACGCTATGTTCGTTGGTTTCGTTCTTCCTGATGACTCCCGTCGCGTGCTCATCCGTGGTGGTGGACCAATCCTCGGTGGATTCGGCGTTAACGGTTTCCTCGCTAACCCTGTGATTACGGTTCGCAACTCCTCCAACGAGGTTGTCGCCACCAACACTAACTGGGAAGATAACAGCAACTCCGCTTCGATTGCTCTCACTGCCGCTTCCGTCGGCGCGCAACCATTCACAACCGGTTCTGCTGACTCTGCTCTGATGCTCTTCCTCGCGAAGGGGGCTTACACGGTTGAGGTTTCCAGCGGCGACACCACTACCGGTGTTGTTCTCGCGGAAATCTACCGGATTCCTTAAGGGAATTCTGTTCGCATCAAATCACCATTCGGTGACTGATTGAAAAATTCGGCGAACGACCACGCATTCCGCGAGGTCGTTCGCTTTTTTCTTAACTTTTTGATTAGTATTTTTCTCAAATGAAGCTCCTCAGAACTCTCAGTTTGGTCGGTATCCTTGGCGGGATCGTGGCCCCAATTTCAGCGCAAATCTCGGACCCCATTCCCGGTTCGATCGATAAAGGAGATCTTCTCTTGGAGATCGAAAACTGGCTTCGCGCTCCAGCAACGGGTGGCAGTCCCCGCACCCGGATTTCCGTGACCAAGCCCGCTTACGATGGCTCGAACCGTGTCTTCAGCTGTGACCTTCGTGGACAGTTCTACGTGATCAGCAACGGCACCCTCACCGAATACGTTGATTTCAACGACGTCTTCCCGAATTTCCAGCCCGAGAATCGACTTGGAACCGGATTTCATTCCTTTGCGTTTCACCCCCTGTTCGAAACCAATGGAAAATTCTATACCGCGCATACCGAACCTGTAGGTTCAGGCCCGGCAGACTTCACGATGCCGAACTCGGATACGATCACGATGCAGAGCGTGATCATGGAATGGACCGCATCGATTCCCTCCGCCAATACCTTCTCCGGAACCCGTCGTGAAGTCATGCGGGTCGAGTATCATGAGCAGGTCCACAATGTGCAGGAGATCGCGTTCAACCATTTCATCGATTCAAGCAATTCTGACTATGGCATGCTTTATATCTGCTCCGGCGACGGAGAGGCCGTAAACCAAGGTTTCCCTGAAGTAGGACATCGCCTCGATACCGTTTACGGCACGCTCCTGCGGATCGACCCGATGGGAACAAATGCTACCAATGGAAAATATGGTATCCCGACGGATAACCCCTTTCTGAATGACAACAACGCGAATACCTTAGCCGAAATTTATGCCTGGGGATTCCGCAATCCGCACCGGATTGTCTGGGACTCAGAAAATCCCGATCGGCTATTCCTGTTCGATATCGGAGAGCGGAGTATCGAAGAGGTAAACCTCATCGTGAAGGGTGGAGACTACGGTTACAGCCAACGCGAGGGCACTTTCCTGATGAATACGGCGGTCGACTCCGATGTGGTCTTCCCGTTGCCGGCGAATGAAAGTTCTTTCAACTACGTGTATCCGGTCGCGCAATACGACCACGACGAAGGTCGTGCGATTGCAGGCGGCCAAATCTATCGCGGAACCAAGTGGCCAGAGCTGAACGGCAAATTGCTCTTCGGTGATATCGCCAACGGCCGAATTTTTTATGTAGATGCCGATAGCCTTACCTTAGGTTCTCAAGCCACCTTCAAAGAATTGCGGCTGAAAAATGTCGTCGAACGGAGTCTGTTGCAGATCGTGGGGCAATCCCGCACTGATCTTAGATTCGGCATCATGGAAGATGGGGAAATCTTAATCACCACCAAGCGCGATGGATGGATTCGTCGATTCACGCCACCGCCTGAGCCAGAGATGAATGGCACGGGCGAACTCTCAAATCTGTCCACCCGCGGTAGCGTAGGTGGTGGTGGCGATGTCATGATTGGTGGATTTGTCATCATAGAAAACAACCGACGTGTCATGGTTCGTGGCTTAGGTCCGACCTTGGCGGCCTTCGGAGTCAACGGAGCTTTGGCCAATCCTAAGATCACCGTTTATAATGCGTCGGATGAGGTCGTCGCCACAAATGATGATTGGGGTAACGAATCGAATGCTGCGAGTATTGCTCTCACTGCGATGTCACTCGGTGCGACCGCATTGGCCAACGGCAGTGCTGATGCCGCTACCATGCTCTTTCTGCCCAAGGGGGCCTACACCGTTCATCTCGAAGGGGTGGATGGTGGAACCGGCGTTGGTCTCATCGAAATTTACAAGATACCTTAACCCACCAACTTAGTTACCCGGTAAGGGGTTTAATAGATCGCGGGGATTCCCCAGGGTGTGGGTCCCCGCGGTCGCTTAGGGGGTTAACTCATAGTGGAACGCGCCGCTACCTCGCATAGCGATACCTTGAACTTTAACCAATATGGTTAAAATTTGGTGGGGTGGGTTTCGTGGGTTTGTTGTCGTCTGAGCGGTAGAGTGGAGAGGCGTCGGACGACACGGAGATATCGTCTCTCTGGAGCGGTGAGGTGAATGCACCCGTTACGAATCTCTCGGCGCGGGTAGGGCGGTTTCGCCGAAACCGCCGGTTTCAACCACGGAGACCGCTCTTGCTCAGCCTTTCCACCGGGCGGCGCGCTCGGCGAGCACGGCCTACCGTCTAACCACTGAACGAATCCCCACTCGTCGGAATTTAGCAAAAAGAATGGGAAGTCAGATAAGCCCAGAGTTGATGGCCCCGGGGATCATCATCGTTAATTGTCGGCTCCGAAAATGGAGGAGGACGGTTTAAACAATGCTCTGGTCTATGCCGCCCACACACCGCCGTTAATATCTAACGTGGCGCCAGTGATGAAACCATCAAACTCGCTGGCGAAAAATACCACGGCGCGCGCGATGTCTTCGACCTTGCCTGCGCGCCCAAGCGGAATGCCAGCGATCGTGGCATTGGCGGATTCGTTGGAGGTGTGCGTGTTGTGAAAAGAGGTTCCCAGGATGAGTCCTGGTGCCAACGCGTTGACTCGAATTCCTTTCGGGCCGAGTTCGTTGGCCAACCCCCGCGTGAAGGTGAGCACTGCGCCTTTGGAGGTGGCGTAGGCGAGTGAACCTGGATGACCACCTTTGCGACCGGCCAGGGAGGCTAAATTGACAATGCTGGCGCCACCACGGGTGGCGGCAGCTGTTTCGAGGTGCGGTTGAGCTGCTTGGGAGACACGCCAAAGACTGTCGACATTGAGCGCCATGACCTTGGTCCAGAATTCGTCATTGATGGTTTCGAGATTGTGACGCGCAACCAAGGAACCGGCATTGTTAATCAGGATGTCCACTCCACCGAGTGATTCGACAGCGGCTGACACCAGTTTGGCGCCTCCATCAGAAGTGGTGAGGTCACCCGCGGCGGCCCCAAATTTACGACCGAGTTTGGCTGCGATGGCAGAAAGCTCCTCGGCTCCGGCCGCACTGGTGTGATAGTGGACGAACACGTCGCAACCCGCGTTGAGTAGGGCAGAGCTGGTCGCAAGACCGATACCTTGGGCTCCCGCGGTGACTAAGGCCCGTTTACCGTTAAGTTTGGTAGAGTCGCTCATGATTTTCCAAAGGTGTTATTCGATGACGAGACGGGTGTCAGTCAAAGTGAGGGTGTCTGTCTTTCCGTCGGGGCGATGGACCACGAGTTGACCCTCGTCATTGCGATAGGCCTGGATACGAGCCACCTTGTAACGGTCGGGTTCGGGCCACAATACCGAGAAGACTTCGTGTGTGGCGGCCAGCTTACGCGTGGTCAGAGTAAGATTGGCGTGATCGCGCCACTCAGCAGTGACCCAAGCATAGGTTTCCTTGGAACGATACCGCGGATCTATGGGAGCCGGATATTCGTCGGTGATATCAGCAAACCAGGTAAGTGGAGGCGTGGCCATCACTGCCGATAGCGCGGCTTTTCCACCCACGATTCGGGCGGTTTGATCTCGGTTCTGCCAGCTCATGCCAAATTCGCCATGGAGTAACCACGATAGTTGAGAAGGGTAAGATGTTGTCACCTGATCGCGCACAATCACATAACGTTGATCGATAAAGACTAGGTCCCGTAAAACCTTCTTAAGATGGTTCCCTGGTTGCATGGTATCGTAGGCCGTTTTGGCATCGCCCGTGGTCCACACGTAACGATCACCCACTTCAAATCTGGTGATTTCACCCGAGGCATTCTTGTCCTGTTGCCGTTGGCCCAATCCATCGATGAGGACACCGTTTTTGGAACGAGTTTGCCAGGACCATGCTTTGTGATGGGGGGAACGGTGAAACTCTCGGTTAGCAGAATTGATGGCTAACCCTTCGCCATAGCCATTGATAATGAAGGTGTTTTGATCAGGGTGACTATGACTGTAAGACCCGTAGGGTGAACTCTTGAAAGTGATATGAATATCGTTCTCTGGGTCGCCCAAAGCGGAGTGCATAGACACCCAACCCACATCATCAAAAAAGTGAGAAGACGGTAATTCGGACAAGGGCGCCGGCTCTACCTTCGGGAATCGGCTGCCGATAAAGTTACGGATTAAAAACTCGCCAGCGGTGGGATAGGTGCGGGCCAGTGTCCCCATGCCCATCAGAGCGGGCGATTCACGCGGATCGTCGCACAGTGCGGCGTAGGTCAGGAAATAACCATTTTGCTGAACCCGCCCCAGATGATTGAGGTAGTCGGCCATCACGGGTTCCAAATTGAAATGCCCCGCGTTGGAGACGTCACCGAATGTCGTGTGGAGGTAAGGCTGGACGTTGTAGAGGGCGAAGTATCCGGTGTTCTTCCAGAAGGGAGAGGCGTAGGCGAGAGGATCATCAATGGCCAGAAGACCATCTTGGAAACCGGCGTGTTCGAAGGTGCCGCGCCAATAGGCGTTACCCTCGGCCCAACCTCCGGCATCACCGGCGAAGGGACTGAATTGGTCGCGGTAAAAGGTGTAGGAAAAATCATACCAATCATGGGCTTGCTCGGGCAGGTCGTCCCAAAGGGCGAGACCGGTGAGGCCAACCATGGCCATAAACCGAACAGGGTGACTAGAGGGCTTAACTTCGAGTGAATTTCGTTTGAGTCCAGCTATGTTGGACTTGCGAATCCAGCGCACGGTGCGTTCACCGCGCTCTTTAAAATGGGCCAAGACTTTGGCGCGTTCGGCCGCCGTCAATTCATCACGGAGCTGATCGTAGACCATGGGGAGTTTGCGCCAGAGGCGGAAGTTTCCTTCGTCGTTGTAGTAAACGTCGGTAGCACCTGGAACTTCTCCGGATTCCCAGTCAGGGCCGAGAACCCAGTCGGTGGATGTGAGTAAAAACTCCTTCGCTTTCTCGAGATATTTTTCTTCATCCGTCACCAACCAAACGAGCGTAGCTGCTTCCGCAATTCCGGCGATGTTGCCAGTAAGGTCCTGCACTCCACGCCAACGGTCGGTTTTGTGCGAATCGCGTTTGCTCGGTTCCGGGTCGCCGTAAGTGAGGGGATCTTCCGGATGAGGGAAGGACATGTAAGTCGCGTCTAAGTCGCGTTTGATCGCATCGAACGCAGCAAGCCCTTCCCCTGTGGTGCAGTAGGCTCGAAACGCATCTCGCTGACCGGCGACCACCATGGTGCGTGGTCCACTGGCGGGAACTTGATATGGTGTGTCGGCGGAGAGGCACCCAGCGGTAGCCACTAACACCGACAAAGTGACGGGGAGAAATCGTTTAATATTCACAATCAGGAGGTGATTTGAGGAATGAGTTCGTGCTCGAGTGACCAATTTCCGAGCGAAGGATGCTGGAATTCGATTTGTCCCGGTTGAGATGAAACGATTGTCCATGCTTGAGCTTCTTCGCGGTCTGATCCGACCCAGGCGAGAGCGACTAATACTCCCGTTTCGCCAGCGGCATGACCGTTTGAATCGGTATGGGCCACGGCCGTGGTATGGAAAGGCCGGCGCAAGTGCGTCCGCAAAGTCGAATCATCGAGGCGTTTTTCCCAATCGTGGCCAGTGAAGCCGTGGAGAGGATGCAGGATGGAACCTTGGCCTTCCGACCAAACGGATAGCAGGTCATTTTTCGCGGATTTTTTGAGCGTAGCAGGATCAGCAGAACTCAGCGCATATCCACCGACCCGTAATACGGCCGGTTGGCGATTTTCGAATGCGTGAATTTGGAAAATCCATCCCGCCTTCCACCAGACTCCGGTATCGACACTGCAATTGGTCTGTCCCGGTTTGAATCCCAGATTGTAAACGTAGCGAACGTGGTCTTCTTCCATCTCAACCGTGACGGTTGAGTGGCGGCCGAACACTCGGCCATCAGGGATCTCCATAGTCAACGCCGAGTCCGGCGACCAGTTGGTTGGGTTAGGACGAGCGAGGGTGAAATCGACCCCGGTGCGATAGGCAGTCTTGCTCCATTTCCAAGCTCCATAACGCAGATTCACATTGGAGATTTGAGAACCGGAGTTGATGATCTCAACTTCGCCCCCGACACTGCGAACGGTGAGCCCGGCCGTGGGAATGTTGCAGGTGTGGTCACCGAGTTCGGAAGGTAATGGTTCTTCCGGAGCATGCCAAAATTCGTGATCAGGTGGAAGTAAAAGAGGAGATAGTCCTTTTGCCGACCAATAGGGTGAGCCACCGCAGGAATAGGTTTCTCCGAGGTCAGGGAACTCATCGAGCCAACCCATCGAGAGCAGACCTTGCGATTGTTGGATCGGATGGCGGAGGAAGAAATCGAAATTACGGGTGCAGAGACGTCGTAGCTGACCGAGCGGTAAGTCGGTGGCATCCAGGGCCACGGCGAGACCGAAGACGTTTATGCCATTGAAGCGGTAGGTGATCGAACGTCCGAAAGCCGGATGTTCACCGGAAGCGGCGAAGAAGTGGCGGTAGTCCCGCACAAACGGACGAGCCCAATCCTTCCAACGTTGAGCTCTAGCGGGATTAACATGGCCGTGAAGGCGAGCCCACCAGAGGCCGTAAAAATGAAATGCGTAGGCGTTGTAATGATCGTATGCTTGATTGATGCCATCTTCAAACCAGCCCCCACCGCGATGCATGCCTTCGAGGCGATCCAGGAAGGTGTCGATCACGATGCGGTCGGTCGATCGACCGTAACCTTTTGTAATGAGGAATTCCAGAATGTGGACCCCCATGAAGTAATGATTGTTGTTTACGATGCCATTGCCGCGCGCGGTTCCGAGCCATTGCGCGACTTGATCCTTGTGCGCCTGACTGAGTGGCTCCCACAAAACCTCAGGAGCAATTTGGAGTGCGATTGCTAACAGACCAATCTCAACGTGATGTTGGTGGTAGTTGGCATCTGGACCCCAATAGTCAGGACTATTCGGGTCGGACCCAACGGCTAGTCCGTTGCGGAACCATTCACCGAGAGTCCGCCGCAAGTCTTCATCATCAGGATGATCAGCGCTCTGAAGCCAGTGCGCAGCGAGAAGCAGAGGACGGGCGAAAGACTCGAGCCTATCTGCTTGGACGTCGTGATCACTGACTTGGCCTTCGATCGGAATATCGGCGGCACCGGGCGCCATGAAAGGCACCAGCGGCTCTAATAGACTCCGAGTCTGATTTTGCCAGTGACGGTAAGCGGGAGGAAGATCGATAGACATTATCGGTAAAATTCGGATCGGGTAGTTAAGTGGAATGATCGTAAACGACGGGAGTGATTTGGCCGGAGAGTTCCTCTCCATTCAGATACGCGGCTAGGTTCAATAAGCCGTGGGCACCGGCATCTCTGCGGCGATCTGACGTTGGGCCTGCTAAATGCGGTGATAGTGAAACATTGCTCAGCCCGCGGAACCCAGAGTCTGCCGGCAGTGGTTCCTGAGAGAATACATCCAAACCGATGGAAATCTCTCCTTCCCGAGCGATTTTTTCCAACGCGATTTCATCAACGGTGGCTCCACGTCCGACATTTACAAAAACACTGCCTGGGCGAAGGAGTCGAAGGTGGTCTTCCCCGATCGAGCGACGGGTTTCTTCGATCAGGGGGGCGAGTTCGACGATGACGTCGTGTTCGCTCATTAACTCGTCCAACGACGCGATTGAGCGGACATTGTCAGCGATACCTTTTTCAGGATTCATATCTGGTGCGAGAACGCCTATGTTGCAGCCAAATGGGCGCAACAGCTCGATCAGTGAGTGAGCCACGCGACCATAACCACGAAGCCCTACGCGTCGGCCAAACAGGGAGGCGGTTTGACTAGTGCGTGCTTTCCAAGCACCATGAACGTGCATTTGCACCGCCCAGTGAGGGGAGCGTCGCAAACAACTCAATACATGAAGCAGTGCGCCTTCCGCGACGGTTCGACTGATGGAATGTCCCCAGTTGGTGACGACAAGACTATCGGTGATATGCTGACGGGTAACGAGTTTCTTAACCGATCCGGCGAGGTAGCACACGTAACGGAGCGCAGGTGGCAAGACGTCGGGAAGGGGAGGCGTCTTCCAGCATGAGACCAGTATCTCTGGATTAATCTCACGCAGACGCTCGTGCCACTCTTCCAACGAAATGTCCGATGGATCGATGTGAGTGTGCGGTTTTGAATAGGAGAGGAGTTCGTCGTGCATGCCGGCCGGAAGAAACTCGCGAGTTTCGATATCCGTTAGGCATTCGAGGAGAGGTTTGGGGGTAAACATGTTCAAGCAGGAGGTAGGCACTCGAGGATCCGAGCAGATGGAGTGCGGGGGGTAATCTGCAGATCGGTCAGACCCGCAGGGGTGAAAAATTTGTCGTAAGTTTTTAGATGGTGAGTCTTGCCACCTGCGCTTACTTCAACTTCTCCGGCCGTGACGATATTGATCGAAAACGTGTCGGAGGATTTGGAAAAACTGTCCGCGACATGAGTCTGACCGACGCGGAAGCACGACGTCTTATCGGTGCCAATCAATGTCTCCTGCCAAGACTCCGAGCTAAGCGCGGTGCGGTCGGAGGGAGCGCAAGCGAACTTGGTCGCCACGGATTCGAGCGGATAGGCGGACTGGTCCACCATGGAGAGTCCAAAATCTACGTCGCGCCCCATGAAACGGGCAGCCTCTGGTAACACGTATCCGGCTCGCTCAAACTCAAATCTAATGGCAAAATCGGTGGGCTCCTGAATCTCTACCATGAATAAACCCTCGCCAAGGGCATGGGGTGTTCCGCCGGGAATGAAATAGGTGTCTCCGGGTTTTACCGGGATCTTATCGAAACAAGCTTCAAGGGCGGCAATGTCCTGGGTTTCAATCCAGTGCCGTAGATCATTCTGATCGGGCGGTCGCTGAAACCCGACGTAGATGAAGGGATCGGTGACATCTTCTCGGACCGAAAGGATGTGGTAGGCCTCGGTTTTTCCACTCGGGGAGTTTAGCACCCGCCGAGCAAACTCATTGGAAGGATGGCATTGGAAATGGAGTCGGATTGCTGAATCTAAAAACTTGATAAGCAGCATGGGAGAAACGCCGTGTTTCTCCACGTGATCGGCTCCCAAAAAGTAAGTGGGATCTGATTCCAGTAAGGCTTTAAAGTCGTGGATTTCGTCGCTGACTAAAACCTGAGAGACTCCTTCTTGCACCGATTCGCGTCCCCGGTTTACGGCGCGTGTCATGGAGCCAATCCAGTCCTCCGAGAAATGAGAATCATCCGGGGCTGGTTTACCGGCCAATCGATCCAGCGTCGCTCCACCCGGATAAGTCCGCCAGACGCGATTTTGCGGCAAGAGGACTAACTGGTCGTGTAGAGGTTTAATGGATACCATGGCAAAAATCAGATTACGGCAGTTAGACCGCCATCGAGCATCAGAATCTGACCATTGAGGAAATCAGAAGCGGGGCTCGCCATGTAGACTGCTGCGCCGGTGAGGTCGGACACCTTGCCCCAACGACCGGCTGGAGTGCGGCCCTTGATCCAGCCATCAAATTTTTCGTCAGCCATCAAGGGGGCAGTGAGTTCGGTCGCGATGTAACCGGGACCGATACCATTGATCTGAATATTGTGCTGGGCCCATTCACCACACATCGCTCGAGTGAGCATTTGTAGTCCACCCTTGGCGGCCGCGTAGTTGCCCGTCGTGGGTCGAGCGAGCTCACTCATGAGTGAGCATATGTTGATAATTTTACCTGCTCGAGACTCGATCATGGCCGGGGCAAAAGCCCGGCTGACGAGAAAGGCACTGGTGAGGTTGGTCGAAAGGACGGTCTCCCAATCCGCCAGGGACATGTCGATCAGAGGCGAACGTCTTTGGATGCCGGCGTTATTAACCAACACATCAATGGGGCCGATGGTATTGGCGGCGGCGGTCACTTCACTCTCAGAGGTGACGTCGAACGGACAACCGGTAACGGCCAAGCCGGCCGCTTTTAATTCGGCTACGGCAGCGTCCAGTTTTGCGGTATCGCGTCCATTTAGAACCACCTCGGCGCCCGAATGCGCCAAAGCGCTGGCCAACGCTTTTCCAATGCCCTGGGAAGAGCCGGTGATAAGTGCTTTTCGGCCTTGGAGGCTGAAGTTCGGTGCGGAATTATTCATCAAGTCAGGTCGGTTCTTCGCCCTTTGAATGGCGGACCAGTAATGTGCCGATCCCCATCACCGTGAGTCCGCAGAATACAAAGGATAGTCGTCCCAGCGGAGGGTTGGGAATCAAGGTCATCAGTAAAACCACGGCGCCGTAGGGAATACAGAGCCAACCCATCATGCGGGCCTGTTTATTGTCGGATGAGGGAGCTGATTCCTCTTCGGCGTAGTTGACGGGTCTATCCACATTTTTGGAGAAGATTTCGATGTCCGCCTTAACCGCAGGATCCTGAAATTCGTAGAATCGACGGGTGAAGAGGAACCACGCTACACCGGCCCCGGTGATTGTGAATACGCCAATGCCTTGTTCCCAGTTCTGACGTTCCCATGTCGTAATTCCATCGGTGGAACCGAATATTCCGACAGCCCAATCGATATTAAGAAACGTGTTGGTTAGGAAACTGACAAAGAAGCAAACCACCAGCGTCGACCATCCAGTCCAACCCGGGGTCCGGCGGATGATTAATCCCAGCACGAGCGGAACCACATAAGGTAGGCTCACCAGGATTTGGAACTTCAACATCAGTTCGAACAGTGAGAGGCCCTTAATCTGGCTATAGAATATCGCGATCATGATCACGAGCAGTCCCAGCACGACGGTCACACTCTTACCGACATTGAGTAGTTCCTTGTCCGTGGCGTCGGGTCGAAGTATCGGTTGGTAGAAATTCTTGACGAAGATACCCGCATTTCGATTCAGCCCTGAATCCATCGAGGACATCGTGGCCGCAAAAATACCTGCCGCCAAAAGCCCCATCATGCCAACCGGGAAAACGGTTTGGGCGATGGCGAAATAGGCACCTTCCGCCGGTTTACCCAAGCTGGGGAAAACGGTGCCTAGATCCGTGGGATTCATCGACTGAATCATGGGAGGAAGGAACCAAAAGAAGACGCCTCCCAAGAAAAGACACCCGGCGAGAATGCCGGCTTTTCGGGCATGCTTACTGTCCTTCACGCAAAGATACCGGGACGCATCGTTGAGGTTGTTGGTCGACAGAAATTGTTTCAGGAAGATAGCGACACACCAAAACAGGAGATAATCATCAGTGAAGAGCTTACCCATATCCAGCCGCGTGGTGCTTAGTTTCTCCACGACCGTGTGAAAGCCGCCGGCGTGAGCCACCGCGAGCACTGCGGTGATTATCGTGATGGGGATGAGGATAAGCACCTGCACGAAGTCACTGGCGATAACCGCCCAACTTCCACCCAAGAGAGACATCAGGAGCACACAAAGTCCGGTAATGACGATGGTGATTTTTACATCAAATCCGAATGCAGCTGAGAAAAAGATACCCATGCCGTAGAGCCAGATTCCTCCCGTCATCAACTGCAGCGGCATGATAATCCACGTGAAGGTTTGTTCGCTACCTCGCCCAAACCGTTGCTTGACCGCTTCCATCGAAGTAATCACCCGCAGCTGTCGCATTTTGGGGCCAAAGTAGACCGCGTTGAAAAAGAAGCCCACGGCGTTGGCGACAAAGATCACCATGATGGGCCATCCATCCAAGTAAGCGCGACTGGATGCACCGGTGAAGGTCCAAGCGCTGAATGATACCATGAAGGCTGATCCTCCAGCCATCCACCACATCACCTGTCCGCCACTCCGGAAATAACTGCCGACATCTGAAACGAAGTGCCGGAATACCCAGCTGATCGTCAGCATGAAAACAAAGTAGAGAGCGAGAACAGCGAGGTCGTAAGGTGTCATGGGGTAGAAAACCCAATCGGAGATTAATAATTATGAATTCTCAACCACGAAATTGCCGCATAGGCGGATTTTTGGTCTTATTAATCAATCGACCGATGCGGTCGACTCGCCGATGTGCAGCTTGGAAGCGAGCACGAGATCACTAAAGATACCTTCACTCGAACCGAGTTGCTGATCCGTGATCATAGCCGCGGCTCGGCTGCCTAAATCCAACGGATCACAGCCCGCGGAGGTGATCCGGGGGGTGTATTTTTTCGCCGTTTCAGAGAAGTCGGCAGCGGCAATACTACAATCTGCAGGAACATGATAACCAGCATGTTGCAATGCCCGGATCGCGCCGATCGCCATCGAAATATTATAGGTTACAAATGCGGTGGGGAAGTCAGGGCGCTTGATGCCAGGCATTATGCTGAGCATGGCTTCATTTCCTTCGGCTCGATCGCCTTCTTTGCGCAGAACGTCGTAGCGGGGATTGTGCTTCAGACCGAGGTTAGCCAACGAAGACTTGAAACCGTTGAATCGAGTCTCATGGCGACTCAGACCAAAGTTCCCCCCGAGCCAACCGATGCGCTTATGTCCGAGGTCGTGGAGGTGGGTAACGGTGGATTTCAACGCTTCGGGTTCGTTACCGATGATTGAGTGGCAAAACCCGGCGTGACGCGCTGATACGGCAACAATCCGTCGGCTATGCCGTTGTAGTAGGGTGAGGAATTCTTCACTCACCTGTCCCATTAATATAATACCTTTGATGGCATGTCCGGGGCCGAAGAATCGGGCCAAGCGTTCATCGTCCAACGAGTCTTCGGAGCCGAGGATCGAGGTGGTAAAACCAGTATCTAGGGCAGAGCTGTTGATACCGTGATAGACGTGACTGAAGTAGCTGCCTTGAGTGTGAACTTGGACTCCCGCTCGCATGATCACCCCAATTTGCCGGGTCCGCGTATCGGAAGGAGAATTCTCAATTTTTATCCCCTTCGGTTGGTATCCCGCCGAAATCGCGTAATCCCATATCTTCTTGTAGGTTTGAGGGTTTATGCGCTCGCTCTGTCCGTTAAGGGTGAGTGAAACGAGCGCCTGAGATACTCCTAGTTCTTTGGCGATAGATTGCTGTGAAACTCGACGTGGTTTAGGCACATTTAAAGTATTACTGATAACTATTATAAATGGACAATGTTATTAATTAAACGGGGGGGGGGCAGAAGTCCTAGTGTTTTCGAGAAAATCAGACCCTTCAGATGTCGAACATCGTGGAATGTCGATTTTCTCAAGCCATGGGCATTTTGAAAATCGATAATCCCGCCTCAGCTGAATCCGAATAGGCTATTTAATCGAGTTAGAGCGCCGCCTCCAACTCGATTGAGTCAAAGGGTAGGAATGGGACTCAGATTGGGAACTGTCCCGAACGCTGAATAATCAGTTGAGCCGTTAGCGGGTGCATTCCGGAACGTTGCAGGGCGGTGTGAGGAGCTGAATCATGTGCCGATTTGAGGGATATATGTCATTTCAACAAACGTCGCCGGTCGACCCAGCGGATCAGAAACCGCTAAGGGACTCGGGGGCGGAGGCACTACCTTGGAGTACTCCTCAAACTGAATACTTACGCTCTTGAGGTCACTTAAACTTGTTTCGCATGTCCTGCAGTCCAGGGATTCCCGCCATCAAATGCTGATGTTTAGCGTCGAACCGCTGGATCAATGAGCGCTGCTGTTTGCCCACCAGAATAGTAAAAATATAGCCCCGATGGCCAGGGGATGTGCTCGTGGGGTGATAACCATTATCCACCACAAAGGTTGAACGATGTTGAGTCATCACGGCCGTCGGCTCTTCGCCGTCGCGGTAGTGATACTGACCACCGAATCCCGACTCGGGATCGAAGCGGTAGTGATAGACTTCTTCGAATGCGGTTTCTTCCGGCGGGGCCTCCTGATCGTGTTTGTGAGGCGGGTAGCCCGACCAACAACCGGGCGATGCGTAGAGTTCACTCACGAGTAGATTTCCGGCCCGACCATTGGCTGACTGTCCTAAGATATGGCGGATGGTGCGTTTGGAGTGCGTCTCGATGGATCCAACTTCGACGCTTTCCACCGCTGCGGGTAAAATCCTAAACGGCGCATGGACCTCGGTCGTGTATCCACCCGCGATCGCGATTTCGGCCGCGCCCACTGAGGCGGTGATTTTTACTTCCGCTCCGGTTCCAGCGTAAACGGAGTCCGCACAACCGGACCAAATGTTTTCTCGTCCGCCGATTTCACTAAATGATTGTTCGCCGACTTGCACTTCGACTTTCCCTGATAGCACCACCAGCAAGAGCTCAAAGTCATACTGACGGTCGACAATGATCTCCCCGGGTTCGAGCGTGACCAACCGAAAGTAGGTCAGTGGAATATCAGATGATCCCGCAGGGATGATCGTTTCGTCGGTGGCTTGGGGAGGGGAGATGTAGCGAGCCATGGAGCCACCCGTGAACCGCCAGTTGAGCGGAGTCCATCCCAATTCTGCGCCCTGAATCGAGATTCTTATTCGTCGCGCAGGGCTACCATTGGATCGATCCGAGTCGCTCGGAGGGCGGGCAGGATGCAAGTAATGGCCGCGACACTCATGAGTAAAATTAAGGCACCAATAAATGAAATCGGATCGATTGGACTCACGCCGAACAATAGATGTTGGAGCAATCGTGAGACTGCTAGGTAGCCGACCAATCCGATACCCGCCCCAATTCCACCAGCCACATACCTTGGCGTAGAATCAGATGTAACACATCGTTAGCGGCTGCACCGAGGGCCATTCGAATGCCCAATTCTTGCGTCCGTTGACCCACGCTAAAGGCGAGCGCGCCATACACGCCTAAGGATGCGAGCAATACTGCGATACCGCCAAAGACACCTAATAGTACCATGGGAGTGCGCTTGCTCTGGAGCGTGCTGTTTATCCGGTCCGATAAGGTGCGGATTTGGTAAACGGGAAGTTCGGGATCAATATTCAAAACAGTGCTGCGAACAGCCTCGATTAAACTCGCGGGCGCCACCTGGGTTCGGATGGTGAGGGTGATGCCATTCACCGGTCTCTGCGCATAGGAATAGTAGATCGTTTCCTTCCGGATGGGATCATCCAGGCCGAGGCTTTTGATGGGAGTGATAACTCCGACAATTGTGCGCACGTTTCCTGGAGTAGGCTCGTCTGAACCGCGGTAATTTTTTACCCAATAGGATCTTGGTCGGGGAAATAGCGATCCACCAAAACCTGATCGACAATCACAACTTGTTCGCCATCGGCGTGGTCAAATTCGTTAAAATTCCGTCCTCGTAGTAGCGGAATTTTGAGGGTTTCGAAAAACCCCGAAGTGACGGCCCTGATTTATCCGTGAGGGGCCGATACCCCTGCTGGTGGAGTGTATCCCACGATACGATACGTCCCCTGACTGTTGGAGTAGCCGAATGGAGCGATACTTGAAAGGCCAACGGTTTCAACGCCCGGAATGCTGAGAAGATCCTGCTCGAGACGATCGGCAAAATTCAAGAGTTGGTGATTTTCACCGTAAGCATAGTCGGGGAGCGTGAGTCGAGCGGTCAGCACTGAGGTGGAATCGAATCCAGTCGGCTGTGACTGGAGTTTCTGAAAACTACGGGTCAATAGAGCGGCGGTGGTCAGCAGCATGAGTGAAAGCGCGATCTCACCGATCACCAATGCACTGCGAAGTGTGCGTAGACGGCGACCTCCGGTGGTTCGAGAACTGCCCGACTGCAACGCATCTCCCGCCGAGGGCCGAGAGGCTTGGAGGGCAGGGATCAAGCCGAAGATGAGTCCGGTCAAACCTGCACAGCCCAACGTGAATCCAAATACCGTTAGATCCAGTTCGATCGTCTCGCCTCTAGCTAGGTCAGTAAATTCCAAGGCTTCCATGCCTGAGATTCCCCATAATGCGATCAGGGCCCCTAGCGTGCCACCAATGATAAATAGCAAAAAACTCTCGCTTAATAATTGGCGAATAAGAGTCCACCGGCTGGCTCCCAGGGCCGAGCGGATGGCGAATTCTCGTTCCCTCGAGAATGACCGAGTTAAGAGGAGATTAGCCACGTTGGCGCAGCCGATCAAAAGAGCGGCGATGACCCCGGCTTGAAGCAGCTACAGCATCGAGCGAACTTCCTTCGTTTCCATTTCGAGGAAAGACTGAGCGATGCCGGTGAAACCGCTGCTCTCCACCCAGGGGCGGAATTTAGGATAAACCTGCAAATTCTGTTCAATAATTGCCGCGCAATCTGCGCTGAGCATTTCCGGGGTAGTGCCCGGCTTAAGGAGGGCCACCATGTCGGAGTATTCGTTACCTCGCTCATCAATGGTTTGCTGCTCCGGGGTGAATGCGAATGGGACCCAGAGTTTGATGTGAGCCGCAGGGAAAGCGAAAGACGGGGGCATGACGCCTATCACCTCATAAATTTCGCCATTCAGACGGATTGCATCGCAGCACGTTTGGCTACGAGGCGAAGCAACCTGATGCTTGGATGGCCAAGTTAAAGGGAGCGCTACGCCGGATGAGTCGAGAGCACCCTGAGTTGGGCTAGATGAAGATCGCTCGCCCGCTGAAGAAAGCAGGCTGGCGAGTCGGATCACGACTGATCCAACGGCTGCGCCAGCAGCTCGGTCTGATGGTGCCCGTGAAGAAGCCCAAGCGACGGCGCTGTGGGATCTCCACGGGACTTCCGACGAAGGCGACGCATCCCAATCACGTATGGACGTGGGACTTCGTGCACGACACGACGATGCGTGGTGGCAAGCTACGTATGCTTACGGTCCTCGATGAATACACCCGGCAAAGCCGGTGCATCCACGTGGATCGTAAGATCAACGCACGCAAGGTGCGATCAATCATGAACCGGCTGATTGCCGAGCACGGAGCTCCGGAGCATATCCACAGCTACAATGGCTCAGAATTTATCGAGAAGGAGTTGCGAGCATGGCTCGCTTCCCAGTCGATCAAGACGCTCTACATCGATCCGGGCAGCCCTTGGCAGAATGGATACATCGAGAGTTTCCATGCTCGGTTACGCGACGAATGCCTCAACCGTGAGATGCTCTACACGCTGACCGAAGCTCGGGTCGTGATCGAAGACTGGCGATGGAAATACAACCACCTGCGACCCCACGGTTCGTTGGGTTATATCAGTCCCATCGAGTTTGAACAAAAGCTCGAAGCAGAATCCTCCACTCAAGGGAAGGGCTCCAGTCGGCCTCCGGCCTCCCTTCGCCCATCCCTTGACTTACTCTACACCCTCAACCACTACATCACCCCATCCAGACTAACTGTTTAGGTGGACCAGTTTGGGTAACCCGACCAGTAGCCTTCGCCTTCGAAAAGCAAACGAAGAGCCTCTAAGACATCAGGTTGATCATCGGCGATGAGGATGCGCGGCGAGGAGGACGGCATGGTTGGATTGACCGGTTCGGTATGGCGGGTGTCAAGCTGAGGACGTCTGAATTAATGAGTAGCGACCAAGGTGCGGTTAGCGGAACGGCGGGCAATGGCAGGCCGACGGCTTATCATCTTGGTGGAGCCGAAGACTTCCGAAACGGGAAGTAGGGTGTGTTTTTCTTCCGCGATGCTCAACGGAAGTTGAGGGCGAGCGTAGTCCGTCATCAGGCTGAGCAGCACGAATGAGATGATGAACGTGCCAAATGGCACCGCGTAGGCTGCTGCGCTGGTCACCGCGAGGCCGGTGGTTTCAGCGGCGGTGACATCGACGAGACCGACAACAGAGAAAAGAACGAGATAAGTGAGTTTGGATTTCATTTTGATATATAAGTTTTAAATTTTTAATTTATTGAAGTTGTTCAATGTAATGCATCTGTCGTGCCAACTCATATTGATATATTATAAATATATGATGTATAATTCTTTAAAATTTACGGCTTGTTTTGAGATTTCCAATGAATCGAAAAATGAAACGCCGCCGGGAAAAGAAAATCCCATTTTTGGGACTGTCCGTGATCTTGAGTGAATTAGAAGTGCGATTTGCTGACTTCAGCGCATTGCTAGTCGTCATCAATATCCCGTTATGAGTGATCCCCGATTCATCATTGCCTTGGATCAAGGCACCACGAGTTCACGAACCATCGTGTTTGATCGCGCCGGCAGGAAGATGGCGACGGCACAACGTGAGCTGACGCAACACTACCCGAAGTCGGGTTGGGTGGAGCATGATGCCAAAGAAATATGGTCCACCCAATATGAGACTTTGGTCGAAGTGATGGCGTCACTTAATTTGGCGACAACTGACATCGCTGCCATCGGTATCACTAATCAGCGGGAGACCCTAGTGGTGTGGGACAGCGAAAGTGGTGAACCGACGGGACCGGCGCTTGTATGGCAGGATCGGCGAACGGCGGATGATTGCCGGCGGTTAGTCGAGGCGGGTTTTGAAGCGGAAGTTTCCGAACGCACGGGATTGCGATTGGATCCCTATTTTACCGGCACGAAGTTGGCGTGGATGTTGCGTGAAACCGAGGGCCTGCGGGACCGGGCGGAACGCGGGGAGGTTTTGGCTGGAACGATAGATACTTGGTTGTTGTGGAAGCTGACGAAAGGTGGCGTCCACGCCACGGATGCCAGTAACGCGTCCCGCACACTGTTACTGAATATTGAGACGGGAGAATGGGACGAACGCATGATTGAGATGTTGGATATTCCCCGCGCAATGCTCCCGGAAGTGAAGGATTCGGTCGGAGTGTTTGGATGCGTAGCCGAAGGTTTGGTGGCCGCCGGGGTGCCGATTGCAGGAATGGCGGGCGATCAACAAGCCGCACTTTTTGGCCAGGGTTGTTTTATCAACGGAATGGTAAAGAATACTTATGGCACGGGGTGTTTTCTACTGATGCAAACTGGAGAGAAACGCATCATCTCAGCGCACAACTTGTTGACGACCGTCGCTTGGCGGATCGGTGGCAAATTACACTACGCGCTCGAAGGTGCGGTTTTTGTCGCCGGAGCTGCGGTGCAGTGGGCCCGGGATGAGTTAAAACTCGTGGATTCGGCATCCGAGCTCAGTGAGCTCGCCGCTTCGGTGCCCGATGCCGGTGGCGTGATTTGTGTGCCCGCTTTCACGGGATTGGGCGCGCCGCACTGGGATCCCTATGCCCGAGGCACAATCACGGGACTTACGCGGGGAACTAATCGTGCTCATATTTGCCGAGCGATTCTCGAAAGTATCGCCCTGCAAAGCGCCGATTTAATCGATGCGATGAGACAGGACAGTGGATTGGAGTTGGCTCAACTTCGGGTGGATGGCGGGGCTGCTGCCAGTGATCCGTTGATGCAGATTCAGTCCAATCTATTGCAAACCGAAGTGGTGCGACCGGCTAATCTGGAATCGACCGCCTTAGGGGCGGCCCACCTGGCTGGGCTGGGGATTGGGTTTTGGACCAGCCAGACCGAGCTAAGAGAACAGAGTGAGGTGGACCAAATCTTCTCTCCTGATTCTTCCGTGGATCTTGCTACGCTCAAGCATGACTGGAAACGCGCGGTGAAACGCGCCTACGGATGGGCGTCAGCGAAGGAATGAAACGGATAATATTTTGCTCATGAGTTTCTTATCAGCGGAGAGCACGGAGGGTAAGTTCAAGAGAATGGCTGATTATTCATCCTCCAATTCGAGGTCTAATCTTCGGTATCCTTACTAACTTACCTTAATTAGTAAAACTAGCTTGCTGCACCCCACTGAACGACGCATGTTCTGCCTTCGCTCATGAGCTCTGACCAAGAAGCAACGAAGCCACTGGCTGCTAACGAAAACATTAAATCCGCGTCGAATTTTCTCCGCGGAACAATTGCCGAGGAACTGCGGGATGAATCTACGGGCTCAATCACCGCAGATAACCAGCAACTAACCAAGTTTCACGGCCTGTATATGCAAGATGACCGTGACCTCCGAAAGGAGCGACGTCAGGCGAAGTTGGAAAAAGCATTCTCGTTCATGCTACGGGTTCGGCTCCCGGGTGGACGTTGCACGCCCGCCCAATGGTTGATGCTCGATAAGCTCGCCGACGAGCAAGCGAATGGCTCACTGCGCATCACGACCCGCCAAACTTTCCAGTTTCATGGTATTTTGAAAGGAAACCTGAAACCTCTCATCAAGGGAATGGATGATGCGTTGATGGATTCGATCGCCGCTTGTGGTGACGTGAATCGCAACATCATGGCCGCCCCGAACCCGGAGCGCACTCCAGCGCATGCGGCGATGTATGAGCACGCCAAAAGACTCTCGGAACACACGCTTCCGAAGACCCGTGCTTACCACGAAATTTGGCTCGATGGAGAGCAAGTTGCGGGTGGCGAATCCGAAGTTGAACCCCTTTACGGTGCGACCTACTTACCGCGTAAGTTCAAGGTGGGTTTCGCCATTCCTCCGTCCAATGACGTGGATGTTTACTCTCAAGACCTAGGATTTATTGGGGTGATGGAGAATGGTGAACTCGTCGGTTACAATGTGACGGTTGGCGGCGGACTCGGCATGAGCCACGGCAATGAAGCGACTTTCCCTCGTTTGGCAGAACCACTCGGCTATGTCACCCCTGACCAAATCAATGCGATCGGAGTGGCCATCATAGAGACGCAACGTGACTATGGTGACCGCACCAATCGCAAACATGCGCGACTCAAATACACGATCGAAGATCGTGGGCTCGCTTGGTTTAAGAACGAAGTAGAAAGCCGTTCGGGTATCACTTTGGGCGAATCGCGTGAGGTGAATTTCACCACCATCGAGGATCCGCATGGGTGGCAGGAATGTGCGGATCGCACTTGGTTTTACGGTCTCCATATCTTGAGTGGCCGCATCAAGGACCGCGAAGGTTGGCTGATGAAAACAGCATTGCGCGAAGTCGCGGAAGTTCACACCGGCGACTTCCGTCTTACCCCGACTCAGAATGTTACCATCTCTGGCGTCACGACCGATGCGAAAGCCCAGATCGAAACGATTCTGGAAAAGCACGGACTGGGTGGTGAAAACAAACAGAGCCGTTTGCGTCTGAACTCGATGTCTTGCGTGGCGCTGCCGACGTGCGGACTCGCTCTGGCCGAGAGCGAACGGATATTGCCCGAGGTACTCGAGAAATTCGATTCAGTCCTAGAGGAAGCGGGACTGGCGGATGACGCGATCAGCCTCCGGATGACCGGTTGCCCGAACGGATGCGCCCGGCCATATCTCGCGGAAATCGGTTTCGTCGGCAAAGCGCCTGGAAAGTATGCCCTCTATATTGGAGCGAGCTACAACGGGTCCCGTTTGAATCGTCTTGTATCGCCTAAATGCACGGTTGATGAAGCGGTAGAAATGCTGCGACCGGTCATTAAGAAATACGCGACGGAGCGAAACGAAGGTGAAGGGTTCGGTGATTTCTGTGACCGAGTCGTGCTACCAGCCGATGCGACATTCCACAGCATTGGTTCAGGCTTACAGCTCTAGGTGCTTGGACTAGTGCGTTGGGACGGATAGGTTTACCTTCTGCTCTAGCCGGGATTTACGCTCGCTCATATGGTTGAGATAGCTTTCCGATTTGCGTGTGCCGAATTCTCTCCGGACCTGTTGCAGGAATAACGGCTGGTCTCAGGGAGGAGTGTTTTGGGCAATGTGCTGAATTCGCTCAGCGGCGCACGGGCAGGTTCACCCCCGCTAGGTAGTCTTTAACCTGAGGAACGGTGAGCTCGCCAAAGTGAAAGAGGCTCGCGGCCAAAACGGCGCTGGCCTTGCCGGCTTCGAGGGCCTCGGCGAAGTGGGGCAGGGTGCCAGCACCTCCGCTGGCAATGACTGGCACGGTCACCGCATCGCTAATCGCGCGAGTAAGCGGCACGTCGTAACCCGTTTTCATCCCGTCGCAATCCATGCTGGTAAGTAGAATTTCACCGGCGCCTAGATCTACCGCTTGTTTGGCCCATGTAACGGCATCGAGTTCGGTGGGATTACGTCCGCCATGCGTGTAAACGCGCCATGACTTACCGTCGGGCTCTCGCTTCGCGTCGATGGCCACAACGATACATTGAGCGCCGAATCGAGCGGATGCTTCGCGAATAAGTTCAGGATT
>CAJXQX010000045.1 GCA_913058185.1 uncultured Verrucomicrobiota bacterium
AGGTCTTCGAGCCGGAGGAGGCGAGACGTGGCGTCGCGAAAATGTAGATCGGAGATGCGGTGCAGGTAGCAAAACTCTTGCTGTCGTAATTCCAACTCTGAACCAAGAGGCTTGTGGCGAGCCCACGCATGCGCTCAGTTGATACGATGCGTTGGTTGAACAAGATCATTTTTGCGGGTATGGCCGGACTCAGTCTCGGCGGTTTACTCCGAGCGGAGGATCTGGCTGAGGATATTGCTCGCATTCATATCGAAGCGATCGGCGGCGAGTCGCGAGTAGCGCGATTGGAAAGTTTTAGAGCGGCGGGTCAATCGTCCGTCGGAGACTTTACCATGGATTTTCAAATGTGGGCTCAACGTCCGCAGTCGATTCGAATCGAGGCGATGCAGCAGAACCAAACGTTGGTTCAGGGATGGGACGGCCAGAACGAGCCTTGGCTGCAAAATGGTGCGAATGGAGTAACCGAATTGATGCCGAGTGCTCTGGGCGCTCGTTTCAAAATTGAGTTGGCTTTTGATACCCCGTTGTATCGGCCGAAAGACCAAGGTTATGCCCTCGAATACGCCGGAGAAGGCGAGGTTGACGGACGTCCGGTTGTGAAATTGCTGGCGACGCGCAATTTCACGGATCAAAGCACGCTTTATTTGGCGGCGGATACCTATTTCATCGTGCGGCAGGATCGAGTGCGCCGAGAGCCGAACGGATCGTCCCTCAAGACGCAGACGTTCTACCAAGATTTTCGACCCGTGTTGGGGGTGATTATGCCGCATCGCATTCTGGTGCAGGAGGGGGAACGTTTGGTGAGTGACGTGGTGCTCAATTGGATGGAGCCGGATCCTCCCTTGGGCTCCGAGGATTTTCGGATGCCTGGCGCGGCGGCAGATGCGCCAAAAGTGGAAGCGTCGATCGAACCGGCGCAACAACCTGCAGACGAGGGGGCGGTTGATTTCGGATTGGGTGATTTGCGTCAGGTCGATCAGCCGGAGGCCGTTTCAATATTGCGGGAGTAGTAAGCCCCGAGCTTGCGCCTCCGGGATCGGCGGAGTGAGCTGAGCCATGGCACTTTGGGGCACTCCAGACACTCTGCGTTCACAACTTATTTCGACCGAGCGATTTCAAATCGCTTTGGATTATTTGGCTAGGGCGCTCACTGCCGGTTCGGATGAGCATACTCGGATCAACGCAGTTCCCGCCGGGGAAGCATGTCAGGTCGAGTTGGGCGACGGCGTGTTCGCCATCGAACAAGCTTACGATACCAAATTGTTAGGACAGGGGCGATTCGAAGCGCACGAACGACACATCGACTTGCAGGCGATCGTGAGCGGTCGGGAGCTCATACGGGTCACTGGTTTGGAAAATCTTGAGATTACAGAAAACGCGTTCGAGGAACGTGACGTGTGTTTCTTTGCCGATACTCCCCAAGCATCCGATTGGCGGATGAATTCTGGCGAGGTTGCGGTGTTTTTCCCGACTGATGTCCACATGCCTTCACTGGCCGATGGGGAATCGGGGCGCGTGCAAAAGACCGTGGTTAAGGTCGCGGTCTAGACTGCATTGTCGTTTCCGGGTAGGGCGTGCTCGCCGAGCGCGCCAGCGGCGGATGGTGGTTCGTGATTGGGAGGATAGGTGAAACGGCGCTCTCGGCGAGATCGCCCTACCTTTATTTACCTCTTCCTACCGATTGGTTTTCGAAATTTGATCTACTCGTGGGTCCAACCGCGGTCTATGGTCAGGCATTGACCGGTGATGTCGCGGCTATCCTCCGAGGCGAAGAACGCGAAGGTGGGTTCGATCGATTCGGGGTTTTGACGGCCGGGAATGCTCTGCAAACGTTCGACTTCGGCCAGCGCTGAGGCGTCTGCGGAAGATAGTTTTTTTTCACCTTCGGTTTGGATGGCACCGAGATGGAGGCAATTGACGCGCGCTCCGAATTTCCCGATGTCGCGGGCCATGCCTCGAGTCAGACCAACCACGCCGCCCTTGCTGGAAATGTAGTGCGAAAGATTCGCCATCCCGAGACGGAAGGTGACGCTGCCGATATTAATGATTGATCCGCTGCCCTGAGATTTGAAATGCGGTAGGACGGCCATGCTGCTGCGCCACGTGCCGTTGAGGTTGATATCTTGCACGCGGAGCCAATCTTCCGGCGTCATTTCATCGGCGGGACTACGGGGGTAAACCCCGGCGTTGTTTATCAACACATCGATGCGGCCAAATTTTTCTATCACCATGGCCACGGCTGATTCGACTTGGTCGGGCTGAGTGACATCCATCGCCACGCTGATAGCAGGCTCCACCCGCGACGCGGATGCGGCGGGATTGAGCAGACCGGCAGCGACATGCGCGCCGCGTTTTAGGAAGCCCTGGACTAAGCCGAAACCGAGGCCTTCATCGGCGCCGGTGATGAGGCATACTTTGTCGGTCAGGTCGATTGCCATAGTTCGATGGGATTGGGGGACGATGCGGAGAGAGGGAACAGATCACGTCGTGAACCGGTGAATGGCAATCGCGCAAAGTTCACGGAGGTGCAGCCGGGCCCGTCGAAGCGCAACCCGCGTTCGGGGCCGACTTCGTAGCCGGCTTGCCAGCCCATGTGGCTCTTTACCTGAACGGCGAGGGCCGAAGATGGGTCGAGATCGAGACACTCGTAAAATGCAGGGTCCGCGCAGAGGCAGCCCTGCTCGGTCACGGCGATGTGCAAGCTGCCAGCGCGAAGCACGATCGCGTGGCCGCACGAAAATTCCTGCCCTTGGTAAGCTTGCCCTCGGGGAGTGAAGCGACACTCGCCGTTGAATATTATCTCCCCGGAAATGGAGATCTTTTGCAGTCCGAATTGAACGGTAGATGCACCGATTTTGATTCCTTGGACGACTTCCGGGTCAACCACCCAGAGTAATACCGGACCCGGGAGTGTTTCGCGATACAGCCAGAGCTGCTCAATCGCTTCAGCACTGGTCCCGTCGCTTCCGCCGGTGGTGGCGTCCGCGGTGTCGACTAATAGCCATGGTTTTCCGATGGGCGAAGCGAGCGTCGATAAAATTTCCGGCCACTCGATTAGGCCGGTATCCCAATCATGACGTTGAGCGAACCAGTGTTCGGCGAGTTGTTGAGCAGTCGCGGCCCCGGCTTCCGGGCTGACCGCGTTAACCACCACTCGAGTGGCCAGGTCATCGATATCGAGCCAAGGTTGCACCGGGAATAGGCTCACGTCGACGATATCGGGATTGGATTCGAGCTCACGTGCGGCGGCGAGCATAGCGGCGAATCGTCCAGTGCGATGATCGGTCGCAGTAGGCGGGATAATCGCCGGGATTTTTGCGATGGTGCGAACGGTGGACCGCGATTCCAGACAGAGTTGCGCGGCACGTTGGCCCGTCTCGTAAAAATCCTGATGCGGAAACGTGCGGTAGGCGGTCGATACATCGACCTGTTGCAACATTCGAGGAGTCACGTTGGCGTGGAGGTCGAGGGAGAGCACGATACGGCCACGGAACCCCAGTTCCGTCCGAATCATTTCCAGTAGTTCACCTTCGACATCATCCTGCCCGACGGCGCACACCGCACCATGGAAGTGCAGCACGAGCACATCAGCGGGGAGCACCCGTTGGAGAGACTCCGCTAATGTGGTGCGAATATGATCGTAGCAGTCGCGGCTGAGTCGTCCGCCAGGCGTCCCGCATACCGCGACGAAAAACGGTTCGGTGCTGCAATCGGTCGCGGCTAAGTCGTCGAGACTGCCGGACATTTGCGATCGGTTGGAAGAGGCCCATTCGCGGATGGCGGCGGGCTCGGTGAGCCAAATCCCACGGGGGTCGAAACAGCTAAGATCAGCCTCCTGCGAGTTGAAGGTGTTGCTCTCGTAGATGAACTGCGCGAGCGCGACCTTCACGATGCGGGTTGATGGTCAGTCTTTCCGAAGATGGGCTCCATCAGTCCTCGCAAATAACCGATGGCGAAGATGTGGCCGGGAAGCCCGTAGCCGTGACCGGTGGCAGATTCGATTTCGAGGTAGGGCACGTGGTCTACACGCATGAACCCGTCGTAACCAATGTCACGATACGTTTGTAACATGCTTACTGCATCGGTCGGACCATTGTCAGGAAAGGTCTCATGGAAATCCTCCAACGTGCCGGAGATGTCGCGGAAGTGCGCGAAGTGGATCCGGTCGCCGAAGTGGCGAATCGTTTCGTTGATATTGAGGCCAAGTTCGGCGAAGCAGCCCTGGCAGAAGGTCATTCCATTCACGGGGCTCGGATGCATCCTGAACAACCGGTCGTAGTTTTCGACACTGCGCATGATGCGCGCGAGGTTCCACATCGGGGACAGCGGTGGATCGTCCGGGTGCATCGCGAGATTTACCTCGGCGGCTTCAGCGGCCGGGATGATGCGTTTAAGGAAGTAGTCGAGGTTGTCCCACATCTGCTCATCGGTGATGACGCCCTCATTGGTGAGGCGATCGTTATCGAAGTCGGCGAGCTTGAAGCTGTTGGTGCGCGCTCCCCCGCGTTCCGGGGTCTCAAAAGAAGTGCGCATGACCATGGCATCGGCCGTGATTTGCGGCATGAAATTGTAGCAAAGCGTCTTGATGCCGAGCTGTCCCATGAGCCCGAGGGCGCGTTGGTAGTCAGCGATCTGAGCGTCGCGACCTTCCTTGCCCAATACGATCAGATCAATGGGTGGACCTCCCTCAACGACGGATAGATGAAGACCGTTCCGTTCGGCCTTGTCTTTCGCAGCTTGAAGTCCGGTGAGGTCGGTGGGCATGCCCTCCATTCGGTAGTAGCATTGGTGGTGCACCCCGATCTGAGCGAGGGTGCGTAAATTGGTATCGGAGTCGGGCTTGGCGACGGCGGCGATTTTCATGGAGTAGGGCGAAGCGGCGGGCAGGGGGGCGGGACGACAACTCTGAATTTATGAGGGGGCCAATACAATCGTGATTCGTAAAGATGGAGGTTAGATCGTGCGTTGACGAGAATGTTGCATGAGCGCCATGCGCTCTCCAGCGTCTGCCCGCATGTCTCGTGTGCTTGCTTGGTTGACGAATGCTTTCCCTATTTGGGTTCTGGTCTGTTGTGGACTAGCGCTCGTGCAACCCGATTGGTTCACGTGGTTTCGCGGTCCCTGGATCGTGTGGGGTCTCGCCGTGATTATGCTGGGGATGGGCGTGACGCTGACGTTGGAGGATTTTAAGGGGATCAAGACCATGCCCAAGCCGGTCGCGATCGGCTTCGTGGGCCAATACACCGTGATGCCGCTGCTCGGTTGGGGGCTGGGAATAGCGCTCGATTTGCCGACGGAGTATGCGGTGGGTCTGATTCTGGTCGCGTGCTGTCCGGGTGGCACCGCGTCGAATGTCGTGACCTTTATTGCTCGGGCGGATGTTTGCCTCTCGGTGGTCATGACGGCATGTTCAACGCTCGCCGCGATGTTGATGACGCCGCTTTTGACCACGACCTTGGTGGGAACAAAAGTGCCGGTGGATGCATTGGGCCTGTTTATGAGCACGGTGCAAGTGGTGTTCATTCCGGTCGCACTTGGTGTCGTGCTCAATCGATTCTGGCCGCAAGCCGTTAAGCGGGTGCTGCCGATCGCACCGCTGATCTCCGTCATCGTGATCGCGCTGATTTGCGCGAGTATTATCGGGCAAAGGGTCGAGGAAGTTAAAGCCGTGGCGGGACGGTTATTTCTCGGCGTGTTTCTGCTTCACGTAGGTGGATTCGCTCTGGGTTACCTGCTGTCCCGTTTAATGCGATTGCCCGAGCGGAGCGCCCGCACGGTGGCTATCGAAGTGGGCATGCAGAATTCGGGACTGGGTGTTGTGCTCGCGAATAGGCATTTTGTGAACCCCGCTACCGGGGTGGCTTTGGCAGCTGTCCCGTGTGCGATATCCGCCGTGATGCACTCGATCATCGGCAGCGTATGCGCGGCCTATTGGCGCTGGAAAGATCAGCGCAATCATTCAGCGTAATTTCCAGCCGGAGTTCCCCATTCAGCCCTCCTTCATCGCGTGACGGTTTTTACATACTTTAACCATATTGGTTAAAGTATGCTTAACGCTTGGACATGTTTTGGTTTGAAGGATCGCTCTTGGGAGCGGACAACCGGCTGATGACGCCGCAGGAACAAAATTTTAACGACTACAAGCGCGCCGAAGCTAAGGCTTTGGGAATTCTCGCGGAGATGAAGGCAACGAGTCCCAAAAAGAACGACATCGAGCTGGCCCTCTTGGTCGCGCTGTTTGAACTCCACAAAGGACAGACGGAGCCGGGCACCATCGGCAAGATCGTGCAAAGCCACCTCGAGACCTTGGTGCCGTATTACACCAATCAAGCGGGTGCCTCATCTAACTGACACCGGCACGGACGGTGGACATTGCGTTCGCGGTTAAATGGGCGCAGGTTAGGCACATGAACTCTTTTGCCGACGAGACGACCACCGTAGCGGAAATCAAGGCGCGGGTGCTGGATTTTGCGCAGGAGCGTGACTGGGAGCAGTTTCATGCGCCAAAGAATCTGAGCATGGCTCTCGCGGCTGAAGCCGGGGAACTCATGGAGCACTTTTTGTGGGCCACTTCCGAGGACTCTCGAGAGGTGATGAACGATCCGAAGAAGCGGGAGGAAATCGAAGAAGAGCTTTCTGACGTGATTATCTACGCGCTGGAATTCGCCAATATGACGGGCGTGGACGTGGCGGCGGCAATCGAACGTAAGATGGCCGCAAATGCGGTGAAGTATCCCGTCGAAAAGGCCAAGGGGCGTTCGGTCAAATACGACGAGCTTTGAAAGCGAGGATGCGAGGGGGTTGAGGTGTCGGGCGTAAAGCCCGACCCGCGTTTTGGGGCGTTAAGTCCCCTTCGGGCGAAATACTTTCATGACCTTGGGGTTTGTTTCGAGACGTGGTCCTTCGATGAGATCAATGCAGTAGGGGATGGCAGGGAAGACGGCTTCGAGGTTCTCTTTGATCGCCTTGGGACGTCCGGGGAGATTCACGATGAGGGAGGCGCCCCGGGTGCCCGCGGTCTGGCGGGATAGAATTGCGGTGGGCACGTAGTTGAGCGAGGTGGCTCGCATCAATTCGCCGAAGCCGGGGAGAATTTTTTCGCAGACGGCGGTGGTGGCCTCAGGAGTGACATCGCGGACCGCTGGGCCGGTGCCACCGGTGGTGACGATGAGGGCGCAGTGTTCATCATCGGCCATGCGTTTGAGTTCGGCTTCGATCAGAGGCTGCTCGTCAGGGATGACTGCGTATACAGGGTCGAAGGGGGTCGCCAACCATTCTCGTAGCAGCGCGACGCAGGCTTGTCCGGGTTCGTCGGCATAGACGCCGGCAGCTGCTCGGTCGGAGATGTTTATGACGCCTATTTTGATCATCCGAATAGTAGCAAGTAGGTAGTAGCGGGTAGCGAGTCGGAATTGCTCTTCATGGCGTCACGCGTGCGTTTCGAAGCCTGCGATGAGTTCGGCGGGTTTGTGGCCTTGTTCGCGCAATTCTCGTAAACTGACCGCGCCGTGTCGCTTCGCCAATCGTTGCCCGTCGGCATCCGTCATCAGGGGGGCGTGGTAATAAGCGGGCCGGGAATGGTTCAGAGCGCGAAGCAGCAGAATCTGCCGGAAGGTGGATTTGATGAGATCTTCGCCGCGCACCACCTCGGTGATGCCCATTAATCCGTCGTCGACCGCACAGGCCAGTTGGTAGCTGGGTAGTCCGTCCCGGCGCCAAACAAGAAAATCACCGAAGTCCCGACCGGCGACCGCCCACTGCGGACCTTGGGCCTGATCGGGAAAACTGACGGTCGTTCCATCGGGGACGCGGAACCGCCAATTGCAATCGAGGTGGTCTTCGATGTTTGGGGGAGTCTCCGAGGCCGCGGGTCGCCACTCGGGTGGGAAGATCGGCTCGTCGCGGACCCCATTCTCGTGAGGCGCCGTGGCGGCGGCGGCGATCAACTCTTTGCGACTGCGACGGCAGGGGTAGATCCGACCGGCGGCGTGAAGTTGAGCTAGAGCCTCTTGGTAGATGGGTAGGCGGATGTTTTGCCTCAGAATGGGGTGCCACCATTTCAACCCTAGCCAGCTGAGATCTTCGACGAAGGCCTCGGCAAACTCGGGTTTACATCGTGGCTGATCGAGATCGTCGTTGCGCAGGAGGAGCTGGCCGCCAGCGGCTTGCGCGCGTTGTTGAGCTATCCAGAACGTGCGGGCGTGTCCGAGGTGGAGGAGTCCGGTGGGTGACGGCGCCAAACGGCCAATATATGTTGGGGGATTATCCACGGTTTAGTCCATATTCGCACGAAGAACTTGGCTAACGATCCTGATTCTTAAAGTATCTCCGTGTCGATCCGCGTTACCTATCATTATGACTAAATTGCTCTGTGTTTATTGCTCCTCCAGTCGGGATTTGGATCCCAAATACTATGAAGCTGGTGAAGCGATGGGGCGAGGGCTGGCCGAGCGCGGTTGGGGATTGGTCTATGGTGGGGGCAACGCCGGCACCATGGGCTCAGTCGCTCGTGCCACGAAATCGGCGGGAGGCAAGGTCGTTGGAATCATCCCGGAATTTATGGAGGAGCGGGAACTGGCGTTTCATGAAGCAGATGAATTGGTGACCGTCGACTCCATGCGGGAGCGAAAACGCATCATGGCTGAACGCGCGGATGCGTTCGTCACGCTCCCAGGAGGAATTGGAACCCTCGAAGAAGTGAGTGAGATTATGGTCGAGCGGGGCTTGGCGATGCACTCGAAGCCGTTAGTGTTGGTGAACCAAGATGGATATTATGACGGTCTGCTGGCTTTTCTTGATCGTATGATCGCCGAGAATTTTAAGTCGGCTGGTTTTAAGAGCCTGATTGGGGTGGCCAATACGGTGGATGAAGTCTGGCCCCTCCTGGAATCGCCCGCGGATTTTCAGGCCGATCAACTTTGGCAACCACGGGCATGAGCGCGGGAGTGAACAATCGGAGTCAGGTGCTCGAACTCCTGCGGTCACATGCGGGACGGGTGGTGGATGCGCATGAGTCGGCCATGGTAGTCGCGACCATCGAGTTTGTGGAAAGCCAACCGGAATGTGCGGAGCGGTCGCTAGCGATGGGTCATTTAACCGGCTCGGCCTGGATCGTGGATGAAGCGAGGAAACGCACGTTACTCACGCACCACCGCAAACTCGATAAGTGGCTTCAATTGGGTGGCCACGCCGATGGAGACTTGGACTTGGCGCGAGTCGCTTTCAAGGAGGCCGAAGAGGAGAGCGGATTGAAGTGGTTGAGATTGGTGAGTGGAGATCTTTTTGACGTGGATCGTCACCTAATCCCGGCTCGCAAAACTGAACCGGAGCATTGGCACTTCGACCTACGCTTCATGGTTGAAGCTGATCCCGACGAATCTCTGGTCATATCTGATGAATCGAATGATTTGGCCTGGGTAGAGATTTCTCAAATGGCCGACTACAACGACGAGGAATCCATGATGCGGATGGCGCGCAAGACGCTAGGCGATCAGCCCTGAGGCGGGATGGCGAGGAGCAGCGCGCTCGGCGAGCACGCCCGACCGGAACTGCCTCAACGGGTAGGGCGGTTTCGCCGAAACCGCCGGGTGCGTGATCAGTTACGGCGCGCGATCCCAAAGTGGGATCAACGTTTCTTTACGCACCCAGCCGGTTTGACCGTTGGGGAACGAGAGTTGGCGCCAGCCGAGAAAGTTCGTTTCGATTTTGGCCAGAGATCCGGCGGCGAGCGGAGCGATTTGTTGTTCGCCGTTGAGATCGGTGGGGATCGAACGCAGCTCACTCGCTTGCCAGGTTATCGCCGCATCGGCGTGGCTTGCGCCTCTCCAAACCTGCAAACCGAACACGGCTGAAGCCATCACCAGCACAGCGACAAGACCGCCGGACCAGGTGAACAGTTTCCAAGCTGGGACGTGGTATCCGTAGGCGTGGAGCAGGATTAAACTCAAGGAGAGCACCGCTAGTAATAGACCACCCAAGAACAGGAGTTGCCATTCTCCGGGTGATGCAAATCGGGCGATCCTTTCGGGCCAACCCGGGGTGAGGAATCGACCAAATACGGGTGGGGTGTAACCACTGCGCTCCAGCGTGTAATTGAGATGCCAACGGGTGGACGGATGACGCGGGTTTTGCGCGAAGGCGACCGCGGCATGCGCACCGGCTTCGTCCCATCGATTTTGTTGGGCGAGCGCTAGCGCGAGATTGTGGTGAGCGATCCAATCACTGGGATTGGCAACGATTGCGTCCCGCCATGCTGCTTCAGCGACGGGAAAATTTCCGCTTTGATAGGCAGCATCACCTTGAGCGGTGACGTCAGGGGCGAATCCTAGCATGAAAGTAGCGACGATCAGGGGGAAAAGGTGACGTGGAGCGAGCACACTGAAGAGAGGGAAACGCGGTGCCCGTTTTTGGGCCAAGGCGCGATTCGCGCGATTGGCCCAATCGGTCGGCAGGTCCGCTTGTTCGGCGTAGAGGTGACGATCTACTTCAATCCAAAGTTGTTTCCAATCCGCGTCCGCCATGAACAGATCGGGGGAAGGGGCGGCGTGATTCGATTGCCACAGCATAGCGGAGTCACGTTGCCACATCGCCAGTGCAGCAATTCGGTCTGCCCCGGTCGTTTGTTCGATTTTTTTCAGGATAGAGCGCAGTCGGCCACGAGCCAAGCGGGCCGGTTTTCCTGGGTCGAGACGACGGGCCCGCATCGTGCTTAGTCCGAGCCAGAGTAGTGGGAAGAGGGCGATGATTCCGATCGCGACGGCCCCGACATCACGTCGGTTCAGCGGCGCCATACTGGTGCTTGTTCCCGGTAGGGTTTCGAGTGGAATGGTGGAGGGTGCGTCCGGGGCCGGGGTGGCATTTATGGAAGGAGCAGATTCGAAATCAGATGACAGAGACGATGCAGCGCCACTGGCTGTAGGAGAAGTGGGAAGGGGAACGGCGGCGGAGATTTGCAGCACAGTCGCAGGCGAATAAATGGTTTGGTAAATACCAGCGACCGGATCGAAGTAGGTCCACTCAACGGGACCGAAGGAATACTCGCCGGACTGGGTGGGAATGAGCACGACGTCTTCGCTGATGGAGCCGTCGAAGAGTTTACCTTCCGCCATTTCGCGACGGGCATCCGGTTGCACCACCCGGAAGGAGCGTGAGACTTGGCGAGCGGGGAGTCCGGGGATATTCGGCCAGTTACCTTCGCCTTCGAGTTCGAGCGTCCAAGTCACGGGTTCACCGACGGCGGCGGTTTCGGGAACGACTTTGGAGGTGAGTTGGAAAGAGCCCACCGCACCGTTGAAGGTGGCGGGCGCGGGGGAGGGCAGTGGCTTCACCTCAATGCGGGGAGAATCACTGGTGATGCTGTATTGTTCGGCGCGCAGACTCAGCATGAAGCCAGAGTTGGGGATGCTGATATTCACCAGCTGTTGCGCCGAGGGGATTACATATGAGCCGGCGGTATTGATGTAACCGCGAGTTGCATACATCAAAACATTGCGCGCATCGCCACCGGTTCCACGGGTCAAGCGAGAGGGCTCCAGCCACTCTTCGACGACCAGTGGGCTTGAGTTCCATTCCGGTTCGCCGCCAATGCTGGCGCGGAAGCGAGCAGAGACATCGAGGGTGTAACTCACCGGGATCACTTCGCCCGTCCAGACGACACCATCGTCCAACACCATGGCGGATTGGGCGACGTCGGAAATGGGGATGTTGGTATCGCCGACCGTTGCTTCACGAACGGAGAAACGCCCGCCGGTGACGTTCATTACTCCCTGGTCGGTCTGGATCGTGAAATTGGGGATATCGATTGGACCGTCGGTGGTGGGAAGAGCCGGGTAGGCGAAGTAAGTCAGGGTCTGCGAGGTGGCGCGTCCGTTGACGAAGGTGTTGGACGATTGCGAGCCCGGCTGAGGGGCACCGAGGGATAAGTTCGGGATAGCTGGCAACACCACGTCGCCCTCGGGCGTGCAGTTTTCGAAGATTAACACCAAGTTGGAGTTCTGGCCTTTGGCGAAGTAACCTTCGGCAAGTTGCCAACGCACATTTTGAGCGGTCGCGGTGGTGGCGACCAATGCGAATAACAGGAGAAAGGAACGGAAATTGAGTGTCGGCATGGTCACCAGTCGCGCCCGGTCTTGGGCGGTTGATCGTTGGGATCTTGCATGAGTTGAAAGAGTTCAGCGGGGGAATCTTGATCCTTGAGCTGATCGAGTTTTTGGAGCGGCACGACCATCTCGGGATTGTCCATGGCTTCTTGATCCTGAACCTGCTGGCCGCCGACGGATTGATTACCGGGCTGCGGTTGCGATGGTTCGGGTGGAGGTTGTTCACCTTCGCCTTCTTCGGGCTCGGGTTCCTCAAATTCGTCAAAGGCATTTTGGGCGTTTTCGCGCTCCTGCTCGGAGGGTTCGGATTGGTCCTGCTGATTTTCGCCGTCTTCACCTTCTTCATCAGACGGGTCACCCTCGGATCCTTCGGATTCCTCCTGATCGCCTGATTCGCCGTCTTCACCTTCCTCGCCCTGCTCACCGTCCTGTTCCTCGTCACCGTCTTCACCTTCGTCTCCCTCGTCTGAATCCTCGGATTCTTCCTCTTCTTGTTCTTCGTCCTGATCTTCTTGCTCCTGCTCTTGATCTTGCTGCTCTTGAGATTCCTCCAAAAGTTTCTCCAATTCCTCCCGTAAGGTAGGCCAGTCGGCGGCTTCGGGATCGATTAATTCACCCAGGTCAACGGCTTCGAGGGCGTCTTTAATAACGGGAATGGAGGGTGGTTGCCCGGATTGCAGGACCTGATTACCCCACGTGATTGTTTGCTCTGCCACTTCGGCAAATTCCGCTGCGATGATTTCTTCCTGGATCGAAAGTCGGGCAATGACGGAGTTCAACGGCGCCTCGAGTTGGGCGAGCATTTCTTCGGGGGAAGGAGGAGGCACTTCTTCCACGGCCGAGGCCGAGTCGGGCGTGCTTAAACTTAATATCATCGCACCGACGATGGCAGCGGCTACGGTCGATTTACGGGTCGCGATCGTGACGGCGCGTTGGCGCGGTCGCACCGGGAACTCCCGCCACAGACTCCAAATCAAGATTAGCAGGGCGGGTCCCAGGGCCCATTGGAAGCGCTCGAGCTTGCGGGCGCGGCGCGTCTCACTGAATTCGCCGGCGCGGCCGGTCTCGACGGTTTGTTGCAACACTTCGGCCAGATCGACCCAAGCACTGGCGTCGCGGTAAACTCCCGAAGTTTGACGGGCGATCTCTTCAAGCGTCACGGGATTGAGCCGCGACAATACCACTGCTCCGCGTTCGTCTTTGATGAAGCCGCCTTGATCGTCTGGTAGCATTGCGCCCTCAGCGGTCCCGATCCCCAAACTGATCACGCGAATGCTGCGATCCTTCAATTCACTGAGTCGTTCCTTCCAGGAATCCGTTTGAGATTCACCGTCGCTGAGGATGATGAGGAATCGGTCGGCGCTGGAATCGTTACTGAACGAATCGAGCGCAGTATCGATGATCGCCGCGTATTCGGTGCCGCCTTCGGGGAGGAAATCCGGATTCAGGGCGGGTAAGAATTCTCGGAGTATTTCGTAATCTGCACTGAGCGGGCTTTGCAAAAATGCGGTGCCCGCAAATACGGCGAGACCGACGCGCTCGCCTTCCAAACGTTCAAGCAAACCGGTGATGAGTAGTTTCGCTCGTTCCAAGCGGGAGGGGGCGACATCAGGAGCCAGCATCGACCGGGACAGATCGACTCCGATCAGAATTTCACGGGCTTGTTCGAAGACCGGCTCCTCGATTTCTCCCCATTGCGGTCGGGCGAAGGTGCAGCCGACCAGAGCAATTCCCAACCAGAGCCGCCAACGCACGCGGGGCATGGCGGCGGTCGCACTTTTGCTCCCTAGGATCGAAAGGCCGTTGGGCGAAGCCTCTGCCTGCATGATTTTGGGGTGGAGGGCAGACGATGCGCGCACCCGACGGGTCAACTCCGCGATCAAAAATCCCGCGGGCAGTAGCATAAGCCAGAATGCGTGAGGCCAGTGGAACGTCATGTCGCGAGGATTTCGTTGGTGGAGCGTTTGCCCGAGCGCCGACTCGCGGCCAGTCCGGCGGAGATCAACACGATAATGACACCCGGCCCGGCAAACCAAACGAACAATTCGTCGGCGAGCAGGTAGGACTTAGCGCGGAATTCGATTTTCTGCGCGTTGTCGATCGCGGCGAACGCGGATTCGATCGTATCGCTTTCGCCGGCGCGGAAATATTCACCACCCGTGGTATCGGCGATCTTCTGCAAGGTGGGTTCGTCGAGATCTGACATCCGGCGCGTGTAGCGGATGACCTCGCCTGTTTCTCGATTGGTTATGGGGAAGGGGACAAATCCATTGCGACCGGCGCCGATCGTGTAAACGGGGATGCCGCGTGACTTCGCGATTTCGGCGGCGTCCGTCGGCGCCAAAGCTCCGGCGTTGTTCGCACCGTCGGTGAGCAGGATGACAAATGCACCTTGGCGCTGGTTGTTGATTTCGCGGTCGGTTTGTTCGAGTCGAGAAAGTGCGACACCCAGACCATCGCCGATGGCGGTGCCATCTTCGATCAATCCCACCTTGAGGCGTTCCACTTGGCGTTCGAGCCAACTGTGATCAAAAGTCAACGGAGCCAGGGTGTAAGCCCGGCCGGCAAAGACCACGATACCGATACGATCGCCCGGGCGGTCATCAATGAATGCTTGGATAACGGGCTGGATTGCTTGGAGGCGATTGATGCGGCTGCCGCGACGTTCGTAGTCCTCGGCCAGCATCGATCCGGATAGATCGATCGCCAGGATCAGGTCGTAACCCTCTTCGCGCACCTCGCGGCGATCCTCGACCTTCTGGGGTCGAGCCATGCCGACGATCAGCAAGGCTAACCCTAGCATGGCCAAGGCGACCGGTAGGCGAGAAGCGTTCACTGCTGAAGGACGATGCCAAGCCGAGGCAAACGGCACGATACGCACAGGCAACTTACGTCGAGCCCGCAACCACGCCGCCACCGGTAGAGCCAGTAGGCCCAATAACCAAAGCGGATCCTGTAGCGTGTAGTTGATCACGAATGCCGCCCTTCGGTTGGCGAAATCCCAAACTTCAACTCAAAAAATCCCAGCTGAGCCCGAACCAGAAGGGTGGCGTCGATCGAGAAATTGATTTGGGAATTGGACATGAGGGTTTGGAATTTCCGCGACGTTAACGCTTCGCCTGTCGGGCGTGGAAAAAGCGGACCAGCGCATCGAGCCGGTTTTGGTCGGTGCCGACGGTGAGACGGCTGAGGGGGTCGGGAAAGAGGCGGCTGAACGTGTCTTCGCGAGCAGCGCGCCATTGCGCGTGGGCGTGGCGCTCCGCCCGACTGCCATCGAGCGTGATGAGTTGGCCCGTGGTAGGATCGTAGGCCGCGAAACGATCGTCGGTGGGGAGTTCGCGTTCCCAGGGATCCTCGATGCGGAACCCCATGGGTTGATAACGACGGGCGAGGACGTTCCAACCCTCGGGCCGTTCGCGGGGAGGGTGATCACCGAGCCATATAAGGATCGAGTGTTTGGGGGCGGCCTTGGCGAGTAGTCGCCACGGAAGCGCCACCGGCGCGGGTTCTTCGATTGAAGGGGCCGCACTGCCAACGAGGTTGGCGGCGGTGTGCATAATCGCACCGCGTCCGCGCATGGGTTCGTGGAAATGGTAGCCCGTAGGAGTCGCGTGAATACAGCCGACGCGGTCGCGGTTGATCGCGCCCAACATCATCACCAAACCGGCGAGTTCGAGCAGAGCCTCACGTTTGGACTGGCCGCCTGAACCGAACTGAAGACTGGGCGAATCTTCGAACATGACGAGGAACGTGATTTCGCGTTCTTCGACGAATTTCTTGCGATAAGGTTCGCCGAGGCGCGCGGTGACATTCCAGTCGATGTCGCGCACGTCATCGCCGAACTCGTAGCGCACAACTTGGTCGAACTCCATGCCGCGTCCGCGGAAGGCCGAGCGATATTCACCGCTCAACACCGTCTCGACCGCATGACGCACGCGCCACTCCAACCGTCGCAGTAGAGCGAGGGCCGAGGTCGTGACGAGTTCTGATGCGTCGTTGGGCATAGCTGGTTATTTTCGTTCTCTTACTCCTTCTCGTTCTCTCTGGAACTGAACTCGGAGAGAACGAGAACGAGAAAGAGTAAGAGATGAGATTCGGTTTAGACTTCGGGGACGGGGGTCTTCTCGAGGAGTTCCGAGATGATTTGGTCCGAGGTCTTATCGGCGGCTTCGGCTTCGTAGGTCAGTCCGACCCGGTGACGGAGCACGTCGTGGGCAACATCCTGAATCAAGGCCGGCGATACGAATTCTTCGCCGCGTAGCCAAGCGAGGGCTCGAGAAGCTTGATAGAGAGAGAGCGAGGCCCGAGGAGATGCCCCGAAACTCAAGAGGCGGTAGCCTTTTTCGTCCGGAACGGTGAGGGCGCGGGTTCCCCGCACAATGGCGAGGATATAACCTTGAACCGCCTCTGAGACGTGAACCTGGTCCACGGCTTCACGGAGTCCGAGTAACTCTTCGCCAGACGAGACGGGTTTCAGTTCGGGAGACTTGGTGACCTGACCCCAGCGATTCATCATCTCGGCCTCTTCCTCCAGTTCGGGGTAATCGACGATCAATTTGAATAGGAAGCGATCGACCTGAGCCTCGGGGAGAGGATAGGTGCCTTCCTGCTCCACCGGATTCTGCGTCGCCATCACAAAAAATGGCTTCGGCAGCGGGTGAGTTTCACCTCCGATGGTCACTTGGCGCTCCTGCATGGCTTCCAGTAGGGCACTTTGAACCTTCGCGGGGGCACGATTAATTTCGTCCGCCAGCACGAGATTGGCGAAGATCGGACCGCGGTGGGCGGTGAATTCGCCGGACTTGGGCTGGAAGATCATGGTGCCGACCACATCGCTGGGCAGGAGATCAGGAGTGAATTGCACCCGCTCGAATTGCACGCCCATTGCCGTGCCTAAAGATTTGACCAATAGGGTCTTGGCGAGACCCGGCATGCCCTCGAGGAGCACATGGCCATTGGCCAGAAGCGCGACGAGCAGGCGTTCGATCACGGTGTGTTGGCCGATCACGGCTTTGCCGATTTCGGAGCGGATATTTTGGGACCAATTGGAACCGGTTGTCATAGGGCTAAGAGTTGCGAAGCTGCAGGTGAGAGCGTTTGACTCGTAAAAACCAAGCAGGTTCGCGGAGAAAAAGGATCAGAACGTGGATTTACCAACTCAAATCGAAATCAGATTAGCCAAACTCGGTATTCGGGTAGCGGATGTGCGTGAGCGATTTGTGCTCGGGACCGGTCCCGGAGGGCAGAAAATTAACAAAACCGCGTCGACGGTGACCCTCCATCATCGGCCGACGAGGATTGAGGTCCGGCGGCAAAAAGAGCGCTCGAGAGATGCGAATCGACGGATGGCCTGGGAGGCTCTTTGCGAAAAACTCGAGCTGCGCGTGCAGATTGCCCGGGCGAAAGTGAGATCGGAGCAAGAAAAGGAACGTCGTCGTAAGCGGCCAAAATCGGCCCGACAAAAACGACGGACGGTGGCCAACAAACGCCATCGCGGAGAAGTTAAATCCAAACGAGGCCGCGTCCGTGACGCTTAAATGATCCTATCTCCGCTCCCCAAACCCCTCGGTTTTCGTCATAGTTCCATAGTGAACTGTCACTTGTAATATGACAGTTTTTCGTAAGCTGATGTAAGTGAGTTATTAATGGATAGGTTAGGAGGTGGATTTCTCTTTTGAATCCAGCCATGCCAGTAGGCAAAGGGTGCGTTCGGCGTCGGGCATGGCGGAACCTTCCTTGAGAAATTGGTGAATGCGTTGCCGGGGAAGTCCGAGTTCACGAGCAAGCACAGCTTTTGCTCCATATTTCATGGTGTGAAAACGCAGCCGCTTTTGCATTTCGTTCCACATGGGGGTTTCCATCCCCGGACGGAGGGTTTGGCGGTGGGAAGAAGCCGCAGGCCGGTGTTTCGTCGCGTTGTGTTTTTTTATCGATTCTCGGGAGGCGACGAATGCGGCCTCGGCCAAGTCCGCAATGATCGCGATGTAGGACTCATTGATTCGAGAAAGGATGCGATCACTCATAGAAACTAGGGGGGTTATTTGGGAAAAACGGATTCCACTTAATACAGGCCGAATTGATGAAACTGCCACTTCACAAGTGACAGTTCTGATCGAGGGGTGTGCTGGAAGGCGATCAGTGGTTAGGGCGGGGGCGATTCAGGTGGACCGATGCAGTAGACGAGCTGGGGCTCTGGGATGCCGGGGAGAGGCTCAGTGCGCAGAAGTTTGAGACCGAGATGCTCCAGCAGGCGGATGGAAGGGGCGTTGTCTTGGCGAGTGATGCCGTAAACGACCGGAAGATTCAGCGTGGAGTGGGCATATTTAAGGACGGCCTTCGAGGTCTCACGACCAATTCCTTGGCCGCAATAGCGTTTCAGAAACCCAAATCCGATGTCGGGAGCATCCAGAGTCTCTCGTTGGACCAGTCCGTTAATCCCCATGGGTAAACCGCTTTGACGGAACTCGACCACGTAGAGGGTGAAGCCGTGGGTTTCGAACATGGGCAACAATTTGTCGGTCACGTAGCCTCGGGCTCCTTTCAGATCACGAATACCGCGATCGCCGGTGAATCGGATGAAATCGGGGTCGTTTAACAGCTCGAGGAAGAAGTCGGCGTCTTCTGCCACCGGGAGGCGCAGGGTCGTGCGCTCCGTCGTGAGTAGGGGGGCAGACTGGGGAACGGTCATCGGGCGTCGAACATCGTCGTGAGCTTTTGCAGGGTATTCAGATTTCGCGTCGTTCCCGTCGGGACGTGGTGGGGATTGAGCTTCGGGTGTTTCCAGATGGCGGATTCGCTGATGCGAACCGCACAGCGCTAATAGAGCGTTTGATCGCCGACTGCAAATGCGTCGGTTGGGGTGCGCAGGGAGGCAAAGGTTTGTTCCAACTCCGGTTCAATCGGCTGCTTGAAAAAGGTGATCTGAGTGCTGGGTTTTAAACCGTCGGTGAAGAGGTCACCGAGAGGGGCATTTTTAACCACGAGAACTACGGCAGCCTGCGTGCGCACGAGGGTGGGGACCGCGTAGCCTAGGGCGGATTCGAGTTCCTTCTCGATTAGAACTTCCAGCTTTGAACTTGAGCGAGACGTGGACGAGAAGAGCACGTTGCCACTCGCGATGTAGGTGCTCACAGCGGTGAATCCCATTTTCTCGAAGAGATCGCGAAGGTGATCCATTTTCACGCGGCGCTTGCCGAGATTGATTCCGCGAAGAAAGGCAACGTATTGGGGCATGGGTCTATTCAGGAGGTTCCGTCCGAAACAGGGCAACAGTGGAACTCCCATAGGGGGATTGGGTCGGAAAAGATATGACAAATCGACGCACTTGGATTGCAGGAGTGATGAGCGTGGCCTGCCTGAGTCTGGTGGGGTGCAAAACGACTTCGTCGTCGAATCCAGTAGCATGGGGCAATGCGCCGGTGACGGTCGGGATCGGCGGGGTGCAGACCGATCATTATGCCATCATCGAAATTTTTTCAGAGCCGAGAGATGCGATGGTGGTGGTCAATCGGGTGCCGGTGGGGATCACGCCACGACAACTCAAGTTACCGGTGACGGATCAGGGGTTTCTGGCGGAGACTATTTCCATTGATGTGCGTTTTGTCGCCCGCGATGTGACCGAGGCATCGATCACCCAATCCACCACCCTCTATAACACGGACCGAGCGCCGACTCGTTTGGAGTTTAGCCGTGAGAAGGTCCGTCGCCATTTCGAGAATGGCACCGCTAACGATGGTTAGGACCGTGACTTTCGGTCTACCTCGACAGATGCACCCACTTCGAGACGCCCGGATTTTGTGAGGTTCACGAGGTTCTGTCCGAAGTGGACTCCCGTGCCTTGAGGATCGCGGCGGTAGGTTGCGAGCGTGCGAAGGGGTTCGGGGCCGAGTTTGGCTCCGGTGTTAGGATCGACCGTTGTCATGATACAACGCTCGCAGGGACCGGCGGCGGCAAAACGAGTGTCTCCGATATCGATATGCTTCCAAGTGTCTTCGGCGAATGCGGTGCAATCCGTGATCACCAAATTAGGCCGAAATCGTTCCATCACGACGGCGGGCGCAGAAGGATCATTTTCGGATAATCGCCGATTCAGATCAGCGAGGGATGCTTCACTGATGACGAGCAATGGAAAGGCGTCGGCGAACCCAACGCGATCGCCATGATGCGCTTTTACGGGTCGGTCAAAGGCCGTGCCGGTGCGCACGAGATACGCTGTTTCGCCGAGGAGGGCACTAAAGAATCCGGTGGCCTCGGAGCCGCAATCTTCGGCAATCAGTCCCGTGGTGCTCCACACCTCAGTGGTGCGCGTTGCGGTAGCAGGCGAAATGATAGGGATCACGATTTCGCCGTGTTCCGTGGTGGAAACGTGCAATTCATCACCAATGATCTGCGTTTGCACCCGGGCGAGGGCGCCGTGGGTGCGTTGGGTGAAGGGCTTGCCGTCGGCCGCGATGACTTGGAACCGCCGATCGCCGACCAAGCCGAGTTGGTCGAGCTCCGCGGTGGAGCAGTCGTATCCCCGACAGCTTTTAATCGGATGGATCCGAATCCGCAAAAGTGTCGGCATGCTCAGCCTTCGATTTCGTTCTCCACAATCGGGAGTATTTTCTTGGTCTTCACGCCAAGATCACGCAGCTCGTCGACTTGTGACAAAAGATTACCGCGTCCGTCTCGTAATTTGCCCAGGGCTCCGTCGTAACTTTTTCGCGTTGAGTCGAGGTGTTTTCCGACGGCTTCGAGGTCTTGATAGAGCCCGACAAATTTGTCGTAGAGCAGGCCGCCGCGTTTCGCGATTTCGAGGGCGTTCTTGGTCTGGCGATCTTGTTTCCAGAGCGATGCCACGGTTTTCAGAGTAACCAGCAGAGTGGGGGATGTGACGAGAATCACCCGGCGATCAAAGGCCCATTCGTAGAGGCTGGTATCGGCTTCAAGGGCGGCGGAGAAGGCCGGTTCGATCGGCACAAACATCAATACGTAGTCCGGCGAGTTGAGCTTGGTGAGCTCATCGTATTGTTTACCGGATAATTCCTCGACGTGGCGGCGGACGGCGGCGGCATGAGTTTTGAGAGCGGCGCTGCGATCCTCGGGTGTGGCTGCATTCACGGCCTGCTCATATGCGACGAGTGAAACTTTGGAATCGATGACGAGGTGACGATCGTCGGGGAGACGAACAATGACGTCGGGGCGAACCCGGCTGCCACTCTCGTTGATGTGAGATTCTTGAGTGACGTAGTCTTCGCCAGCGCGGAGGCCTGAACTTTGAAGCAAGCGTTCGAGCACCAGTTCCCCCCAGGCTCCCCGAGCTTGGGACTGCCCTTTGAGCGCGCGGGTCAGTTGTTGGGCTTCGTCGGTGATGCGGGTGTTG
Organism: uncultured Verrucomicrobiota bacterium; assembly: GCA_913058185.1. Taxonomy (GTDB): domain Bacteria; phylum Verrucomicrobiota; class Verrucomicrobiia; order Opitutales; family Opitutaceae; genus Actomonas. The sequence continues at coordinate 21,463 of CAJXQX010000045.1, forward strand.
AGCTGACGCAGTTGCTCGATTTGGGTCTTTAATGAGGCGCGATCGGCGGAGTCGTCTTTATGCACATGATCTACGCGAACGCGAAAGTCGGTGATTTGTTGGCGAAGCGGGCGTAACAGGATGTCGACTTGTTCCTTATTGTGGTCGGTGAATTTCTTGGATTTTTCATCGAACAGTTTCGCGGCCACGACTTGAAACTCTGTCGTCATAGTCGCGCGAAGTTTATCTAGATCCTCCAAATATTGTTTGGCGCGGGTTTCGTGTTCGATGACGCGGTCGCGTTCGGCTTTCAGCTGGGCGGCAGATTCGGCGCTTCGGGCGGCTAGTTTTTGCTCGGCTTGGGCAAGGTTACCTCGGGTCGTGTCCAACTGGGTCGCAATAGCGGCAGCATCTTCGACGATGCGTTGTCGTTCTTGCTCGATCTGTTCGGCCCGGACTCGGGCCACTAAGAGTCCTGACCGCCAGCGAGCGCAGAGGAAACCCAAGCCTGCGACGAGTGAACCAAGTAAAATGAGGGCGAGAGTTGTTAAATCCATGTAAAGCTAGCTGTATTAACGATTAATGCAAACAAGTGCTATCTGCGTTTCTTGACACGGGAAATGGCACCTCGCAAACACTTCCGCTATTCCGGTGGTTTTGCATCAATTATAATCCCTGTAGTTAGTGCATAGACGGGCCCCGAAAACGTTAGTTCCCCTAATCCATGTCGACCGCAACTGCGTCTCCTACTCCCCCCGTATTAGAACTATTACGCGTCCTCGTGGTGGACGACGAATATGGTCCCCGCGAGTCCATTGCATTCACGCTCGGCACTGAATTTAGGGTGGATAAAGCGGAGCGTGCTCGCGAAGCCCTCTAGTTGATCGCCAAGGAAGAGTATGCGGTGATCATCTTGGACATCCGCATGCCAGAGATGGACGGCATCAAGGCGCTGGAGAAGATCCGCGAACTTGATCCCGAAGTAGCCGTCGTGATGTTAACGGGATACGGAACGTTGGCGACCGCGCAGCAAGCCATGATAGGTGGGGCCAACCAGTATCTGCGCAAACCGCCGGATATTGAAGAGTTACTAGAAGCGGTGCGTCAGCAAGCGAAAGGCACGTTGGTTCGCCGTCAGGAAGAATCCGCCAATTGTCAGGCCAAATCGATGCTCGAACAGCTCAAACACGAGATGTCGGAAGTCGAAACGGGCGTGTGGCAAGGCTGAGCTTCGGTGGAACTGGTGCACGACCTAGCCAATCCGCTGACGGTCTTGATGGGTTACGCCGGCTTGTTGAAACAAGAAGCTGAGTCGCTCGCAAAATATGACCCTAAAAAGGCGGAACAGTTGATGGAGTTCACCGATATCGTGGCGCGGTCGGCCGGTTATTGTCATCATTTAGCCGAAAACTGGCGTAAGGTTTCAAAGGGGACAGAAAATTTCGTCGAACTCGATTTGGTGGACTTGGCGAAGGAGATCCATCGCGTCATGTTTTATAGTAAACCGACGATCACCTTGAGTGGGTTGGATGAATTGATGGTGCGGGGCTCACGGATGGAGTTGGCTAGAGTCTTTCAGAACTTGATGCGAAATGCACTCGATGCGGAGCCGAAGCGGGTAGAGATCGTTTTCGAGAAATTAGAGGACGAGGTGGTGGTTCGGATTCGAGACAACGGCGAGGGAATGGACGAAACCACCATCCATCGTGCGATGAAAGGCGGCTTCACGACGAAAGAGCACGGCACGGGGCTTGGCCTGAGTATTTGCCGTCATCTTCTAGGAGCGCATGGCGCGAGTATTGCAGTAGAGTCCGTGAAAAGCGAGGGGACCGAAGTTCGATTATCCTTCCCTACTCAATCATGATTCGCCGCCGCGTAAAAACCACCGGAATCGGTCCAGTAAACCCCAGCAGGCATAGGTCGCGAAGCGTTTTGGCAAGGGATTCAAGAACCGGTGAGCCGGATTCAACGGTTTGAGAAATTGGGCGAAGAGTGGGGCGATTTCATCGCTGGAGTTGTTGACGACGATGAACTCAAACGAATATCGAATGAAATTGGGGCGGAATATCCGCGGCATCTTGCGCGGCATTCTTGGTTTGGAGCCGCCGCTTCTGCCCGAGCGGTCAACGACGCCGGATTAGACTTGGAAGAATTGAGAAAGATGACGGTGGCCTTGGTGGTGGGCACCTCGGTCATGGATTTCGGCGGAATTACTCAATCGATCCGTTCCGTTGCTAGACGAGGGTTGCGGGGAATCAAGCCCCGGGTGGTCGAGACTGCCAATGTGACTCATGTGGCCACCTGCATCAGTAAGACTCTTCAAATCTCGGGATTCATGCAGTCGGTCCAGAGTTCCTGTTGTTCGGGAGTTGATGCGATTGGAATGGCGGCTGATTTGATTGCGTTGGGCGAGGCCGATGTTGCGATATGTGGAGGTTCGGAGTCCCCCCTGTTTTTGCACCCCATGTTGGAGTTTCGAGCGGCTGAATTGACCCCGGCAACCATCGAACGCGCAGAAAGTCACTGCCGACCATTTGATATGTGGCGTTCAACCGGAACGATCAGCGAGGGGGCCTCCATGGTAATCTTGGAGCCGGAGGAGAGCCCTCGCCCCGGTTACGCATTCGTATCTGGTCATTCCTTTTTTAGTGATCGATCGGGTGAGTTGTGCAGTGGCCTCACCAAATCTATTCTAGGGGCTTTGGCTGATGCGGGAATCAGAAAGGACCAGGTGGAAGCGATTAGTGCGTCGGGTCCGGGGCACTTTAAAGTTGATGCGGCGGAATCAAAGGCCCTCGACGAGGTCTTTGGCCAGGGGCTTGAATCGATTGCCAGTTACTCGATCAAAGGAGCAATTGGTAATGCTCTTGGTGGTGCACCGGCGATTCAGGTCGCAGCGGCGGCATTGGGTCTGAAATTTGGGTTGATCCCTCCGACGGTAAATTGGTCTTACCCAGATCCCACGGTTCACCTCAACCTTAGCGGCGAGGTCCGCCGAATAGAGCATGAGCATACGATAATAAATGCCCATGGTATGGGCGGTGAAAATGCGACGCTCGTATTGAGTAAATGATGATCACCGGAGCACTTATTGCGGGTTGTACCGTTCTCGTTTTATCGGGATTGATTTTTTGGGCGAATCCTCGGCGCCCGACGAATCGTGCGGTGGTGGTTTGTTCACTCAATGTGGCGGCGTGGTTACTAAGTATCCACTTTATGGTTTCGGTATCAGTTGAAGAAGGCTTGCCTTGGATGCGGCTAACCACGGCCATCGGTGCTTTGATTCCGTTTTATCTGTGGGTGGTCAAAGAGACGATTTCCAATCAGGTATTTTCCCGAAAAGACATCCTGAAAAAAGGGAAAGTGGGATATTCGCATGTGCGTTGTTGTGCGTGATGCCATTCACTGAGTGGTTTATTCCGGAAGGCTCTACTGCTAGTAACCGTCTGTATGGTCCCGCTTATTTTTGTTATATTATTGGATTTATTCTGCTGTGTTTAATCTTGGCTCAAAGAACATTTTCCCGAGTTAAAACGATTACAGGATTAGCTAAGATTTAATTACAGATATGGTTGCTAAGAGGGATCTTAGCGTGCCTTACCGTGATACTATTGATGGTGATTCGTTCTGTCTTGGGGATTACGCTGAATTTCCAAGTAGCGGTAGTTTTTGCATTTTATGCGTTCACTACTTTTGCCATCACTACGCATCGAATTTTCGATGCGCGTCACATTTTGATGAGCGCTGCCCAGCGGGTGGTTTTACTGATCGTTGTAACGCTTGGCGCGTGGATTGTTCATACCGTTTCTTCCAGTTATCTGCCTTCTTCTGCGTCGTTTATTCTAACCGTGGTTACCATGTTGTGGCTTGCTGGTTGGGTAAACTCTAAGTTGGATGTTTGGTTGATGCGCTACCCTAAAGCGGTTCAGGCCAGACTGGCAGCGTTTGAAGCAGCTCAAAGTGAAATTCGCTTCACTGAATTGAGACATGCATTTGAAAGTGTGCTCAACGGGTGGGGGCAAACGGATCGCTCAGTATTGATGATCGATGAGGGTCAGGAACTCACTGATGAGAAAATATGTGTTCCCAAAAATAGTGGCATTATCACGGCATTGAAAGAAGCCGATTGCGCACGGAGTGGGGGATTGGGTCAGGGTTACTCATATCTGATATCGTTCCTGCTAGGATGGTCTGGATTTGATCAAGGCATGTGCGGGTATGCCAGCACCGCGCACCAAGTAGTGGAGACCCGTTTGGCCGGACATTGCTAATTCTTCTCGAAAAGGTCGGCGATGACGTCCTCGAGAGGGACATCTTCGATCGTGATGTCAGCGACCGGTCCTTGAGTGAGAATTTCCTGAGAGACCTGTACGACTTGAGTGCTGGGTGCGCGCACGACGATCTTGCCCAAGTCCTCCCGAGTGGTGATGCCGTAGGCAGATTTCCACTCGGTGGTGAATGAATCGTTTTCGGGCAAAAATGTGACGATCTTTTGGCGGGTGCCGGCCGAGCCGGTTTCCAAACGATCGAGATCGCCGTCGTAGATCTTTTGTCCTTTATGGATGACGATGACGCGTTCGCAGAGTTCCTGGATGTCAGCCATGTAGTGGCTAGTCAGAAGAATCGTGACCTTGTGGCGTTTGTTGTAAGCCCGCAGGAAATTTCTGACTGCGCGTTGGGAAACCACGTCGAGCCCAATGGTCGGTTCATCCAAGAAGAGCACTTTTGGGCGATGGAGTAGGGCGGCGATTAGCTCCATCTTCATCCGTTCGCCCAGGGATAGCTCGCGCACCATCACGTTGAGCTTTCCCCGCACGGCTAAGAGATCGACGAGTTCATCCAACGTTTCCTGCCATTGCTCAGCGGGAATGCGGTAGATGTGCCTCAGAAGCAGAAATGACTCGATGGCGGGGAGGTCCCACCAGAGCTGGTTCTTTTGACCGAGGACCAGAGCAAAAATACGACGATAAGCATTCTCGCGTTTGGTTGGATTGAAACCAGCCACGGTGGCGGACCCGCTCGTGGGATAGATCAACCCCGCGAGCATTTTTAATGTCGTAGTCTTACCGGCCCCATTGGGGCCGAGAAAGCCAACGAATTCACCCTCCTTGATCGAAAACGAAACATCCTTGGCTGCGGCTAGTTCTTCGAACTCACGTTTGAATAACCCCTTCACCCCACCCCAGAAACCGGGCTGCTTCTTGTAGGTGCGGAAAGTGCGGCTGAGTTTGTCGACTTCGATCATGCGAGGGTGCGAATTGGATCAGGCGAGCTGAGGCTGACAATCGCTTATTTCCACAACACGACGAAGGACTGGTCTTCGCGTTGGAAAAAGAAGCGCCGAAAGGCGCGAAGCACGCCGAGTCTGAAGCGGTTGCGTAGGTCGCCACTGGATGTCGCCTTTCGATAGCTGGGGCGATAGATCGTGCGGAGGAAGTCCCAGGGTTCGGGAAGTCTCAGATGCCGCCGAAATCCAGCTTGCTGTCCAAGTGAGATAATCTTGGCGATCGGCATGTCCTTTTCGTGCACACCAAATTCCTCGACCGCTTTGCGTGAGGATTCAGTTCCGCCGTGACCGGACCCCGGCTCGAAAGCGATCAACATGCCATCCGGTTTCAGGATACGGTAGGCATTCCGCAACGCGCCGGCCTCGTCTTCCGCATGATGGAGGGAAGAGAAAAAGATCGCGGCATCAAAGGAAGCATCCTCGGCCTCTAGGCTCTCGTAGTCCGCGACTTGAAAATCCAATCTCGGTAGGTTTAGCGCATCACGCTGCTGGCGACCGGCGGCGATGGCATCTGGTGAGATGTCCACGCCGACTACATCGAAACCGCGGCGGGCGAGCATTATTGAGAGCCAGCCCACGCCACAGCCGAGCTCGGCTACCCGCGCGGGTGGTTCGCCCAGAAGGTGGAAGATCGCGGTGATGTTGCCGAGATCCCACTCACATTTGCGATCGGTGAATGGCTTACCAAACGCGCGTTTGATTTCGGCGTCGCCGACACGGGCGTAGTATTCGCGCTCTCCTTGTTTGGGATCGGGTTGAGCCATATCGCGGATGCCATACAGATTTCCGAGCGGGTCAACCCCCAGCGGCTTTTCTGTTGGGACGATGCTGGTGAATAGGGAAGGGAAGTCAGGAATGATGGATGAAGGTGGTGGTAGAGAATGCGGAGATTGTTGGTTCAGATGGTAAACGTCAGAATTGTCGCAGGTATAAATTGTAATTTTTGCGAGATTGGCGGCTGCCGATTTGGGTCCGACCGCGGTTCGACGATGGGACCTACGCGAAGTTGGATCATGATCGATTGCCCCTGCTTTTGGATTGGCTCGATCAAACCGTGGCCCATCTGAAGGAGCGGCAGTTGAAACAGGAAAATACTCCCATGGTGCATAGCGTCAGACATGCCCGGTTGCTACGGGTCATGGCGGGCATCTCATTGCGAGAAGATAAGTCGTTTCCGGCTGCGGCAGTATTGGTGGGTTTTGTTCAACTGAGTTTGGATGTCGCGTGGGGTGAGCGCGAGGCGGGAGATGTGGTCGAATTGATATTAGTCGGGACGGACCGAGGTTACTTTTTGATCGATCCTGCAACCCGCACCATGCGTCCTTACGATAAGAACCTACAAGGGCTGACAAAGTGGGTTCATTTGTGAAGCACGATGGTGGTCCAGAGCTATTGAGTTTAAATCGAACTTAATCGTGGTGAGAATTTGCGGCTGATCCAGGTCTCTATTTAATGCCGATTTCGGTCACGTTGAGGATCAAGAGAGTTTCTTGACGAGAGTTCCCAACCGTTGTTTCAGCAGGTCTTTCGTTGGGTTGGGCGCATGGAAATTATCAGGTTTAATGCTGGTGACACCCGCGACAATTCTGACGCCACAGTGGCATAGCGGAGAGTTAGCGACTGAGGTTGCTTGTGGGGGTGACTCGGTGCTTGATGGTAGCATGCTTCGGTTGATCAAGATTCTGTTGGGACTGACTCTGGCGTGGCTAGGAATGGTAGCAGCGGAGCATCGCACTATTCCGGCGGAGGTATTTTGGGAGAGTGGGTTTCCGTGGTTGGCGTCGGAGGACGTGGCGGGGGCTGAGCCCTTCGAGATTCCCGTTTATCAATTAAGCTATGCGTCGTGTTTGGAGAGCTTTACGGCGATTCTGAAGGGGGAGGAAGAGCCGTCGCCTTTGTTTTTTTGAATACGGCCAAGTTGCCGGATCGTGAGATTGCGCATGCCTTGATCGCCACCGTACTGGCGCAGTCCGAGGGAACGGAGCAGAGGCGCGTATTTCGGTTTTTGCTGGGGGCTTTTATGGCGTCGCTCGAACTCTATTTGAATGATCCCGCGCAATGGCGGGAGACTTGTCTCGAGGCTTGGGGGGAGGGACCCGTGGCGCCTACCGATCCTCGGCCATGGGCTCAGGCGTTGAACGGGCTGCACGGGCACAATGGATTGCTCGGTTGGCTCGATGTCTACCAAACCCCGGCCTGGTTGAGTATGGCGGAGGAATCGCGCCGAGTGCTTGCTGACGAGGACCTGGATGAGGCTGGCCGCCAGTTCCGTATGCTCATGGTAACGGAGCCTTCACTGCAGCCGAATTTGGAAGAAGATCCGGTGCGGGTGCATTCGATTCAATTCAATCCCGGCTTCGCGGTGGATGCTGGAGAATGGACCGAACTTGTGACCCAAATGGAGGAAGGCGCTTTGTGGCTCTGGGTCGAAAACCGCGCCACGGATTCAAAGCTCTTAAAGCAATGGCGCGCCGAGGTGGAGTCGTTGCCCGATCTCAGTTCACGGCGGGGGTATTTTCTTAAAACCTTCCGAGGTGTGGCGGAGTGGCGGAAGAAAGGGAAGTGGTCGTTGTTGAATTTCCTAAAATAAAGACGCTAAACCCTCTATTAACCAAAATGATCTGGCCGGATGTTCGTAATACGAAAATCCGCATGAGGATCATGCCCCGGAATCCAAATGGTTTTAATGATGGCTCTTGGAGGTGAAATCACTGCCACACCTGAAGGCGCGACGACAAATTCGCAGAGTTGATACACTTGTCCGTAATACGACGATAGGATGCATCAAATAATAAATGTTAATTCCGAAGCGCCCAAAGATATCAAAAGAACGTTTTTGGTTCCTAAGTTTAGCTGCAAACGTGGGGATACATCTACGGTGATTTTGGCGAAAACTAGGCGATTGGATCTCGTCGCTCCAGAGCCCGAGGAACCAGCCTTTAAACTTTTGGTCGGTGGAAAGGGAGGAGTTTGTTCGGGAATCAACCTGGATCTGACGTCCGAGTTATCATCGGAGGAATAGGAAAGGGAAACGGGAAGGCAGAGCTTGGGCGATCGGGCGGCGTAGCCCTATAGATTCATTGTTCATCAACGGGTGGGGGTTAGTCGTGATCAGGGATCAGGCACCGGACCCTGATTGTAGGTGCGAGGCGATCTCGACGACCGGAGCGGTCCAGATCGAGTCGCGCTCCTGATCGAGCCACGCGATCAATTGCCGGTGGACTTCGTCTTCCACAAATAGCCCATGGGTGCCTTCGCCGACGCCGTGGAACATGTAAATAACCCACTCGCCACGGGAACGTGCGTCTTCAATTTCCGCGCGTAGTTGGGCGAAGGTTTTACCGTCGCCGTTGAAGTGACCGAGACGGGTGAACGCGGGTTGGCGCGGATCGACCGGTCGCTCGGTGATGGTGCCCCGGGCAGCAACGAATAACTCATCGAGAATCGGGTCCATAGGTTGCTCATCGTCGCCTCGGCCGATGGTGCAGTTGTTGCCGTAGTTGCGCGGTTTCCCGCCATCCAACAAATCGAGCAACAGATTAGCCACCCTCAGTTCATCGCGGAATCGGCCGGACGTGTAGTCCGCGAGATCGTAATATTCGGGTGACCTAATCTCGAAAATCTCGATACGTCGGCAGGGGTGGAAGAGCGAATGATTGCCCAGTTCGTGACCCGCTGCGGCCACGATTTTCCAAGCCTCCGGGTTTTGATGGTGAGGGCTGAGAGGTAAAAGGTTCCCCGCAAACCGTGTTTTTCCAGAAGCGGTGCGACCTCACGATGATGCACCGGCACGCTGTCGTCGTAGCTCAGAGAAACCGCACACTGTGTGGCATCAGGCCAAAGGTTGTCATCGGTTTCGGCTGTGGTCTGGGGCGATTGAGCGAAGAATGCGGGAAGACCGCCGACGGCGAAAACTAAACCGGCGAGCATCGGAATTAGGGGTTTCATCGCAGTCGGGTCTACTGGTTTTTCAGCCCGGGCCAAGAGGAGACTAATTGAATGGGAAACTGATCGAACTTCGCCTTAGATCCTATTGGAGACGGCTGGGTCCTCACAGGATCGACGGCGGGAAGAAAGACAACGGAGGGAGCGTTGTCCTATCTTGAGGGCGAGAACGGTAGGAACATGGAGAGGCGAGGCGGGGTTTTGAGACTGGGAGACTGAACTCTGAAATTGACGAAGTGTAGCGGAGGTCGCTGACCTCGGGGCGGTGGGGTAGGATTACCGGGGTCGGCGATTCTGGCTACAGCCCAACAAAAAATTCGGACACAAAAAAACCGCGACCAGTGAGGGTCGCGGGTTTTCGCTAATTTGCCGGAACCGGGGTCATTCGCCGTCGCACAAGGCTTTGGCGGACATAGCGACCGCGGCTACAGTTTAATCGAGTCTTACTCGGACTTGGGCTCTTCGCCTGCGTCGTTGCCTTCTTCGGCTGGGGCTTCGGGAGCTTCAGGAGCGGCCTCATCGGCGCCACCTTCAGCTGCCTTTTTCTCCTCGAGCTCAGCCAAGGCGGCCTTGCGGGAGAGACGGACCTTCTGGGAGCGCTCGTCGATGCCGATGCACTTGACGGTGATCGAGTCACCAACCTTGCAGACATCCTCAGTGCGGCGGACCCGGAAGTCAGCCAGTTCGGAGATGTGGCAGAGGCCTTCTTTACCAGGCATACATTCGACGAAAGCACCGAACTCCTTAGTGCCGGTTACGCGGCCTTCGTAGATCTTGCCTTCTTCGATTTGGGAACCGCCACCGCAGAGGGCATCGATTTCCGCAACCGCGCGGTTCATGGAGTCCGCGTTGTTCGAGTAGATGAACACCTTGCCGGAGTCGTCATCGGAGATGTCAACTTGAGCGCCGGTCGTTTCTACGATGCGGCGGATGGTCTTACCACCAGGTCCGATGAGAAGACCGATCTTCTCTGGGTTGATCTGGATGGTTTGGATGCGAGGCGCGAAGGTGCTGAGGTCCTTGCGAGGAGCAGGGATGGACTCGAGCATCTTCTTCAAGATGGCAACGCGAGCGTCGCGACATTGGTGGACCGCCTTCTTGGCGATGTCGTGCGGCAGGCCCTTGATCTTCAGATCGAGCTGGAAGCCCGTGATACCTTCGGTGGTGCCAGCGATCTTGAAGTCCATGTCTCCGAAGTGATCTTCCTCACCGAGGATGTCGGTGATGGTTTCCCACTTGCCGGAAGTTGGATCCTCAGGGTTCTCACAGATGAGACCACAGGAGATACCGGCAACCGGAGCGATGATTGGCACACCAGCGTCCATGAGGGACAAGCAGCCGCCACAGATCGAGGCCATCGAGGTCGAGCCGTTGGAGGCCATGAGCTCGGAGACGACGCGGATGGAGTAAGGGAATACATCCTCAGCAGGGAGCACAGGAACGAGCGAACGCTCGGCGAGGGCACCGTGACCGATTTCGCGACGGCTTTGACCACCGAAGCGACCGGCTTCACCCACGGTGAAGGGGGGCATGTTGTAATGGAGGATGAAGGACTTGGAAGTCGCACCACCGGTGAGGCCGTCCATGGACTGAGCTTCCTTAGTCGGTCCGAGGGTGGTGAGCACGAGGCCTTGGGTATCGCCACGTTGGAACAGGGCGGAACCATGAACGCGGGGGAGAACGCCAACTTCACAGTCGATTTGGCGGAGATCCTCGGACTTACGGCCGTCGGCGCGCTCGCCCTTGGTGAGGACGGTCTCGCGGTAGGCGCGTTCTTGGAGATCTTCGAATACGACGGAGAGGTCGACATCGGTGCAGGTGCCTTCGCCGAGCTCGGCGTTAACGGCGTCCTTGGCCTCGTCTTTGATGACTTTGAGGTTGGCGCTACGCACGGGACGGTCGAAACCGAAGATAGCAGGACCAATACGATCGCCGGCAACCTTCTCGATGATGGCGCGGGCTTCAGGGGAAGCTTGGACGAGATCGAATTTCTTCTTCTCCTTACCGGCCTTCTCCTTGAGCTCTTCAATAGCGGTGATGATCGGTTGGATGGCAGCTTGGCCGAACTCGAGGGCCTCGATGAAGCGCTCTTCCGGGATCTGGTCAGCAGAACCTTCGATCATGAGCATCTTGGTCTTGGTGCCGACATAGATCAGGTCGAGGGAGCTGGAGAACATCTCTTCAACCTTTGGGTTGGCGACGAACTTGCCATCGATCTCGGCAACACGCACCGCGCCGATCGGTCCATCCCAAGGAATGTCGGAGATGGCGAGAGCGGCCGAACAGCCGTTGAGCATGAGGATGTCAGACTCGTTGATTTGGTCACACGAGAGCAACAGACCGATGAGTTGAACCTCGTTGAGGAAGCCATCGGGGAAGAGCGGGCGGCAAGGACGATCGCAGAGGCGGGAGGTGAGAATTTCCTTTTCGGAAGGGCGACCTTCGCGTTTGAAGAAACCACCGGGGAAACGACCGGCTGCGGAGAATTTCTCGCGGTAGTCGACGGTCAGGGGAAAGAAGTCCTGACCTGGGCGCATGGTGGTGGCGGCGGTAGCCGACACGAAGACCTTGGTCTCGCCCTGAGTTACGGTGACGGCGCCATTGGCGAATTTCGCCATGTCACCGGTAGTGAAAGAGAGTCCCAACTCGGCGACTTCTACGGATTGCTTATTATTCATTTATA
>CAJXQX010000046.1 GCA_913058185.1 uncultured Verrucomicrobiota bacterium
GAGATCAGCCTCGGTCTCGTGGGCTCGGAGATGTGTATAAGAGACAGACCCAAACCCATCAATACCCTACTCTCGTCATATTTTAACCATATTGGTTAAATTATGACGTAAATCATTCTATTCAATTTGATTACAATTCTCTAAATTGCCTGAAAGACGAGTGAGGCGTTGGTGCCGCCGAAGCCGAAGCTGTTGGCCAAGGCCGCTCGGACTTCTTTTTTTACGGCTTGGTTTGGCGTCACGTTAAGCCCCGTTGCTGCTACGATCGGGTCTAGATTTTCGATGTTGATCGAGGGCGAGATCACGCCTGTTTCGATCGCTTTGATCGCCGTGAAGGCCCCCATAGATCCAGCCGCACCCAGGAGGTGACCGGTCATGGATTTCACTCCACTCACGTTGAGATTCGCTAAGTTATCTGCAAATACCGCTGCAATCGCACCGGCTTCTTCGCCGTCGCCACCGGGAGTCGAGGTCGCGTGAGCGGCCACAAAACCTACCGCACTGGGAGCCAACTCAGCCGAGTCCAAAGCAGCGCGCATCGCACGTTGTGAGCCTTCACCTCCCGGCGAGAGTGATGACAGATGAAACGCATCGGCGGAGACACCGTAACCACTGAGTTCGGCGTAAATTCGGGCACCACGAGCCTTCGCATGTTCGAGTTCCTCGAGCACGAATACCACCGCACCTTCCGATAATACAAAACCATCACGCCTGGCGTCGTAAGGTCGAGACGCACCCGCTGGATCGTCGTTGCGGGTCGAGAGCGCCCGCATGCGAGCAAATGCACCGACCGCTAGAGGGGTGACGGTCGATTCGGCCCCACCCGCGACCATCACATCCGTATCTCCTCGCGCAATCGATGACGCCGCCTCGCCCAAGGCGTGCCCCGAAGTCGCGCAAGCCGAAGCCACCGCCATGTTCGGGCCCCGGAGATTGAGCAACAGGCTCACCTGCCCCGCGAGCAAGTTGGGCGCGATTTGGAAGATAAAAAACGGCGAAATTTTACGGAAACCCGATTCTCTCCACGTATCCTGCATCGCTTCGATCTCCGGCAGGCCACCCAACCCGACCCCGAGATTGACGCCCATGCGGTCGGCGTTGAGTTGAGCGCGTTGGGCGTCCAGCCCAGCATCGGTATAAGCTTCTACGGCCGCGGCGACCCCGAGATGGGTGAAGCGTCCGAATTTCTTAACGTCTTTACGATTGAAGATCTCCGTCACGGCGGGTCGCTCCTCGCCGAAGGGCCGCAGCGGTTGGGCCAGAATCGCGCCCGGATCGAAGTCTCTCACCTCGCCCGCGATCTTGGCCGGGCAATCCGTCGCATCGAATCGCGTGATCGGACCGATGCCTGAACGCCCGGCAGCCAACGCTGCCCAGGTATCCGCTGCAGAGAGTCCCACGGGCGTTACTGCGCCCAGACCTGTTACCACTACCCGTCGATGTGATTGAACAACTTTCATAATGAACCGTCACCCGTGAGTGATACTTTGCCAAATGTCAGGCTCAGAATTTTCTGACCCACTCAAGCCTCAAAAACCGGATTTCATCTGCCCAGAAGGCCGATTTACCGGTTTTGACATCGGTTCATCCGCCACTTTCACTCTCCGCCCCTCTCATGGACCAGCTACACGCATATTGGCGGATGGAATACATCGATTCGCCTCGATTCCCTGACGGTGATCGACCTTTTACCGAACTCCCAGCGCTCAACGACGACCGGGCCGCTTTGATTGTGCACCGATCCCCGCTGTGCTACCTGATGCTCAATCGCTATCCTTACAATCCTGGCCACCTTCTCGCTATCCCGTTTCGCGAAGTGAACGACCTCGATGAGCTGACGTCGGACGAGTCCGCTGACCTGATGGCGATGATCACGCTCGGGAAACGCATCGTGCAAGCCGCCATGAAGCCCGATGGTTTCAACGTTGGTTTCAACCTCGGTTCGGCCGCGGGTGGCAGTATTCCTCACCTCCACGGACACGTCGTGCCGCGTTGGAATGGCGACACAAATTTCATGCCCGTGCTCGGCCAGACCCGCACGTTGCCCCAAGCGCTTGAATCGACTTGGGAGAAGCTCGCGGCCACCGCGGTCGAGTTGACTAACGCTTCTTAAAGCGCGCCCGTTCATATTTTCCAGTCGGAACCGTCATGGCCACCAAGACCCTCTATTTTTCAAACCCGCGTCACTTGAATCAGCTATTCGCTGGTCACGAGGGTAATCTCGCCTACGCCGAATCCACCCTCCGCGCGAAACTCACGACCCGCGAAGAGTGGCTCAAGATCGATGCGGACGAGACCACTATCTCGAAGGTCGAAGCGTTGTTCGGCTTCCTCGATCAAGCCCGCGCCCAAGGTGTCTCGATTCGCACGCCGGACTTCAACCGCTTCGTCGATTTGATCGCGCAGGACCACGCCGATGAACTGCGCTCGCTGTTCGCAGATCCACTCGTGATCAAAACGCGTCGCAAATCGATCGTGCCGAAAACGCTCGGCCAAAAACTCTATCTGCAGTCGATGATTCGCTGTCCGGTCGTGTTCGGGATCGGTCCCGCTGGAACGGGTAAAACCTACCTCGCGGTTGCCCGGGCAATCTCCGCGCTACTCAACAACGAGGTGGAACGTGTCGTCCTCACTCGGCCCGCGGTCGAAGCCGGCGAAGCACTCGGATTTCTACCCGGCGATTTGCAGGAGAAAATCCTGCCGTATTTGCGTCCGCTTTATGACGCCATGGCTGACATGCTTTCCAACGATGAGGTCGCCCGGCTCACCGAAAAAGGGGTCATCGAAATCGCCCCATTGGCTTACATGCGTGGCCGAACGCTCTCTCACGCCTATGTGATTCTGGACGAGGCGCAAAATACCACCTCCCAGCAAATGATGATGTTTTTAACCCGGCTGGGTGAGGATTCCCGGATGATTATTACGGGGGATACGACTCAGGTTGACCTCCCCCGCTCGAAGAACTCCGGCCTGCTAGAGGTAGAACAAGTCTTGCAAAACGTTGAAGGCACCGCTTTTCACCGGTTCAGCGGCGCCGACGTAGTGCGCCATCCTATCGTGCAACGCATCATCGAGGCCTACGATCAGTTCCATAATCCAATGAACGCCGACAAGCCTTCCGCGTCTGACGCCTAAGAGCCACCTACCACTCGACTCGACCCGTGTCTATTCTGCCCAAACTCAAGCTGCTTCGTCGCGGCAACGCCCGACGTAAACGTAAACGTGAAGCCCCTCCGGGTCTCATACTGTTTCTTGAGCAAAGCCGCTTCGTCTCGGGACTCATCTTCGTTATCACCGTCGCTGCGATCGTGATGATCAGCTCCGTCGGCGTGAGCACGCTCGATACGCCGGTGCAGACGAATCAGACGGCCACGCTGCGCATCGTCGCCAACGAATCATTTTCTTACGAGAGCGCCGAACTCACGCGGCTCAAACGTGAACAAATTCGTGACCGCACCCCTCCAGTTTACCGTCTGGAATTCGAGCCGCTGATCCAGTTCGAAATCCACACCGCATCTCTCTTGCTCGCATTTCAGGAATTTGAAACCGAGTTCCCGGATGAATCATCCGAGTCGGCCGAAGCTCAGCTACAACTCCAGTCAATCACCACAGCGTTTAACGCCAAAGGCCCCTACCGCACCAATCTATCTGATATGAAGGCGCTGCTCAATTTGGGCGATGCCGAACAACGGTTTAGTGTCGTCGAAAGCGCGCTCTTGGTGCTGCGCGACATCTACGCCCAAGGCGTCCACGATGACGGCAGTCTCGCGGCCTCTACGAACTCGAGCGACATCACGGTCTTCCAAATTTCGCAGGAAGACGGCGTCTCCAATCAAGCCGTGGAGTCGATGGAAAAGGCCCTCACCTTGCTCCGCATCAATCTGAATGCCGAAGGGATCGGTCGCCAAACCACGTTCTCACTTTTCCGAATCTTCCGCAACGGCGTGACGCCCAACTTGGTCTACGACCAGACCGCTACAAAGGCCCTGCAAGAATCCGCGGTGGCTAGTCTCCAATCTGAGATCGTGACGGTCGATCGTGGCCAAACGATCCTTGAACCCGGCATTCGCGTGACCGCCGAGCAACACGAGATGCTCGTCGCCCATCGTGAGTTGGTTCTACTATCCGGTGACGCTCGGATCGACGACGGCCTGCAGTTATTTGGACGCGTGCTGATCGTGCTCGCAATGCTGTTTGCCTGCACGATCTACATCCGCCTGAAGGATCTCGAAACCCTTAGCAGTAACAGTCGCCTTGGTCTACTGGCGCTCGTCGTCATGCTCAACCTCGCCGCGGTGCGGGCGAGTTTCGAACTGGCTTCGATGCCTTTCTTCCTCGAGCACTCTGAACTCGCGGCCATCCTCCCTTACATCGCACCGACTGCTCTCGCACCGGTGATTGTCACCCTTTTGATCGACGCTGGATCGGCTGTCTTCATGGCGCTATTGATCTCGATTTTCACCGGAGTGATTTACGGTAATCGCCTGGATCTACTCGTGCTGACCTTCCTCGCATCGATGGTCGCAATCCTGAGCGCGCGCCATACCCGCAAACGTGGCGCCATCGTGCGCGCCACAACTCTGGGAGGCGTGGTGGTCGCGATATTTGTCCTACTCATCGGTATCGTGGATCAACTCCCGCCGCTCAGTGTGATCCAACAAATGGGGGCCGGACTTGCCACCGGCGTGCTGACTGGTGTGGTCGTAGTAGGTTTACTCCCCTTGCTCGAATCGCTGTTCAAACGCACGACCGACATCACCATGTTGGAGCTCACCGACTACAATCATCCTCTGCTACGTCGCATGCAGATGGAGGCTCCCGGAACCTACCACCATTCACTGGTCGTAGCCCAACTGGCGGAAAACGCCGCCGACGCCATCGGGGCCAGTTCCCTCCGGGCCCGCGTGTGTGCCCTGTTCCACGACATCGGTAAAATGGTGAAGCCGGAATACTTCACCGAAAATCAACGGACCGACATCAATCCTCACGATTTCAACAATCCGTCGCTCTCCGCGTTGATCATCAAGAGCCACGTAAAAGAAGGAGTGGATCTCGCGCTCCAGTATCATCTGCCGCGCGTCGTGCTCAACGTGATTCGCCAACATCACGGCACCTCACTCATCCGTTATTTCTTCTATCAAGCCGTCGGTGCGACCAAGTCTGCTTCTTCGGACTCTCGACCGTCCTACGATCCCGAGAAATCCACGCCCCCATTGCCAGGACTCGAACCCGTGCCGGTTAGCGAAACAACTTACCGTTACGATGGTCCCCGGCCCCAATTCAAAGAGTCCGCCATTATCTTGCTGGCCGATAGTTGTGAAGCAGCCTCCCGCTCGCTCAAAAAAGTCAGCCCTCAAGGACTTGGCAATCTCATCGATAAAATCGTGGCCGACCATATCGCCGACGGCCAACTCGACGAATCCCCTCTCACCTTTGCCGAGATCACCCGCATCAAGAGCAGCTTTAACTTCACCCTCCTGAACATGCTGCACTCTCGCGTCGCCTATCCGGCCGGAGACAAAGAGAAAAAAGCCAAGCCCCTCGCCGCGACACCGGCGGGGAAATAGCTCACCCAGCACGTATCGCCCCATTTCGGCGTTTCCGTCGTGAGCCTACTCGTTTTAAGTCGAGACCGTGATTCGCGAAATTAACATCAGCAACCAACACCCGCGCCTGCGCATCGACCGCAAGGCCGTGCGGCACGCGGTGCAGATATTGGACGATGCCGCGAAACGCTTTCTCGAAGGTCCGCCTCCCGGAGAACTGTCGATCGTGTTCCTGACCGATTCTGCAATCGCTCGGCTGCACGCTGAGTTTCTCAATGATGCAACCACCACTGATGTGATCACCTTCGAAGGCGAACCGGCGTTTGGCACCGCCGGCGAGATCTGCGTCTCCGCTGACACCGCCCAAACCTACACCGCGAAGCACGGTCACAATTTTAGCACGGAGCTCATTCTCTATGTCGTCCACGGCTGGCTCCACCTCGCCGGCTACGACGACCTCGAGCCCACCAAAAAACGCCGCATGCGCGCTGCCGAAAAACGGGCAATAACCTGTCTGACAGACGCCGAAATTTTACCGGAATTCAGTTGGAAGCTAGAAACCTAAAATGTAAGGATTTTGAGTCGTGCAATCTACCTGCAAAAAGGATCTCATATTCGACATGAACCTGCGATTTACCGGTCTTATATTGAGCTCAAGTTTGGCACTCTTGCCGGTATTTTCCTCTGCCCAAGCGACCGTTACCCCCGCAGAGACCACGGTCACCGTTGGTCCAGGATCGGGTGAGGGAGTAGCCACCGCTCCGGTCACCGTAATCATAGTCCCCGTGAATCCAATTGTCATTCAACTGGGGGTTCCGAGTCGACTCACGACCACAATTTAGCTCGGCACTGAGGCGGCGGGTCTAATCAACGTAGTTCCTCCCGAACCGCGACCCGCTCACATCATCGCACCCGGCACCAAACTCATCCTCAAACCAACGAGCGACTTTGGGGGAATTGAGCAGGTTGATTGGTATCGAAATCGAACGAAGATCGCCACCGACAAATTCGAACTCGTGATCGAATCTCTCAGCGCAAGTGACTCGGGCTACTATCGGGCTTCGTTCGAGGGAAACGACGAACACAGTTCAACCTCGGCACACCAAATTGTAGTCGGCACTGCTGATCGGTATCGGCTAGTAAATATGTCCACCCGAGCACAAGTCACGACGACGAGTCCTACTTCGATTTTAGGATTCGTCATCGAGCCACCAGCCGCGGGTTCTTACCGCGGCAAGGAAGTCCTCATTCGCGTGGTGGGACCAAGTCTAGCGGATCTCGACATGCCCCAAGCATTATCAGATCCCGAATTGGTGCTTCATTCGGTTCGGAGCGGTGACGAAGTAACGATCGGATTTACGCAAATCGTATTCCCTGACGGCTCCACTCCCATATCCCGATACTATGAACGAGTCCGCGAAGTTTCCACCCAAGTGGGCGCATTCCCCATCACGCTGCCATCTCCATCCAGTTCCGAAGCCACGGACCAAGTATTACTGATTCAGTTACCGGTCGGCGGCTACACCGTCACCGCACGTTCGAAGTCGGGAAGCTCCGGGGACGTTCTCATCGAGGCCTACGAAGTCTATTAACCCGAACTCAAGCGTCTTCCCACGGACATTGATTCGATGCCAGCACCGTTATCGGAAACAACGAACTGACCTCCAAGTCATGCTTCGTCTTGCGCCGAGAGGCATCGCCCGCAATTTCATAGGCGACGATGCCCACGCCGACTAAGTTCACTTCCTTTCGTAACGCATTCCTTTCCGGGTTGGTGCTGCTCGCGCCCCTGGCGGTGACTTGGGTGGTATTCACATGGTTGGTCGATCGGGTCGGAGGACAATTCAAGCCGCTCTTCTTTTTCGCCGTCCCCGAAATGCTACGCGATAACCCGAATCTGAGTTTGGTTTGGGATCTTCTAGCAACGATACTCGTTATTCTGCTGGTTGCCATTCTGGGTTTTCTCTCCCGCTGGGTGCTCACGCGCTACTTCACCCAGGTCACGGAGCGAGTAATCAACAACATCCCGGGGGTTGGCGCGGTTTACCGCACGGTGAAACAAATCGTCGACACGTTCAGCACCCAAAAACGCAACGTCTTCGAAAAGGTGGTGATGGTGGAATACCCTGCTCCCGGTTCCTACGTATTGGGATTTTTAACCAACCGCGCCAACGGCGAAGTCCAAGGCCGTGCTGAGTCCGAAATGTGGACCGTCTTCGTCCCGACTACGCCTAATCCTACTTCTGGTTTCCTGATATTCTACCCTCAAGACAAGGTCATCGAAATGGATATGGCCGTGAGCGAAGCAATGAAGTTCATCATCTCCGGCGGCTCCGTCGTCCCACCCTGGCCTGACTCAGCCCCTGCTACGTTGCCGGAGGGCGAAGCCAAACCCGTCGAATCTTAAGCTCGTGGCCGGGCCGACGCTCCAGACCGAGGCGTTCATCCTTAATCGGGACACGCCCAAAGAGGCTTTCCAGCCCTTCACGGCATTTTCTGCCGAACACGGTAACCTGCGGATCCTCCAACGCATTCCGCGCAAACCCACTCCAACCCACTCCCCGTTGGACCTGTTCGATCGCGTCGCCTTGATGCTCGACGCCGGATCATCCGGGACGTGGTTTGTCAAAGAGGTGCGCGTGCTGGAGCGGTTCGCCGCTATCGGAGCCGGCTACCGCCGTCTTCAGCATGCCGTGGAATTCACCTCCCTCATCGCGCGGAATCCTATGCACGAGGACAGTCGCGAATCAGTTTACCGATTGCTGCAGACCGCTCTCTCCGCCTTCGCCCACAGCGAGCGCCCGGACGTGGTCGGATTCAAAAGCCACTTCTGTTTCGCTCGGGACGAAGGTTACCCCATCAAAGAGCACTGGTTTCCTACGCTGCTCCGGGACGATCGCAGTGCGGTCGCCGAGCTCCTCAATCAACCCGCCGCCGACCAGACCCTCGAGACCGACGCTGTCGCTCGCTTGCACCAAAAGCTCGAAGACTATCTGCGGGGTCATACTGATATTCTGGTCGACTGATCTTCCGAACAACGTCTCCTCCTCTTCCTTAACCCGTCTCATGCAATTCGACCTCGCCGCTCGCACCGCCCAATTGAGCGTCGGTGAATTGGCGGCCTTCGCGATTGGTCCGCGCGATGGGGGCGACGGTTCATCGGGGCTCTGGCGAGCACAGCTCGGATCGCATTGGCATCGTGAGATGCAGCAGCAAACGATCACGGAAAACTCCGCGGCGAAGTTTGAAGTCCCGATTAACGGGGCCGTGTTTCACCACGGCTGGACGATCAAGGTCACCGGGCGCATCGACCAATCGGTGCCCCATGGCAGTATCACGATTCTTCGCGAAATTAAGACGCTCACTCGCGCGGTTCCGGTGCCAGAACCTGAGTTGCGCGCCGAGTATCCTTCCTACTTCGCCCAACTTGCGACCTACCTCGCGTTGCGTCGTATTGCTGCGCCAGAGGAGCAGATTCGGGGAGAACTCGTATTTGTCGAAACCGGGAATGGGCTCTCGCAAACGATTACCCTTTCCCGCGAAGACGAGGGCCTCTTCGAATCTCGCCTCGAACGCTTCACCCAGTTCCTCGATCTGAACCTTCAATCGTTCGAGCGGCGTCAAACGCTGAAATTCTCCTCTCCATTCGAAGTATTGCGTCCGGGCCAAGAGGACACCCAGAAGAATCTCACCAACGCCCTGGCAGAAAAATCCATCGTCGCGTTCGAAGCGCCGACCGGGTTTGGGAAGACGGGAGTTATGCTGGAAACCGCCTTGGAGGCCCTGAAATCGGCCCAATGCGATCGGGTGGTCTACGTGACCAGCAAGTCCACGGGTCAACTCCAAGTGGTCTCCACGCTCGACCGTATGACAGCTCCTCGGGCGGATTCAGAGGCTTCGGAAAACCATACGAACCGGCTGCGAGTTTGGCATGTTAGAAATAAGCGGGAGCATTGCGTGAACCATACTTTTCACTGCGTGCGTGAGGAATGTAGATTCATTCAAGACATCGAGGCGCGTTGGCCGGAAAGTGGACTGGATCGATTTCACCTCTTCGACAACGAATCACGCGAACTTGGGGTTTTGCGACAGGCGGGGAAAAGCGCGAACATCTGTCCTTACGAAGTCACCCGGACCGCCTTGGCGTTTCAGGATGTTTGGGTCGGTGATTACAATTACATCTTTGCTCCGCGCAATCGCAGCCTCTTCGAAAACCAACCCGGCTGGAATCCCGCTCGCACCATGCTGATCGTGGATGAAGCGCACAACTTATCTTCCCGAGTGGCGGATTCCCATTCCCATGAATTGGACGGTAATGCCTTGCGCGGCGTATTGGCCGAACTGGATCACCAACGCGTATCCAGTCAGTTATTACGAGGATGGGAGACTCTCACCCTTATCGTTGCAGGCATTCGTGCGACCGATGCCTTGGATGCAATCGCCGAGGACGATCTCACCGAGGCGCTCACTCAGGTATCAGAGCACCTCTCGGTCACGGCGTTGGATTACGGCGCACTCGGGCCCGAGCTCGCCGAAACGCTTTGGCGACCTGCCGAACTGGCCGCTTGGTTGAGCGATCATTCGCTCACGCGACTGGTGTGGGCACCCCGCGATGGGGAGGTGCATTTCACCTGCCTCGATGCCGCTCCGGTGATCGGCTCGACGTTACGGACGTTTGGGCAAGTGGTTTTAGCGAGCGCCACCGTTGGACCCGACCAAGCCGTCACCACATCGCTGGGCCTGGAACCCGCCGAACTCGGTCGCGTTGATGCCATCACGCCATGGCGAGACGGGGCTTATGACGTCGCGGTCGATCTGCGAGTCGACACCCGTTACCAACATCGGGCGCAGCACTACGCGGCGACGGCTCGAACCGTCGCGAGGTTGTGTGCGGTGGCTGACCGCAGTGTCGCCGTGTTTTTCCCCAGCTATCGCTACGCCGAAGCCATCAACGAAGCACTCTCGCACAACGAACCCGGGATTCGGGTCGCCCTGCAGCCACGGTTGCGTGAATTGGCCGCCCAAGCTCAATGGGTGGAGCAATCCATCGCGTTGTCCGATGTGTTGTTTCTGGTTCTGGGTAGTAGTTTCGCCGAAGGCATTGATCTACTTGGCGGTAGAATATCGCACGCGATGGTAGTCGGACCAGCACTGCCCGAGGTGAATGCTCGCCAACGGGCTTGGTTGGCTGAATTGGAGCGTTCCCCTGAGACGCGCAAGCAGGCCTTCGACTTGGTTTATCGCGTCCCAGGTCTTCAAAAAGTGAATCAAGGCCTCGGTCGTTTGGTGCGCGCGCCCGGTCACAAAACGCGCGTGCTGCTGCATTGTCAGCGGTTCCTGGATCCGGCCTACGCTCGTCTACTGGCCCCAGATTACCAGTTCGGCGCTCACATCCCTGATGATGCCGCGCTAACCGAGTGGCTTGAGTCTGCCTCCGACGCGACCTGATCCGCTAAGCTACGCAAGTGTGCGTATGGAGTGATCTCTATTTTTGCAATAGGATGGCAAAGGCCCAATTCCGGGCTTCGATCCATCTATTGACATGTTAAAACAAACTCGACCCACCCTTCTGCGCGCTGTGACGGCTTTCGCCGGAGCGATTTTGTTCGCCACCGGACTGCAGGCCCAAGCTGACCTCGCTGGCCGTTATATCGGCTCTATAAACACGAGAGTGTCCGCTGGGCCCTTGAATCTCAAATCCGGTTTCGGCCTATATATCGCCGATATCACAGCGGCGAGAGCCATTGATTTAAACGGAGGTGCCCTCTCCGGTGAAACCGGCTCAATCCTGCTGCGCAACAATGCTAACGCAGGTGACGCCGGCCAATACACGGTGCGCGTGACCAACAGCGATGGCACGATCACCTAGCAAGCCGCCACGGTTTCGCTGAGCCAAACCGCATCTACGCTACGCAACATCTCAGTGCGCACCAACGCATCCCTCGGCCAGGTCATCACTCCTGGTTTCGTGATTCGCGGCAGCGGTTCCAAGCAAGTGCTCATTCGCGCGATCGGCCCCGGCCTCGTTCCCTATGGCCTGACTGGCGTCATGCCGAATCCCAAGGTCACCGTCTACGACAGTAACTAAAACGTCATCGCGACCAACGACGACTGGGACGCTTCACTCGTCGGCGCGTTCAATGCCGTAGGAGCATTTAGCATCGAAACCGGTAGCCGAGATGCCGCTCTGCTCATCAACCTCCCCGCCAACGCTTTCTACACCGCCCAAGTGACGGGCGCGGATGGCCAAGGCGGTTTCGTGATCCTCGAGGTCTACGATGCCGACGCCAACCCAACTTCGAAACTCGTCAATGTTTCGGTACGCAGCACGGCTTCCGCTGGAGCTGACGCTTTGATCATGGGCATGAGTCTACAAGGCACCGGCAAGCGCACCCTACTTGTCCGGGGTATTGGTCCCACTCTGGGAACTTACGGTGTGCCCAATACCATCAACAACCCCGAGCTCACGATCTACGATTCCAACCAACGTGCGGTGCTCTCCAATCAAGATTGGAGCAATGCTGACTTCGTTTACGAGCTGCTCGCCGCCACCAATTTCGTAGGCGCTTTCGAACTCGGCGCTGGCACCGGTGACGCCGCGACCCTGTCGCTGCTAGATCCGGGCAACTACACCATTCAGATCACGCCAACTGACACCAACAACGGTGAAGCATTGGCCGAGATCTACGAAGTTCCCTGACCCTCTGGGTCGAGTGCTTCAGCGGATCAAACCGTCCCGACCCTAATCGGCGGGGCGGTTTCTATTTTGGGAGACCGAGGGAGCCTCGGAAACGGCGAATCTCTACTCGTCCCCCCATCCTGCCTCCCCGCAGCTTCCGAGCCTCCTCCTCCTCCTCGGCCGCACCCCCGTTGTTTCCAATCTTGCTCACTCTCGCCCTCGAAACACTATCGGCGTCCGCATGAGTTCTCCTTCAACCCGCGTCATCGGCCTCGATATACTGAGGTGCTGCGCGATCTTGGGAGTCCTCGTCGCCCACGGGCTGACATTTCTCTACCCTCACGTACCTCCGATCCCGATCGGTGATTGGACCTTTCTCCTCGGCTATTTGGGTCACGGCGGATTTTACGGCGTAGAATTATTTTTCGTGCTCAGCGGCTTCTTGATTGGTCGCATCTTGCTGCGCACCGGAGACCGCCTCAGCGAGCCTTCCGAACTACTTCGCTTTTGGTCCCGGCGCTGGTTTCGCACCCTGCCCGCCTACTTGCTTTTTCTGCTGATCAATCTCGCGGTCATTCTCTGGGTGTTTCCCCAACCCGTGCCTTGGGATCGATTCTCTGGCTACCTTGTTTTTATCCAGAACTTCTCAAATTACGGCGTGTTCTTCTTTCCGGAGTCATGGAGTCTCGCCGTCGAAGAGTGGTTCTACCTCCTATTTCCTGCCGTGATGTGGCTGCTTTATCGGCTACGCCTTCCGCGCGATGTCGTAATCCTCGGCGCGGGTGCGGCGTTCTACATTTTTTCGACCGGGGTGAGGTGGCAATTTGGCGCCGACCCAGCCGTCGATTGGACGGTTGAACCTCGGGTCGTCACCATTGCACGCTTTGACGCCATGATGGTTGGAATCTTAGCCGCGTGGATATCGCTGCGCTATTCGAGCGCTTTCGAGCGCTTCAAATGGCCGACAGGCATAATCGGACTCGCCTCCCTCGGTTACGCCTATACGACCCTCTACGCCCCAGCTGAAGCCCAGTCCCGCCTATTTGCTGAGACTCTGCGCTTCAACCTGGTCTCCTTCGGGTTCGCCTGTCTGTTGCCGTGGGGGCTTCACGCCAAAACCACTCGCATCGCGGGGCTCGATACCGGTATCCGGGCCCTGGCCTGTTGGTCTTACTCCATGTATTTGAGCCACATGCTCGTTTTGCGGTTCTTGGCGGAGCGGTGGATGCCTGAATTCAACGCCAGTCCGATCCAAGGTTACGTCGCTTTTGTCCTGTTCATTACGATCACGATCGGGCTGAGCGCTTTGGTTTATCGCGGATTCGAAAAACCCTTCACCGCCATGCGCGACCGCTTTGCATTTAGCCGCGACTAGACGACGAATCCGACCCTGAATAGAACTTCCCGCTTGAGCCCTCCTCGTGCCGGCTTCAAACCGATCCTTGTGCCCGCGCCGCTGACTCTCGACGCCCCCCGCCTCCACGCTGCAATCGCGGAGATCGCTTCCGCCATTCAGGCCCGCCATGGCGATCATTCTAATCTGTGCCTTATCGGCATTGCCAATGGAGGCTTGGAGCTTAACCGCCGTATCGCGGCCGCGGTGGACCCCAAGATTCCCACCGGCGAACTCGACACGTCCTTTTATCGCGACGATATCGGCCGCAATCCCATCCCTAAGGAATCCCGACCCACCATCATTCCATTCGATGTGACCGGGAAAGTCGTCATTCTAGTCGACGATGTCCTCCATTCCGGCCGCACCTTAAATGCGGCGCTCAATGAACTCTTCGACCACGGGCGCCCCGCCGCCGTTGAGCTCGCGATCCTGATTGATCGCGGCGGCCGCAAACTCCCGTTTTCCGCCGACTACTGCGGGATCCGCCTCGAAACCAAGCCTGGTCAAAAAGTTGTTGTCACCCTCGACGCCCACGCGCCGTCTCACGACTCGGTTTCGATCACCAAGGCCTCCCCAAAACCCTAATTCCTTTCTCCCTAATCAGCTGATGCCCTGGAACCGCCGCCACCTTCTCACCCTCGAAGAACTCTCCCGAAAAGAGCTCGAACAAATTCATACGACCGCCGCCGGATTTAAGAAAATCCTGAATCGCAGCGTCAAAAAAGTCCCCGCCATGCGCGGTAAGACGATCGTCAATCTCTTCCTCGAACCAAGCACCCGCACGCGCATGGCCTTCGAAATGGCGGCCAAACGCCTCTCGGCCGATGTAATCTCGCTCGATGCGAAGTCCTCATCGACGACCAAGGGGGAATCGTTGCGCGACACCGCCCAAACCATCGAGGCCCTGCAGGCCGATATGATCGTGATGCGGCACGCCGCCCCCGGGTCGCCTCAATACCTCTCGAAGATCCTCAACATTCCCGTGATCAACGCCGGTGACGGTGCCCATGAGCACCCGACGCAAGGCCTGCTCGACACCTTCACCATGCGCGAACGTTTGGGCGATCTCACCGGCCGACGCGTTGTGATTCTGGGAGATATTCTCTTCAGCCGAGTCGCTCGCTCCAACATCCAGGCGCTGCGGACCTTTGGAGCCGATGTCACGGTAGTCGGACCCTCTACGCTCGTGCCTCCTTATTTTGAAGCACTGGGGGTCAAAGTATCGCACAACCTGCGCGAAGCCCTCGCCGACGCCGAGGTCGTCATGCTGCTACGGATTCAACACGAGCGCCAAAACTCGGGAATGTTTCCCTCCATCGGCGAATACACCTCGATGTTTGGGCTCAATCAACAACGCGCCTCCTGGCTCCATCCCGACGCCATCATCATGCACCCAGGACCGATTAATCGTGGCGTGGAAATCGACAACGAACTCGCCGACGGCGATCGCAGCGTGATCCTCGAACAAGTTACCAACGGCATCGCTGTGCGGATGGCGGTGCTCTACCTCTGTTCTGGCGGCCAGCCCGAATACGTGACCCCAACCGCCTAGATTCGAATTTCAGCTTCTCAGTTTTTCAGCTCTCAGATTTTCCTAAAAGAACATGCCTAGCCTTCACATCAAAAATGCCCGTGTAATTGATCCTGCCAACAAGCGGGATGCCATCGGCGATCTCTTCGTGCAAAACGGAGTCATCGTAGACCGTCTTTCGGCGGCCGACAAAAAGAAGGCGAAAGTTATCGATGGCACGGGCCTCGTGGCGTGCCCGGGTCTCGTCGATGTTCACGTTCACTTTCGCGAACCCGGTCAGACGCATAAAGAAAACATCGCGACGGGTTCCCACTGCGCTGCCGCCGGCGGGTTCACTACCGTCGTCTGCATGCCCAACACTTCGCCGCCCGCTAGCAACACCGGCACGATCCAATACATCAACGACGTCATCAAACGCGACGCGGTGGTAAACGTGCACATGACCGGCTGTATCACCGTCGACATGAAAGGCGAAGCTCTGGCCCCCATCGGCTCCCTCGCCAAAGCCGGCGTCGTCGCCATCACCGATGATGGTGACTGCGTGCAGAGCAACGAACTGATGCGCCGCGCCTGCGAATACGCCAAAATGTTCGACCTGCCGTTGATGGACCACTGTCAGGATCATTCCATGACCGTCGGAGCCGTGATGAATGAAGGGATCGTCTCGACCCGCCTCGGCCTCCGCGGATGGCCCAATGCCGCCGAAGATCTGATCGTCTCTCGCAACGCCATTCTTTCGACCTACACCGGTGCTCACATTCACTTGCAGCATATCTCGTCCCGGAACTCGGTGGATATCATCCGCAGGGCCAAAGCTCGCGGGGTAAAAATCACCGCCGAAGCCACCCCTCACCACATCGCTCTGACCGACGATTGTATCGAGGGTTACGATCCTAAATTCAAAATGAACCCGCCCCTGCGCACGAAGGAGGATCAAGACGAAATC
Organism: uncultured Verrucomicrobiota bacterium; assembly: GCA_913058185.1. Classification (GTDB taxonomy): domain Bacteria; phylum Verrucomicrobiota; class Verrucomicrobiia; order Opitutales; family Opitutaceae; genus Actomonas. Next base: position 16,099 of record CAJXQX010000046.1, read on the forward strand.
ATTGCCGGCCTCAAAGACGGCACGATCGACATCATCGCAACCGATCACGCGCCTCACACCGAATACGAGAAGGACAAGGAGTTCGATTACGCGCCCAACGGGATCCTCGGACTCGAAACCGCTCTGCCGGTCACCCTCTCCGTGCTCATGCGCAAAAACCGTTTCAAGATCGCGAAAGTGGTAGACCTGATGACCCGTAAACCCGCTGAGTTGCTGAGCCTATCGGCCGGCACCCTCACCGCTGGGGCAGCCGCCGACATCTGTCTTTTCGATCCCGACGAGAAATGGACTTACGACGCGCGCGCCGGTTTTTCGAAATCGTCGAACAGTCCTTGGGATGGCGAAGAATTACAGGGTCGGGTCAAAACGACTCTCGTCAAAGGTAAGGTAGTCTACGACGGCAAGAACGTCCGTAAGCGGTAGGTTCTGGTCGTTTCGGACCAAACTAGACTCCCATGCTTCCGCTCGCCCAAATATTGATCACCGAGGAGATTGATCTGCCCCTCGCCGTGGGGATTCTTGCTCAAATGGGGTTTATCGTAGCCGGACTTTTCTTGTTTTGGCGATTAGTCATCAGTGAAAAATTTCGCGCTGCCCGCGAACGGCCCAGCCCACTGGTCCCGTGGATGGTCACTGGCACCGATTTTTTCTTTGGTGCGCTGATTATTATCGGTATCGGCGTAGCTGGAAACGCCGCGGGAATGTGGCTCGCTGGAACGCTGGGCGTGGACGAAGAACTCTTGATTGTATTTCAGGGTGGAGGATTTCAGGGCGGCATGCTCATCGGTGCCCTCATCTCCGTCGCCTACATCAAACAGCGCCAGACCGCCGCCGGCATCGAACAACCCATCTCAAGCCCACCGCCACTGAACATCTGGATCGGTGGTGGGATCGCATTGCTGGTCGCATTCCCTCCCCTCACCGGAATCAACCTAGCTTGGACCGGTGCTCTCAATGCCATGGGCCTCGATACGACCCAACAAGAGCTCGTCGATATCTTCCGTGATCTTGAATCCACGTCCGCGCTTCTCGGAATGATATTCCTCGCCGTGGTCGTAGCGCCACTCACCGAGGAAGTGATTTTTCGCGCTGGCTTATTTCGATACCTGCGCACGCGAACTCCGCGTTGGGTCGCCTTCTGTCTACCCGCCGGAATCTTCGCCATGATGCATGGAAATTTGGTCGCATTCGGCCCACTCTTCGGCATTGGGTTGGTTTTCGCGATCGCCTACGAACGCACGGGACGAATCGCTGTGCCGATCATTGCCCACGGATTGTTTAACTTGAATACGCTCGTTCTGCTCCTCGCTGGGCTAGAAGTATAAATAAGGATTAAGCGCCTTATCGCGTTCCTTCAATTTCCGCGTCATGTCTCCGTTTACTCGCCAACGTTCCCAATCGATCGCTGCCCTCGGCGAGATTAAGTTAATCAACGAGATCCAGCGCTGGCTGGGAACCGCGACACCCAAAGCTCCCGCGGGCATCGGCGACGATTGTGCGATTTTGGCTGGATCGCCCAAAGACCAACTCGTGACGGTGGACCCGGTCATCTACCGCGAACACTTCGACGACACGATTCCCGCGCGTGGGATCGGAGCGAAGCTCTTTAACCGCAACCTCAGCGACATCGCTGCCATGGGTGGTCGACCTCGCGCGGCCGTTATCGCGCTGGCGATGAGCAAAGAAGTGAAGATCGAATGGCTGCGAGATTTCTACCGGAGTCTGGCGAATATCGCGCGTCGACATCGGGTGCCCATTGTCGGCGGCGACATTGCGCATCAACCCACCGGTTTTACCGCCACGATGACTCTCATCGGTGAATCCAGCCACCAACGCACGCTCACCCGACAGGGCGCAAAAGCAGGCGACTGGATCTTCACCACCGGAAAGCTCGGCGGAAGCCGACTCAACTGGCACTGGAAATTCACGCCCCGTCTCGCCGAAGGCCAATGGCTCGCGTCGCGGCCGGAAGTGCGCGCCATGATGGATATCAGCGACGGCCTCGCGAAGGACTTGATCAGCCTCCAGCCCAAAGGCACCCGGGCGGCTTTGAGTGAACAGATGATCCCGGTGAGTCGCTCCGCCGATCAAATGAGCAAGGAGTCCAATAAACCCGCTCTATTTCACGCCCTCACCGATGGGGAAGATTACGAGCTACTCTTCGTCGTAAACGGACGCACCAAGCCCGAGATGCTGCAACAAGCATGGTCCCGACACTTCAAGCTTCCGCTGGCATGTATCGGCCGCTTTTTGAAAGCTAAGGCCGTCTCTCCCTTCGACGACGAACTCGACCTATCAAAATATCATGGCTTCGAACATCTGCGCTGATCTCCGCCAAGGTCTCACCACATCCAGCGCGGATGAAACACGGGACATTGCCAGCAAGCTGGCCACTCTAGTCCCGAATGATACGGTGCTCGCGCTGCACGGTGATTTGGGCGTCGGTAAAACAACTTTCGTGCAAGGACTGGCGCAGGGTTTGGGTATCACCGAACCAGTGACTAGCCCCACCTTCAATCTCTACACGCTGCACGAGGGACCAGCGGGTCGCCTGCTCCACCTGGATGCCTACCGAATGGAAAGCGCCGCAGAACTGGATGGATTAATGCTCGAAGATTTTTTGGTGACTCCATGGATCGCGGCGATCGAATGGCCGGAACGCATCACGGATTGGCTACCGAAAAACACCTGGCACCTACACCTCGGAATCACCGCGGAGGAAAACCACACGATTAAGCTGCAATGATAGTCTGAGGGGCATTCGCCAATCACCGCGAGGTAGGGCGTGCTCGGCCGAGCGCGCGGACAGTAGAGTTGTTTTCCCAGCAGGACGAATCGATGATTTCGGCTTTTCCCAAGGATTCAGCGGGCGAATCCCCCACCCGATCACCCAGGAGCGCCACTCCTCCACGGACCGGACGGAGCCGGTCCCTCCCCTCGGAGGGACGACCTCCGTGTCGTCCGCACCCAACAAGGGCGTGCTCGCCGAGCGCGCCAACGCTGAGTTCAAATTTGTGACCAAACTCGTTGGGCCCGGGGCAATAAAAAACCGGGGTCAACGAGCCCGGTTAGAATATTTAGACGATCCTAATTAGCTCTGGGGCTTTTCTTTGGAATCGTCGGTTTCAACCGCCAGTTCAGGAGCTACTACTGGTTCCGTTTGCTCCACCGCTGGCGCGTCAGCTACAGGTTCGGGATCAGCCACGGGTTGGGTTTCAGCAGCTGCAGGAGCAACTTCAACTTCGGGGACCGGTGCTTCCTCGGCCGGAGCGGCTTCGGGAGTTTCTACTGGTTCCGTTGGCGCTACCAATGACTCGGGTGCAGGACTTTCAACCGGTGTCGACACGGGTTCGGTTTCAGCGACTGCAGGCGCAACTTCAACTTCGGTGACTGGGGCTTCAACTGCCGAAGCGGCTTCGGGAGTTTCGACTGGTTCCGTCGGCGCTACCGATGACTCGGTTGCAGGACTTTCAACCGGTATTGCCACGGGTTCGGCTTCTACCGGAGATGCGACCGGCGTTACTTCCGCAGGTGCAGCTGGAACTGACTCTACCGCAGCGGGCTCGACTGGAGATGCTTCGGTTGGAGCAGATACAGCGGGAGCAGGCTCGCTCGGAGTGGATTCCACTGAAGCGGACGCAGTTGGAGCTGGCTCCTTCGCGGTCGGAGCGACCTCGACGGGTGGGACTTTGGTTGAATCGGAGTCAGTCGGAACAGCCTTCTTCTCAACCTTAGGTTCAGGTTTCGGTTTTGGCTTCGGTAACGGCATCGGAGGGGCTGCGAACAATGAACCATCGATGAACTCGGTCACGTAGCCCTCGGTGACCAACCAACGGAGATCGAGCTGCATCCGCTTGATGCGAAGTTGATCATATGCGCCAAACGGGGAGACCGTGCTAGGAGCGGTTGCAGTCGGCGTTTCGCCGTCTGATTTTGGACTCTCCGGCGGAACGATCTTCAGGAATTTCTCCGTGAGCTCACTCACTTTAACCATCGGATTGGTTTCAACGAAGGTGATCAAACCATTGATCGAGTCGGCAAAGGATTGTCCGGCAATACGAAACTTTCGTTTCACTGCTGAAACGTAGCTGATGCCTTTCGAGCCTTTCTTGAATATGGTGAACCCTTCGCGGCGGAGACGGCCGCGCAGCGCATTAGCGGTATCGAGCGGGAAGCGTTGCTGGCGTTCCAATGCACCCAATACCGCGTGTTTGATTTCGCCATCAGGCATGTCGCTGATCGCGCGTCCGTGAAAACGTCCGTGCTCGTATGTGCGGATGCATTTATCCCGAGCTAACGTGATTAAATGAACCCTAACTTCGGAGATCGAATCAAAGGTTGGCTCAGTTACAGGAGTTGGGGCCACGGGGGCTTCGGCAACCGGAGCTGGCTCGGCGGAGGCTTCGGACGCAGCTTCAGTAGAAACTTCTTCCGTCGCTGTTTCAGATTCTTCCGCTGGTGCGGCTGGTTCTGCGGCTACTTCAGCCGGGGTATCATCAGCACTCGCTGGCGCCTCGGCGGCGGGCGGCGTTTCTGCCGGAGCAGTCGCTTCAGCAGGTTTCTCAGCCGACTTCTCAGTACTGGCGGGCTCCTCTGGTTTGGTGGGCACATTGGCGTCACCGAGCCACGTGTAGCGCGTGACCTTTTTCATGCTCTCCAACCACTCTGCGACAACTTCTTCGTCGCGGACGGATTCGATCCGACTGGAGAAATTCTCGAATCCCATTCGAGGCAAATGCGTCGCATGGTGTTGCTGCACAATTTGGTTGTAGAGGTGGTAATTCGGGGGACCGAGTAACGCGCCCGTCACCCCACATCGGTTGATGACCTGGAAAGACCCCTTGGGTGGTTCGCCCTCTTCCTCACGGATGTGGAAAAACCGTTCGAGATGCTTTTGCACCACATGGTTCATCGCCGCCTCTTCCGTTTCGAACGGCAATCCGTCGAGTAAACATACGAAGAAAAGTTTCTTAGCTTCACCTTCCTTGACCTTACCGGTCTTACGTTCGAGCACACAAACGAAGCGGTCGTTCTTGCCGATCACCGTCTTGGCAATATCGAACAATTCAAAGGTGCGCGCAGAAGAGCGGATAGTCTTCGCGAGGGCTGCGAAGCTCACATCTTCGGGATAGAAAGTCGCATCAAAATAAGGACTGATGTAAGGTCCTTCCGGCATCGGGCGACCACCACCACGGCGATCTCCACCACCACGAGGGCCACCAGGTCCACGACCTTGTCCGTCACCTCGCGGGCCACCGGGTCCACGGCCTTGGCCTTCGGGTCTACCACCAGAGGGTCGACGATCACGACCTCCCCCGGGGGCACCTCCACCACCACCGGGAGTGGGGCCGGCAGAACGTTTGAATCCACGGCGATCACGGCGATCGTCAGCGGGGCCGTCTCTACGAGTAGGGTCGTCCCGACGTTGAGAACCGCCGCCGGGTTGGGATTTTTCCTTGGTCCATTCCGTGCCAAAGCTGAAGCTTTGAAGCTGGGTCAGGTCGAGTTTGTTGAAGTCCTTCTTGGGCTCTTCGTTAGTGGGCTTGTCGTCCATGCAGAAAAAACGGGTGCGAAGCCCGTGCTAGTGTGGTGTTTGATGTCAGTCGGATTGAGTAAAGATAATCGCTCACCAGTCTTGCACCCGACCGCCCGCACGCAAGCACGATTGCGGGATCAAAATACCTCTGGAATATTAAGGCTCTCATTCCGTTCTCAATATTGGGCAACGGTTGCGGAGCAGAGGATATCAATGTCATAAGCCATCACGACATTTCCTCAATCCACCGCCCCGCCTCTCGAAAAATATCCCCAATCTGAAATCGTAAAAATCTAATTTTTAAAATATTGCTCAGAAAAGGACTGGTGGGCTTAGCGGCTCAGGTCTTCGACCTCATCCTGCGGGTGCCCCTTCTCCAGTCACCCACTATCGTGGGCTCCTTCCGTCAAACCCTTCATCGGGCTCTCGTCCCCAATCCAACTTCTCCCTCTCGGCCACAATCTGAAATCCGAAATCACCAATCCGAATTTGAAAAATGGTGCTCAGAAAGGGACTCGAACCCTTACACCTTGCGGCACACGCCCCTCAAGCGTGCGTGTCTACCAATTCCACCACCTGAGCATTTCCTAGAGAGGAAGGCGGACTAAGTAAGATGCTCCGCCCCTTGTAAAGCCCTGAAATCTCTTTTCTAAATTCCTTTTCCCATCGCTGACTCTTTCAGCATTTCCAATTTCCCCGACTCTCTCCCATGTCACCCGAAGAAATCCAACGCGCTTTGCTCGCCTCCTACGAAAGTCAGGGCGGGATTAACCATATCGATGGCAAGAACCTGCCGAGTGACGAATCAGTCAATTGGCTGGCGGCCGAACTGATGCATCTGCTCTTCCCGGGGTATTTTGAGCACAAGCCCTTGGCCAAGGACGATGTGCCCGCCGTCACCTTCGCTCGGCTTAAGGCCGTCCGCCAACGCCTCCAGGAGGAAATCGCCAAGAGCCTGAATTTCATGGGGGAGGATTCCTCCTTCGAGCGCGCCGAGGACCTCGCGTGCTCGTTGCTCGCGAAACTCCCCGAGATTCGCGACATTTGCCAAACCGACGTGCAAGCCGCTTACGAGGGCGATCCTGCCGCCCGCAGCGTCGAGGAAATCATCCTCGCCTACCCTTGCGTTTTAGTCATCTCGATCCAGCGCCTAGCGCATGAGCTCTATCGGCTCAATGTGCCTCTCCTGCCGCGGATGATGACCGAGTATGCCCACGAACGCACCGGAACGGACATCCATCCTGGTGCCCAAATCGGCACACACTTCTTCATCGATCATTGCACGGGAGTCGTCATCGGCGAAACCACCCGTATCGGAAACCATGTGAAGATCTATCAGAACGTGACCCTCGGGGCCAAGTCGTTCGAACTCGACGACGAGGGCAACCCGGTCAAAGGCGTTAAACGTCACCCCGATATCGAGGATCACGTTACGATTTATCCGAGCGCGAACATTCTGGGCGGCAAAACCGTCATCGGGGCCAAAACCATCATCGGATCCAACGTATGGCTCATGAAGTCCATCCCTCCCGATAGTATCGTTTACTACGATGCTGAGGGCACCTCCGTGGTGAAGGCTCAGAAATCTCGCCACTCCCGGCCCGAAGCGGGCGGCGATTGGATGATCTGAGCAAGCTGGAGTTATCGGGCGTAAAGCCCGACCCACATTTAGGTTACGTTGCTTTGCTCGTGGGTCGGGCTTTACGCCCGATAACTCCCTGCACCAGCAGCAGATCTAACGCCGCTGACGGTCAGCTAACCCTTTGGCCAGCGCCGCCGCGAAGAATGGGCCGCGATATATCATGCCGCTATAGACCTGCACCAGCGTGGCACCTGCATCGAGCTTCTCGGCGGCACCTGCGGCGTCGGTGATGCCACCGACCCCGATGATGGGCAGTCGTCCTCCGGTCGCCCGAGAGATGTAGTTAATGACCTGAGTCGAGTGATCACGCAGCGGAGCACCACTCAAGCCTCCCGCTTCGTTCACCCCCGCGAATGGGCCGGGCCGGGCCACGGTGGTGTTCGTCGCGATAATTCCGTCGAAGCCAAATTCAGTGATCACTTCGAGCACCTCATCGATTTGGCGGTAATTAAGATCTGGCGCGATCTTCAGCAGCAAAGGGCGGCGCCCCTCCCCTCGTTCGAGATTCGCTGCAGCGACCGCCCCGAGGAGCTCCCGCAGACGATCCTGATCCTGTAGCTCCCGTAGTCCGGGAGTATTGGGACTGGAAACGTTGAGCACCAGATAGTCGGCATAATCGGCTAAAAGGGCAAAACTCTTCAAGTAGTCCGCTACGGCATCATCAAGTTCGGTGACTTTCGATTTCCCTATATTGACCCCCAGCGGGATCAGCCGTTGGCCCCGAGGAGATTGCTGCGCCAATCGCGCCGCGACCGCTTCGGCGCCTTCGTTATTGAATCCCATGCGATTGATCACCGCTTCTTGCTCCGGAAACCTAAACATCCGCGGCTGAGGGTTCCCCGGTTGGCCCAAGGCCGTGACCGTGCCGATTTCCACGTGCCCAAACCCCATCGCCGCCGCGGCGGGCCATGCCCGAGCGTTCTTGTCGAAACCAGCCGCCAAACCCACCGCGTTGGGGAATTTCAGACCAAAAGCTTCTACCGGATCGAACCGATCGAACGGTAGTCGATGCCACGATTCGAGGACTTTTCGCACCGGTGCAATCCGCCCGAGTAGCGCCATCGCACTCACGCCACGTTCATGTGCTTTTTCAGAATCCTGCTTAAACAGCAGCGGTCTTAATAATTTCTCGTAGAGAAAGTCCATCGAACCCGAAGCCTGAAAGTCACTTTCAAAAATGCAAGAATCGCCGTTTCTCCACTCCTGAAATCGTTATTTCACCCCAACTAAATGCATTTATATGAAAACTTTAATTGAACAATTGTCACAAGAAAGTGTTTTCGTGGTTTGACTCGTGGGAATTCGCCCCTTTTTGCTGCGAATGACCTAGCTCATCTGCAATATGGCAAACTCCACAACATCTCTCGATTGGTGCGTCGTTCGACTCGGTGAAGACCACAACTGGTGGGTCACTGAAGTCAGCGATTCAGTCCGCTGGGACGTCGACGGTCTCAGCATCGTTGACCCCCGCCAAGTAGACCACCTCATCGACTCGGTCGATCCCCTACGCGACTACGGTTTCGACGAGGATCTTCTCGACGTCGCATTCATCACATTTCGGATCGATAAAGATCTCGGTGATGGCAAAGTGCGCCTCAAGCGAGTGAAGGACTCCATCTTCGATACCGACGAAAAGCTATTCACGCTGCCCGACATTGTGGACGATGAGAACGGCCCCTACGCCGATCTACTTGATCATCTGACTCGCTGCCGCGTCAAATTGCTCAACGACGTCATTGATTTCGAGTCCCCTCTCACCGTCGATGAAGTCGAGGACGAGATTCGCGAAGACCAGAACGCCAGCTTCATCGAAGGCAAAGCGGTCCACTCTTTCGACGAATTGACCGCCATTATCGATTACACGCCGGCCGGATTCGAAACCGACGACGATGACGACGGAAAAGATTCCGACGAAGAAGATGTCGGCGACACCGATCTGCCAGATATCGACGAAGAGGGTGAAAAATCCCTCAAAGGCGACTCCTCCCTCAAATGGGACGAGGACGACGAAGAAGAGGACGACAAAAAAGAAGAGAGTCGCGACTAGCATTCTGTCCTACTCATCTTACTGAAATTTCAGCGCGACCCGGTAAAAGGGTCGCGCTTTTTGCTTTCGTCCCAGCCGGGAGTCGCTGAACTGCGAACATGACATCCCGGGCGATTCGCTTTTGCACTGCTTTACTCCTCCTGGCCACCGCTGGATTCGGGACCGGATGCGAGACGTCAACGTCTCCGAATGCTACCGGCAGCAACCCGCGCCTCCCCGATGCCGCATCCGCCGCCCTGCTGCGCCGAGGCGACACTTTGGGCGTTTCCCTCCAAGGAATCCCAAACCCGAGCCAACACGAGGTGCAACTCGACGATGAAGGCACCATCTCCCTGCCCTTCATCGGCGGATTAAAGGCTCAAGGGCTGACATCGTCCGAACTCTCCGCCCTGATCCGGTCTACCTACATCGAGCGTGACTTCTACCGCACCATCGACGTATCGGTGAGCGTCACCGAACGTTTCGTCTAAGTGGGCGGCGAAGTTCAGCGTCCCGGCCGCATCGAATGGACCCCCGATCTGACGATGACCAAAGCCATCCAAGCGGCTGGCGGCTTCACCCTCTACGCCAAAGAGAACGCTAACAATGTCGTCCGGGATCAAAAAGCCTACACCCTCGACGCACGCCTCGCGCAAAAGAGCCCAGGCGAAGACCCCAAGCTCCTCCCCGGCGATTCCCTGCAGATCGATCGTTCGGCGTTTTAGTTCAACGCTGCGATTTCGGCGGAGCCTCTCCGAATGTCGATTGGTAGACCAGCACCATGGTAGCCCAATCATGTTGGTCGGCCGTGGGAGCAATTTTCGCCAGTCGTTCGATCCACCGATCAGCTTCGGTCTTATTTTCCGCCGAGATCGCCTCGACGCACAGCAACATCAACGTCGTCCAATCCTCAGGATTTTCCTGCAACCGCTCATCCAGCAGCGCCCTCGCCTCATCCGGACGATTCAGCTGAAACAACATCTGAGCTGCAGCATGCCACGCCGATTTAAATTCGGGGTGCAACTCACGCACCCGCTCAAAGTCCGCCCATGCTTGCTGCCAATTACCTCGTTCCCGGAAGCGCCGTCCCCGATCCATTAACAGCTCCGGCGCATCGGGGTTGGCTGCCAAGGCCGCCTCAAACGCCTCTCTGGCTGCCTTCTCGTCTCCAATGGATCGATACAACGTCAGCAACCGACTCCACGCCGGCCGGAGGGTCGCGTCTCGGTCAACGGCTCGCCGATAGTCTGTCAATGCGTCCACCTGCTCTCCTAACCGTTCCGCCAGCAGCCCCATCTGGAAATCCATTTGAGCATCCGGGACCCCCAACTCTCGAGCTCGACTCAACTGTGTCTTCGCCTTTCGGCGATCGCCATGAGCGCCAACCGCCACCGCGCCCAGCCACCACTCGCCCTTTTGGGGTTCGAGTCGTATGAGTGTTTCATAAGCAATCAGGGCGGCGGAGACGTGGCGTTCCGATCGATACCACTCCGCTACCTGCGCTAATGCCGTCACCTCTCCCAAACGGATCCGCGATTCCCTAGCGTCAACTTCTGCCGAAATCGCAACCCCTTTGGGGCGCTCCGGAACCCACGAGGCCCACTCAGCCTGCAAACGACTCAGTTGAATCCAATACGTGACACCTCCGCCGAGCCCCATCAGAAGCACCGCAATCACCATGAACTGCCATGTTGCCGGTTTTTTCACGGCGTCATCCTAGGCTCAACCGAGCAACTTCGCCATGTCTTTGGCGAAATAGGTGAGAATCAGATCCGCGCCGGCCCGTTTGATCGCGACCAACGACTCGTGACGGCAACGCTCGAGATCGAGCCAACCCAGTTTGGCTGCTGCATGGATCTGGGCGTATTCACCCGAAACTTGGTAGGCGGCCACAGGTTTTCCAACCTGATCCCTCACCTCTCGGATGATGTCCAGATAGGCTCCGGCAGGCTTCACCATGATAAAATCTGCCCCTTCATCTTCATCCAAGCCCGCTTCATTGAGCGCCTGGCGACGATTGGCCGGATCGAGTTGATAGGTCGCCTTGCTAAGCAAACGGGTGCCGGCCGCTTGGCTGCTGCCGACGGCATCACGAAATGGACCGTAGTAGGCCGAATTAAATTTGGCCGAGTAAGCCATGATGGCGGTGTTGGTGTGCTCCGCATCATCGAGGGCTTCGCGAATCGCTCCGATCCGGCCATCCATCATATCCGAAGGCGCCACGATATCCACGCCGGCGTCGGCCTGCAGCACCGCCATCTCGCTGAGAATCGCCACCGAACGGTCGTTATCCACATCGTCACCCTTCGCCGTCAGCACGCCGTCGTGCCCGTGAGTGGTGTAAGGATCGAGGGCCACATCGGTGATAACCGTCAGCTCCGGCACCGCGGATTTTACCGCCTGCACCGCGCGGAGGATCAATCCATCCTCGTCGAGCGCATGGAAACCATCCTCATTCTTAAACTTCGCCGCGAGCTTCGGGAACAACGCCACTGCAGGGACGCCGAGTTTGTGCAAAGCCCGGCACTCCTTCACCAAATCCTTAACGTTGTAGCGATACACGCCCGGCATGGATTTAATCGGCTGCGGGGCGCCTTTGCCATCGATCACGAACAGGGGCGCGATGAAATCTGCCGGACGTAAAACGGTTTCCTGCACCATCGCACGAAGCGACGCGGTGCGACGAAGACGACGAGGGCGCTCAACCAAATCAAGGGGACGATCAAAAGACATGATCCCAACGATCTACACCACCCACCCCGTTCCGCCACTCCCAAAATCGCCAATTAACCCTCTGCCCTCAACTCGCCCAACTAACCGTAACCCTAAACCCTCTTACCGTGACTTTAACCATATTGGTTAAAGTCAGAATGGAACACCCAACCTCAAGTTTAACCAATATGGTTAAACTTCACTGAGTTTCGATTTTGGAGGGGGGAGGAGATTATCGAGATTGGGTTGGATTTTCGGGGGAAGAAAGGTTCACGTTATTGCCCTTACGATCATGGCTTTGCAGCTTCACGACTCTCTATCTCGCTCTCTTCGCCCCGTCACGCCTTCCCAGGACGATGGGGTTTACCGTTTCTACAACTGTGGACCGACCGTCTATGCCGCCGCCCATATCGGCAATTTCCGTTCGTTCGTGGTCAATGATATCATCCGTCGCATGCTCGAACTCGAGTTCGGCGCGGACAAGGTGCGCCACGTTCGCAACCTGACCGACGTCGACGATAAGACGATCCGAAGAGCCCGGGAGGAAAAACGCCCCCTGACCGAGGTCACCCAGGAATGGACGGCAAAATTCCATGCCGACTGCGCCGCGCTCAACTGCTTGATCCCGCACGTCGAACCGGCCGCCACCGATCACATTCCCGAGCAAGTTAACATGATCCAGGTGCTCATGGACAAAGGTAACGCCTACCGCGCTGCCGATGGCTCGGTGTATTTCAAAGTCTCCTCGTTCGACAACTACGGCCGCCTCTCCCGCGTTAAGGAACGCGAGCTCAAAGCAGGCTCCGCCCTCGAAGCCGGCAACACCGGTAAAGACACCAGCAGCGTGGATGCCGACGAAAAGGAAGACGGCACCGACTTCGCCCTGTGGAAGGCTTGGAAGCCTGAAGACGGCGACGTGAAATGGGATGGCCCAAAAGGCACATTCGAAGGCCGTCCCGGCTGGCACATCGAGTGCAGCGCGATGAGCAAAAAGCATCTCGGCGCGACCATCGACCTTCACACCGGCGGCGTGGATCTACTTTTCCCCCACCACGAAAACGAGATCGCTCAGAGCGAATGCTGCAACGACACCGAATTCGCGCATCACTGGTATCACAGCGAGCATCTGTTGGTTGACGGCAAGAAGATGAGCAAGTCGCTCGGCAATCTCTATACGCTCGATCAGCTAAAGGAGATGGGACACTCACCCGTGGCTCTGCGCTACGTGCTGCTGGCCGGACACCCCCGCAAGCAACTCAACTTCATGCTCAGCTCGCTGACCGCCGCAGAGAAGGCTTTGCAGACTCTGCGTGGTTTCCGGGCGGCAATCGCCAACCAAACCGGTGATCCGGCCAAATTCGACGGCGTATTCGATGCCTTACGCGACGACCTGAACACCCCCGCCGCTCTCGGCGCACTTTTTGGAATCATCAACCGAGGAACCGGTGACGCAGACGCCGCTACTTTCGACCGGATCATGTTTGCCATCGGACTCGATCTGACTCCCCCCGCCGAAACGATCATCGAAATCCCGGCTGACATCACCGCACTCGCCGAAAAACGTTGGGCAGCCAAGCAAGCCAAGGATTGGCCAGCGGCCGACGTTCTTCGCGCTGAGATTATCACTGCCGGTTGGACCATGAAAGACCGCAAAGACGGCTATGACTTAGAACCAAGTAGACAGTAGCGAGTAGCGAGCATACGACTCTCTATTCGACTACAATAACGCGGCAATTTCTACTCGCTACCCACTACTCGCTACTCGCTACTTTACCACCATGTCCATGACTCCCCTCGAAGAATTGCGCCACTCGTGCTCGCACGTTTTAGCCACTGCAGTGCTCCGCCTCTTTCCCGAGACCAAGCTCGATATCGGACCTCCTACCGACACCGGATTCTATTACGATTTCGATCTAGACCACAAATTCACCGCTGAGGATCTCGAACGCATCGAGGCCGAGATGACCAAGGTTATCAAAGAGAACCAGGCCTTCCGTCGCTCCGAAGTTTCACGCGAAGAAGCCATCGAAATTCTCAAGGAACGCGGTCAAGAACGCTACAAACTGGGTCGCCTCGACGACATTCCCGAGGGCGAACAGATTTCGTTTTACGAGAACGGCGAATTCAAGGATCTCTGCGCCGGTTCCCACGTGCGTTACTCCAAGAAGATCAAGGCGTTCAAACTGCTTTCGATTGCCGGCGCCTATCACCGGGGCGACGAGAAGAACAAACAACTGCAACGCATCTACGGCACGGCTTTCACCACCAAGGACGAACTCGCCGAATACATGGAGCGCATCGAGCAAGCTCGCGCTCGTGATCACCGTAAACTCGGCAAGGACCTGAAGCTCTTCGTCATCGATGAAGATGTAGGGCAAGGCCTTATCCTCTGGACGCCAAACGGCTCAATCATCCGCCAAGAGTTGCAGAACTTCATCGGCGACGAGTTGCGCAAGCAGGGCTACGAACAGGTCTTCACGCCCCACATCGGCAAACTCGATCTCTACAAAACGTCCGGCCACTTCCCCTACTACAAGGAGTCTCAATTTCCGGCCATCCCCGAACCCCAGGATCTCGCTCGCCTGGCCGGTGAAGGCTGTTCCTGCGCCGAACTCACCTCGCGCCTCGAAGCGGCTTCGCCTCATTTTGCGGCCGAAATCAATCAACGCACCGGTCAGGAAACCATTCCCCCCGAACGCACAATGGATCCCACGCAGATTCTGGATGGCTTCATGCTGAAGCCGATGAACTGCCCGCATCACATTAAAATCTTCGACTCACAGCCGCATTCCTATCGGGATTTGCCGGTTCGCCTCGCCGAATTCGGCACGGTCTATCGTTGGGAACAATCCGGCGAGCTGAACGGCATGACGCGGGTTCGCGGA
>CAJXQX010000047.1 GCA_913058185.1 uncultured Verrucomicrobiota bacterium
ATCAGCCTCGGTCTCGTGGGCTCGGAGATGTGTATAAGAGACAGGGGTTGGAGGGTGGGGGTAGTGGGGTGAAAATTTTTGGAAAGTAAGATGTGAAGCTCTTTCTCTTTCCTCTTTATCCTACTGGTCGGAGGAGAGTGACGGTGAGGCAGGGTTGGGGGAAAGAGAAAGAGAAAGAAGAACGAGAAAGATTGAGAACGGGGTAGCGAAGGCGGACGGGTTTTGGGCTAGAAATACACTCTGAGCGCTGAACTGGCGGTCCAGCCGTGGAAGACATTGCCGGCGGCGGATTGAATGTCATCGTATTCAATGCCCGAGACGAGCTTCAGATTGTCGCCACAAAAGTAGTAATTGATTCCCAGATACACATTGTGGTGACGATCGCCTCGGCCTCCGGTCAGGGACATGTCGGCTTCACCTCGGGCTCCAGCCGAGCGCGCGTAACGACTGTTCAAGCGAATGCCTTGGGCATTAGAGGCGTGTTGCATTTGGTAGCGGGAGACGAGCTTGAGCTTGTTTTCCACCAACCAATACATGGGCATGAAGGAAACGCCCCAGAAGGTGCCTTCACGGGAGGAACGGGATGACTCGCCGTTTTTGCCCCCGCCGAGAGTAGAGTTAAATTCCCACGCCCCGCTATGGAGTCGGAGAATGGCGGAACCACCCCATTCGAGGCCGCGGGCGAGTTTCTGGTCGGCCGCACTCGTGCCTTGGGTGAATCCGCTGAATACCAGTTGGCGTAACTTCCAACCCGACTTTTCAGCGAGTTTGTGTGACCATTCGCCATAGAGCAGGGTGCCGTCTTCCCAGCCCGGGAACTCATCGTCCTGAGTGGTGGAGAATACGCCGAATTGGACATCGTCTTGGCCACGAGCGGCGCGCATCCAGAATCCCGCCGGATGGGATCCACCTGCGTCGGTCGGCCAAAGTTTGTTGGACAGCGGGGAGCGTTCGACCGGATCGAAGTGAGTGGCAGATTTTTGCCATTCGTCTGCGAGTTTCAAACTGCGGCGACCGTAGCCGAACTCGAGACGTTTCCAGTCGCCGGAGGCATCCTTAAATTTGGCGAAATCGACCAAGACATGAAGATTCCGGAAATGCTTGAAGTCGATCTTCTGACTGCCCGTCGACGCGTTTTTACCCTGGGTTACGCTGAAGGTGTTTTTGAATAAAAAGGCGTCCCAAAATCTGAGATCTCCTCCGAGCCAAATCCGGCGGAATTCGTTTTGGGAATCCGAGAAGGAATTTCCGGCTGAATCGGTGCCGTTGATGTATCCGGCTTGGAACTGAGCCATGCCATAGAGTTTTACCAAGTTTATCGGTCCATCCTCGGATTGGTAGAGATAGCCGAGATTCTTGAGGGAATCACAGAAATCAGTCTGAGCCTTGGCGGCTGTGAATGGAACCAAGCAGAGAAGGGCAGCGAATAACGAACGGCGCATGAAGAGAGCCAGTTTGGGGGACGATCACTCCTTAACGTCAACCTAACTGTTGTAGGGTGCGTTCAATGGACCATTGGAGGGGCCTTGATCAACCCACCCATTCGCGGGCGTTACGGAAGAGTTTCATCCATGGGCTGTCTTCCCCCCATTCGTTGGGGGACCAGCTCATGCAGCGGGATCGGAATACGCGTTCCGGATGCGGCATCATGATGGTGACGCGGCCGGTCGTGGTCGTCAGCGCGGTTATGCCGAGTGGCGAACCGTTGGGATTGAGTGGGTAGTGCTCGGTGGTTTCGTGGTGACCATCGACGAAACGAGCCGAAACTTGCCCGCTGGAGCTGAATGTATCCGCGGCTCCACGATCGTTGAATTCAGCATACCCTTCGCCGTGTGCGACCGCGACGGGGAGCACGCTACCGGCCATGTCTTTGAACAGGATACTCGGGCTTTCCTCGATCTTCAGCGAAACATAGCGGCCTTCGTAGCGTTCGCTCTGATTTTGCACGAAGTGAGGCCATGCTTCCGCTCCGGGAATGATGGATTTCAGATTGCTGAGCATCTGACAGCCGTTGCAGACGCCGAGAGCGAAGGTGTCTTCGCGGGCGAAGAACGCGGTGAACTGCTCGCGTGCTCGGGGGTTGAATAAGATACTCTTAGCCCAACCTTCACCGGCGCCCAGCACGTCGCCATAGCTGAATCCACCGCAGGCCGCTAGGCCGCGGAAGTCGGCAAGATCGACGCGACCTTCAATGATATCGGTCATGTGCACATCGATGGAGAGGAAACCAGCACGATCGAACGCCGCCGCCATTTCGTTTTGGCCGTTCACGCCTTGTTCACGCAGCACGGCTAAGCGAGGTCGTTCCGCAAATCTGGTGACCGCATTCATATCGAACGTGACCCTTGGACGGATACCGGGGTCGGAAAGATCAGTGCGGAGCACTTGTTCTTGGTCGGCGCACTCCGGGTTGTCGCGGCGGCGAGCCATTTGGTGAGTCACTTGGGACCACGTGGCTCGCAGCGTGCTTAGCTCTTCCCGATAGATCTCGGCACCATCTCGACAAATATTGATTTGATTATACGGATTCGTAGTTCCGATAGAGCGACTGCAGTCGGCTAATCCAAATCGGTTAAGGATTTCTTCAACAGCAGGTTTTTGGGCCCGACCCACTTGGATCACAGCGCCGAGTTCTTCCGCAAAGAGAGCCGACATCGGATCGTTGGAATCCAGGGTAGAAAGATCCATGGAGACGCCTTGGTGCCCCGCGAAAGCCATTTCGACAACCGTCGTAAACAACCCGCCGTCGGAGCGATCGTGGTAGGCTAGGATATGGCCGTTGTGACCCAGTGCTTGGATGGCTGACCAGAAGCTTCTCAGTGCTACCGGAAAATCCAGATCGGCGGGATCTTCACCCATCTGACCCAGTACTTGAGCGAGAATCGAGCCGCCGAGACGATTACGCCCTCGTCCGAGATCAATCAGGATCAATTCCGTGTCGCGATCAGCCGCGAGTTGTGGGGTGAGCGACTTGCGGATGTCACTTACGGGGGCGAACGCAGAGACGATCAGAGAGGTAGGAGCGGTCACGCGCCGAGACGCCCCGTCTTGTTCCCAAGCTGTGCTCATCGACATGGAATCTTTGCCGACCGGAATGGTAATACCGAGTTGGGGGCAGAGTTCGATTCCGACGGCTTTAACGGCGGCGTAGAGATCGGCGGCGTCGCCGGGGATGGCGGGAGCGGCCATCCAATTGGCAGAGAGATTCACTTTGCCGATGTCGCCGATTTGGGCTGCGGCGAGATTGGTGAGGGCCTCACCGACGGCGAGGCGCGCGGAAGCGGCGGCGTTGTTCACGGCGACGGGAGTGCGTTCTCCGATAGCCATGGCTTCGCCGGTATTCACATCGAAGGAGGCGGCCGTGACGGCGCAATCGGCGACAGGAACTTGCCAAGGGCCGACCATCTGATCGCGACAGATCAGTCCCGTAACGGTGCGATCCCCGATAGAGATGAGGAAAGTTTTGTCGGCGACGGTGGGGTGCCCAAGGACGAGCTGAGCGGCCTCAGCCAAGGTGCAGTCGCCGATCACCAGCGGTTGAAGCGGTCGTTGTAGCGTGGTCTCGCTCCGATGCATCTTCGGGGGTTTGCCGAGCAGAACGTCCAGAGAGAGATCAATGGGGCGGTTCTCGAAGTGGGGGTCATCGAGGACAAGGTCCTTTTCCGTGGTGGCTTCACCGACAACCGCGAAGGGGCAACGTTCGCGGACGCAGATTTGCTCGAAGGTAGCGAGTCGATCGGGAGGCACGGCCATGACGTAGCGCTCCTGTGATTCGTTGCACCAAATTTCCATGGGCGACATGCCCGGCTCGTCGTTGGGCAAGGCGCGTAGGTCGAATTTGCCGCCGCGGCCACCATCGTTGATGAGTTCGGGGAGGGCGTTGGAGACGCCTCCGGCTCCGACGTCGTGGATGAAGGAAATTGGGTTTTCGTCGCCGAGTGACCAACAGCGATCGATGACCTCTTGGGCGCGGCGCTCCATTTCGGGGTTCTCGCGTTGGACGGAAGCAAAATCCAAGTCTTCGTTGCCGGTGCCGCTGGCCATAGAGGACGCTGCGCCTCCGCCCAATCCGATGAGCATACAGGGGCCGCCGAGCACGATGAGTTTGTCCCCAGGGAGGATATCGCCCTTTTCGACGTCGTCGGCTTTGATGCTACCGAGCCCACCAGCCAGCATGATCGGTTTGTGGTAGCCGCGAATCTCGGTGGTCGGGGCTCCCGGGGCAGCGACCCCGGCTACAGCTTTAGGCACTTCTTGTTCGAAGGTCCGGAAGTAGCCGTTGATCGCGGGTCGGCCAAATTCGTTGTTGAAAGCGGCACAGCCCAATGGGCCTTCAGTCATGATATCTAGGGCGGAAACGATGCGCTCGGGTTTGCCGTGATCTTGCTCCCAAGGTTGTTCGGCGCCGGGAATACGGAGATTGGAAACCGTAAATCCGGTCAGGCCGGCCTTGGGCTTCGAACCCCGGCCGGTGGCTCCCTCGTCACGAATTTCGCCGCCCGAACCGGTGGCGGCGCCGGCGAAGGGGGAGATGGCGGTGGGGTGATTGTGGGTCTCAACCTTGCAGAGGATGTGGATATCCTCGTCATGCGCGGCGTATTCTCCGGTCTTCGGATCTACGTAGAATCGACCGCCTCGGGTGCCGACGAGGACAGAGGCGTTGTCTTTGTAGGCTGAAAGGATGCCTTCCGAGTGGAGTTTGTAAGTATTGCGGATCATCGCGAAGAGCGACTTCTCCTGCGCTTCGCCATCGATATCCCACGAAGCATTGAAGATCTTGTGGCGACAGTGTTCGGAGTTCGCTTGGGCGAACATCATCAGCTCGATGTCGTTGGGATCGCGGTCGAGCTTGATGAAGGCCTCGACGAGGTAGTCGATCTCGTCGTCCGCCAGGGCGAGCCCGAGGTCGCGATTGGCGGTTTCGAGGGCAGCACGGCCCTTCGCCAAGACTGGAACGGAGGCCATGGGACGAGGCGACTCGTGTTGGAAGAGCGTCGAGCAGTCTTCGAGGGAATTTAAAACGCTTTCTGTCATCCGGTCGTGCAGCTCGGTCCGCAAGGTGGCGATCTGATTGGCATCCAGATTTGATAAAGGCTTAGCCAGAGCAGAATTATCGAGTTCTAGCGTATAGGCGATCACCCGTTCGATGCGGAGCACAGTGCTCAGACCACAGATATGGGCGATGTCAGTGGCCTTGGACGACCAAGGCGAAATCGTGCCAGGACGGGGGGAGACAACCTGCGTGAGACCGGTCAGGTCAGCACCGCTTCGTTTCGGCCCGTAGGTGAGGATTTGGCTCAGAATGGCCTCCTCTTCAGGGGAAAGATCCGCCGAGGTCTCGACCACATGGACGAAGTGGGCGGAGATGCGCCGAACGGGCACACCAGCAGCTGTGAGGCTGGAGAGCCGTTTTTGGAGTCGGAAAGGAGAGAGAGCGGGAGAGCCGCGCAGGATCAACATGGTTCGAGGGGGGGCCAAGATTCCAGACCGAACGGGCCCGGTCAAGCGGCTCAGTCCCCCTTCGATCATTTTTCCACGCCTTGAACCGGAAAATTCATTGACCGGCGGGTCCATCCACTCGTGATTAGTCACTTTAACACTCGTGAGAAAACTCCCCCACGCCTCGTCCGGAACAAACCGGCCTGACTGCAACTGCGACGCACGACCGCATTCAACTCAACGGGGCCGGAAATGAGCGATAAACTTACCCACGAATGCGGCATCGCGATGGTGAGGCTCAAAAAGCCGCTCCAGTATTATCAGGAAAAATACGACACTCCGCTGTGGGGGGTGACCAAACTCTATCTCCTGATGGAGAAACAGCACAACCGGGGCCAAGACGGCGCGGGTGTCGCTTGTGTGAAACTCGATATGCCGGCCGGGGAGCCTTTCATGTTCCGCGAGCGCTGCGTGAAGTCCAATCCGCTCGACAAGATTTTCAAGCAGCTGCTGGGGAATTACCACAAACAGGTCGACAAGGGCACCATCCACCCCGAATTCGCTGATACGGTGAAACAGAAGTTCGATTTCGGCGGCGAACTCCTGCTCGGGCACCTACGTTACGGCACGAGTGGCGGCTACAACATCAGCTCCTGCCATCCGTTTTTTCGGCGCAGCCCTTGGCCGACCCGCAACCTCGCGCTCTGCGGCAACTTCAATCTTACCAATACGGCTGAACTTAACAGCAACCTCATCTCGATGGGGCAACATCCGATCTTCGCGACGGACACCCAGGCGTTGTTGGAGAAGATCGGATTCTTCCTCGATGAAGAGCACACCAATATATACCGCTATCTGCGGGATGTAGAAAAGCTACCCGGCCGTGAGATTTCGGCCCGGATCAGCAAGGAACTCGATCTTGCCCGGGTGCTCAAACATGCTGGCGACAAGTGGGATGGCGGTTACGTGTTGGCTGGTGCCGTAGGCAACGGCGACGCGTTCGTTGCCCGTGACCCGTCGGGCATCCGGCCCTGTTTCTATTTTGAGAACGATGAAGTCATCGCCTTCGCTTCCGAGCGGGCGCCACTGATGACCGTATTTGACCTCGAACTAGCGGAGGTCGAAGAGGTGCCTCCGGGTCATGTCATGGTCATCAAACGCGATGGCGTAATGACCTCCACCGCGTTCCAGCCGGAGATGCCGCGCACCTCCTGCACGTTTGAGCGCATCTACTTCTCCCGCGGTAACGACATCGATATTTACCGGGAACGAAAAGCTCTCGGCGCGCGGTTGGTTGATCAAGTGGTCGCGGCGGTCGAGAATGATTGGGCGCACTCTGTTTTTAGTTTCATCCCGAACACCGCGGAAGTCGCCTACTACGGTATGGTTGCAGCCCTGCATGAAAAGCGGCGCCTAGAAGTGAAGGACGAGATCTTGCGCGCGTCGCAAGCAGGTGAGCTGACCGAAGAGAAACTTGATGAGCTGATCCTGCGCAACTGGCCTCGAGCCGAGAAAGTGGTGAGTAAGGACATTAAACTTCGCACCTTCATTGGGCAGGAAAACCTCCGTAACCAACTCGCGAGTCACGTTTACGATATCAGTTACGGCTCGGTTGAACCCGGTAAGGATAACCTGGTCTGTGTGGATGATTCCATTGTTCGGGGCACGACATTACGTAAATCGATTCTGCGTATCCTGACTCGGCTTAATCCTCGCAAGATCGTCGTAGTTTCCACGGCGCCGCAGATTCGTTATCCGGATTGCTACGGCATCGATATGTCGGAGATCGGAAAGTTTATCGCGTTCGAAGCCACCGTGGCGCTGTTGAAGGAAACCGGTCAGGAAGATATTTTGACCGAAGTTTATCAGGATTGCCTCAAAGCAGTCGAAACCGGCGAACAGGTAAATCACGTCAAAAAGATCTACACACCGTTCACGCCCGAGCAAATTTCAGCGAAGATCAGCCGCATTGTATATCCGAAGAACGTGGAATGGGCAGGTGAAGTTGAAGTGATTTATCAGACGGTGGATAATCTCCATGCGGCGGTGCCCAATCATTCGGGTGACTGGTTCTTTACCGGTAATTATCCGACCCCCGGTGGATTCCGTGTCGTGAATCAAGCCTACATTAATTACTTCGAAAACAGCGACGCACGTTCGTATTGAGACCTTTCGATGCCTAGAAAAGCCGTTGTCAAAACACCGAACCCGCCGCCTATTTATGCGGTGCCCAAACAGCAGGTCGTGCTCGATAGTGACCTCGCTGAGATGTATGGCGTGGAGACGAAACGGCTCAATGCGGCGGTCCGGAGAAATGATGCGAAGTTCCCCTTGGAGTTTTGCTTTCAGCTTAATCATCAAGAGTTTGTCGCTTTGAGGTCGCAAAATGCGTCATCAAACGAGGGCCGTGGAGGCCGCCGATCCAGTCCCTTAGTTTTTACAGAACATGGCGCTCTGATGGCCGCGACGGTGCTCAAGAGCGACCACGCCGTGCAGATGAGTCTTTACCTGATCAAGGCGTTTGTGCGCATGCGCGACGAGATGTTAGCGTCGAAAACCATTCTTAAGCGAGTGGCTGAAATTGACCGGCGGTTGCTCGAGCACGATGTGGTTTTACAAGAATTGATCGCACGTATTCAACCTCTGCTCGATGCTCCTCCAGTAGAAGACGCCGAATCCAAGAAACCACGCATCGGCTACCACAAAGGTAATCGCTAGTTCCGCGATTAATCGAAAATCAGAATTCCAAAATCTAAAATCTCCATGAGCCTATCCTACGATTCTTCCGGCGTCCGATACGACGAACTCGATGCGTTTAAGCGTGCCTGCCAGAAGGCGGCCAAGACCACTTCTGATCTATTGACCGATCATGGTTACTCCGAACCTGCTGCCACGCGGGGCGAGAGCTGCTACTTGATCGAAGCGGAGGACCATTATCTCGCTCACGTCGAGGAAGGTCTCGGCACCAAGAACCTCGTGGCCGATGCCGTGCTTAATCAGTCGGGCAAGACCTTCTACCGTGAAGTGGCGATCGATACCGTAGCGACAATCGTCAATGATCTGATTACCTGCGGTGCATTGCCCATCTCGTTGGCGATGCACGCGGCGGTGGGTGACTCGAGCTGGTTCAGCAACGCTGAGCGCACGCAGAGCTTGGTGGACGGCTGGGCCGAGGCCTGCCGGATGTCTGGTGCCGTCTGGGGCGGCGGAGAGACTCCGACTTTGCGCGGTATCATCGAACCGGATTCGATCTGTTTGGCCGGTTCGGCCATGGGCAAGATTGCGCCCAAAGAACTCCGTATTGTGGGTGATGCCCAAGACGGCGATGTGATCTTATTCTTGGCGTCTTCTGGGGTGCAGACCAATGGTCTGACCTTGTGCCGCATGATCGCCGATAATCTGCCAGACGGTTATGCCACCCCATTGGGCCACGGCGATGATCGCACTTATGGTGAAGCCCTACTGGCACCGTCAGTGATCTATGTCGCTTTTGTGCGAGAATGCCAAAAACGCGGTATCAAATTAAACTACGTTTCACACGTCACCGGCCACGGCTGGCGCAAACTCCTGCGACTCGATGAGCCATTCGTTTACGAAATCAACGAGATCCGCCCGGAGCCCGCGCTCTTCAAGTTTTTGATGGAGAAAGGTCCGATCGAACTTCGAGAAGCTTACGCCACATTCAACATGGGCGTGGGATTTGCCGCTTACGTGAACCCGGCCGATGCTCAAGCCACCCTCGCGGCGGCCCAAGCCAGCGGTTACGACGCCTGGATCGCGGGACGTGTGCACAAGGACGGGACTCGCAAGGCGGTTGAAGTGCCCGGCCTAGATCTGACTTTCGAAGGCGACACCTTGCAGGTGAGGTAAACCAATATTCCGAGGCTCGAAGGACGGATCTCGAGAAAGCGGGTCGAGATTCACGATGAACGCCTTTTCCTGAACCCCGCTTTGGGGCAAGAGTGCGCTGCTGGCTCTATTGGTTTGGGGCGCATTTCCCCCCGTTCATGGCTTCCATTTTTGGCGGTGGGACGATGATTTCAACGTTACTCAAAATGAACTCATTCAGGCTGAGTTTAGCGGAGAATTAGTCGGACGTTGGTTTAGCTCGGTTCAGGCTATGCGATTCAAGCCGGTTCACTGGTTCACTGGTTGGATACTGCATCGGCAATTTGGACTGAATCCGGTGGCTTGGCATGGGTTTAATTTGCTTTTGCATGTGGGCGTGGCGGTGGGGTTCTTTCTACTGTTGCGCCAAATTTTGGCGCGGTGGTCTGGAGAGGCGGCAACGGAGTCGATGATCGAAAGTGCCGCGTGGCTCGCCGCAGCGGCCTGGGCGCTGCATCCGTTGCGAGTTAAGTCGGTGGCTTGGGTCACCGCGTCCACCTATCCAATGGCGACAGGTTGGCTACTGATGTCGTTTGCCCTTTATTTGCGAGCACATCCGCCGGGAGCCAATGGGTTTGGGATGAAGTGGCTGTTGGGATCGTGGATCGCAGCCGTATTCGCCTACGGGACCTATCCTCATACGGTGAGCTACGGGTTATTTCTAATTGTGGTGGATTGGGGTTATTTGAAGTGCGTGCCGTCGTGGCGGTCTCCGGAACTTTGGCGATGGTTGGGCAAGATGGTGGCGTTCTTCATTCCCGCGGTGGCAGCACTATCAGCGACGTTGTGGGTCCGATTTTTTGACATCGGAATATTTTCTGATACCCCGGATCTCGGAAGTATTGGGCTCAGTGAGCGCGCTATTACTGCTTTAGCGATCGTGGGGGCTCTGCTGAGCCGACTGGTTTGGTTCTACGATCTAACGCCCAATTTGCCTCACATAGACCTGTCCTTCGGAAACGTTGTGATCGTGGTGTCTGTTCCGATGGCAGTGGCGATTGTCTCTGTGGTGATTTGGATTCGCCGTCGCCGATTGCCCATGACGGCGGTAGTATGGTTTGGTTTTCTAGCGATTTCTTTACCCTGTCTCGGTTTTACCGAAAAGCTTACCTGGCCACCCGATCGTTACAGTTATCTCAGTCACCTCGTAGTGGTGGCCGGATTGGCGGGTGGAGGGATCCAGATTTGTCGTAGAACTCACGCCCCCCGGGTGATGGCAGGTTTGGGATGTCTTCTAGTTTTGGGATTGTTGATCGGGAGCTTATTCCAACTTCCTATGTGGACGAACTCTCCGACATTTTTTGGCAAATTGGTTGAACACCCCTCGTTTGATCGTAACCCCAGGCAGGCAGGCCGGGCATGTGCTGCTAATGTGGTCCCAGTATGAGTCTCAAAGTGGTGACCTCGAACGACTGAATAAGCTGCGAGAATACGCATTTAAAACCTACTTAAGCGGTATCAAAAGTGCTTTTAATCAAGGCGACGTAAAGCAGGCCCTAATGCTGATGTCGCATATTGAACATCACTTTGGCTTATCGGCCGAAATGTACCGCGAACAAGCGGCATGGCTGCTGGAAGTGCTCCGAATTTAGGAGGTGGAAAACAAGCTCTTGGTGTGTTTGCAGATGATGCCGGATGACGAACGAGCGCTGGAATTGTGGTCGAAAATCCAAACAATTCGATCTGACACCCCATAGGTGTTGCGGAGAGAAATAATGATCACCCAAATCGGATCGATGTGCTCGATCTGGATCTGATGCTTGGAGATGAAGCGATATTTAAGGGCTGAGTTTGACGGAATCTGCACTTGCCCGTTGAAGGAGGTGTATTGAGGTTGAGGGGTGAAGTGCTTACCCCTTATCCGCTGGGCGCTCATGGGTTGTATTATTGCTACCCTGAGTTCGGCCCAATCCTCACCAGCTCAGCCCAATATTGTTCTGATCCTAGCCGACGATCTGGGTTACTCGGATCTGAGCAGTTTCGGCGGCGAGATCGAGACCCCAAATCTCGATGCGTTAGCCGATGATGGACTGCGCTTCACTCAGTTCTACAATACCGGTCGTTGCTGGCCGACGCGTGCTGTTTTGATGAGCGGTTATTACGCGCAGCAAGTAGGCATCGATCCGCGGATCGGGAAAGAGTGGCCGAGTTGGCTTACTCTCCTCGGTCCTCGTTTAAATGAGGCGGGTTACCGCTCCTACACCAGTGGTAAGTGGCACTTGAAACATGACTCATCCCATGAGACGGCGGGATTTACGCGGTCCTATCAACTTCGTGACCATGATCGATTCTTCAGTCCGGAAAGACACTTCCTCGACGGCGAAGCACTCCCTATCACCAAACGCGACGAGGGAAAGTATACCACCCGCAATATCGCCACCCGGGCGATTGAGTATCTCGGCGAGCACGCTGCCGAAGAGGATGACGTGCCGTTCTTTCTCTACCTTGCATTCACGTCTCCTCACTTTCCCCTGCACGCATTGCCGGAGGACATCGCGAAATACAAGGGCCGCTACGATATCGGCTGGAATGCGCTGCAACAGGAACGCCGAAAACGACTGAAAAAACTGGGAATATATAATGGCAAACTTGCACGGATGCGGGAAGACGTCATCGCTCCGTGGAGCCTAAGTCAGACGGAGTTGGAAGAGCAGATTGATCCCGGTGAATTGGGCAACGCGATCCCGTGGGCGACTCTTAATGCCGAGCAGCGAGCATTTCAGGCCGGAAAGATGGAAGTGCACGCCGCGATGGTCGATCGCATGGACCAAGAAATTGGTCGGGTCATGGATCAAGTCGCCGCCATGGGGCAGAGCGAGAACACCATCGTAATTTTCCTTTCCGACAACGGGGCCACGGCCGAACAAATCAACCGCGGCGATCGCCACACCGTGGGAGCGCCTTTGGGTAGTGCGGACACCTACCTCGCACTTGGACCGGGGTGGTCGACGGCGGCGAATACCCCATTTTCCTTGCATAAGCATTGGAACCACGAAGGAGGAATCTCGACGCCGTTCATCGTTTCATGGCCCGCCGGAATCAAGTCTCGGGGAGAGCTCCGTCAAACCCCGGCCCACGCAATTGATGTGGTGCCAACACTGCTCGATCTGGCTGGCGCGAATTTAACGGCGGATTACAACCGGAAGAAGAATCTACCCGTAAATCAACCACCTCCTTTACCGGGCTTCAGTTTGGTTGAGACCTTTGCCGGCGACCCCGAATGGGAGGCGCGGCCGTTTTACTTCGAGCATTCAGGCAATCGTGCGTTGCGACTAGGCGACTGGAAGATCGTGATGCGTCGCGATAACGATGACCGCTGGGAACTCTACAATATCACGAAGGATCGTGCCGAACGAAACGATTTGGCGGATAAGCATCCGCAAAGAGTCGCCCAACTTGTGCAAATGTGGGAGAAGCGAGAAGTCGCGTTCGACCTCGACGCCAAGAGGTAAGCACGCTTTTCGGAGGTAGGGCGGTTTCGCCGAAATCGCTGTTTCAAACTGCCTGGAAAACCGCTCCGATGGGAACGGCGCGCTCGGCGAGCACGCCCTACCTCAGACCACTCAACAGTGAATGAGACGGAGGCTTGTCCGCGTCCTTTGGGAGGGACCGGCTCAGTCTGGTTCGCGCAGTGAGAATATCTATTCTAGGAAACCGTCGTAGAGCTCCTGAAATGGAACCCAGCGGTCCATGCTGATTCCCGGGGTATTGTCGCGGGCGATATTTAAGGTGATTTGTAGTTGCTTGAGGGTCGTCTCAACTTGGCTTTTGGAACAACCGTGGCGGTCCATTGCCGTGGCGCGGATCTCGGCGGTTTCGCCGGGATCGAGGCGGATGATTTCAAACGTCTTTTGGGCGAGATCTTTGCACTGGGAAATCGGTTGATGGGCTTTGGGATAATGCACATCGCGTAGATAATCCATCGACATGAGGACCGCTAGGCCTCCGGAGATCTTTCCATAGAAAACCTCATCGGGATACGTCTCAGGCAGTTCGTTTTTCCACGCCCAAATCGCCTCGACTCGAGCGTCCCATTTCGTGCGGCCGCCGCCGCTCTCCGGTAGATCCACGGCGTCCCACAGGGAGGGCAGCCCTGCGATCTTGTTACTGAATAACGTGCAGACTTTGACTATCTGCACATACTCCAATGCTTCTTCCAGCGTGCGGATGGATTCACTCTTCGCCATCGTAGTAGTCGAGAGCATCGCTACGGATAAGCCGGCGATCGGGGGAGCGCACGAGCCATTTGTCGCTATCGGGATAGTGACAGGATTCGCCGATTGGATTGTCGGCCACAATGAGGAACGTGAGGTCTTCGTCATCCGCCGCGCGCAGCTGGTGAGGTTCGCCCGGTTTGAAAATAAAAGTATCTCCGGTTGAGACCTCCACTTCGCCATCGACGTGGCGCGCGAACCCTCGGCCTCCGGTTACGTGGTAGAATTCCCACTGCGCACTGTGGGAGTGGAAGGGACAGAGTTTTTTGCCAGCGGGGATGCGAGTGATCTCAACATCGAACGGATGACGTTCGTTGAGGTCGGTCGACGTCTCTTTGCGACCGAGGGCAAGTGATAGTCCTTGGAACGCGCCGCCGTAGACCCCTTTGGGTGAGGTGGAGGTTTCGGCGGGAATGCCCTGAATATTTACGATTTTCATGTGGGTTGAGGCGGACGAAGGATGGTTAGGTGTGGGCAGCCGCTTGGCGGGTTTGCCAGGGGAATTCGCGTGGTTGTTCGAGGGTGGTTTCGGCGGCCGATCCCATCACGATGTAAGCGCGGCGAAAATCATCTGAATTGTTAGGCGGAGTGTAGTGCAGGGTGCGCCCTGAGTGGATAGTGGCGCCACCCGCAGGGAGTTCGCAGGCCACGACGGAACTGAGGTCGACGGTGTTGGGTTCGATTTCCAAGCCGAGTTTGCGCGGGTCGTCGTCAACCGGGCGGTGGGGCACAATTTCAAGTTGATGGGAGTCGGGGATGAAGTGCATGCAGCCGTTTTGGGTGGTGGCCGGTTGCAGTGGCACCCAGACGCTGAGGCTGGAGTATGATTTGGCTGGATCCCAATACGCCTCGTCCTGATGCCACGGAGTCGCGGCGGCGTTGTGCGGCGGTTTATTGATGGCGTGGTCGCCCACCATGGGAGTGTTGGGTCCGAGCAACTGTTGCATGATCTCCTTGAGATTGCACACGAGTTGAGTGTCCATCAACTCGGGCGCAAACTTGGCGGGTTGCAGGAGTTGAGGTAGCACTGCGGGAGCGGTCGTATTGCCCGAACCGCCCAGGTCTTGCAGACCCGCACTCGCGTTGGAGCGGGCCGGGTCGAATAGGCGATCGTAGATTTCGCGGATTACGGGGATTTCGCCCTCCGGCATGACGGCGTCGACCGATACATATCCGTGGGCGTGGTAGAACTCGATTTGCTCGACGGTCAGTCGATGCGTCGGCTCCAGCGTGCTCGGTGATGCGTAGTCAATTGACTGCATGGCGAATGGTTCAGAATGATTTTCCATTGGATCTGGTGCCGCAGAGCGCGACTTCGAGAATCTGTTTGGGAGAGGCCGAGGTTCGCCGTTTCATCAAGGTGAAGGTTACCTACGATGCGGGGTATGGAAAGCCCGATGCTCATGAAAGTAGGATGAATAGTTCCTAGGAGGGTCGATTTTGAATAATCCGGTTTTACAGTCCGCGGGTTTGAGGATGAGAATCGAAGAATGGTTTCTCGAATTCGTGCATATTTGATTGTTGGATTGTTGAGTGGCTTGGGGAGCGGGCTTATCGCGGAGGAGTGGGTCGCCTGCGAAGGGGACTACGAGTTTCACCTGCAGGGGGTGGCAAGGGATCGGGATAAAAATCTCTTTTGGTCGTTCACGACCGAGTTGGTGAAGACCGACTCCGAGGGGGCATTAATCGCCAAAGCCGACGTCGAAAACCATCACGGCGACCTGACCTACCGCGATGGGAAAGTCTATGTCGCGGTGAATCTCGGAGAGTTCAATGAGCCGCAGGGGAAAGCCGATTCTTGGGTCTATGTTTACGATGCGGAAACGCTGGAAAAGCTGTCTCAGCACTGGATCCCCGAAGTGGTGCACGGCGCCGGTGGTATCGCCTTCAAGGATGGTAATTTTTATGTTGTGGGTGGATTACCTGCGGGCGTGGTCGAAAATTACGTTTATGAATTTCGCAGCGATTTCCGTTTCATCAAACGTCACGTCATCGCGAGCGGTTGGACATCGATGGGAATCCAAACCGCGGAATGGTATGTGGGCTCGTGGTGGTTTGGGTGTTACGGTGACCCGAGCACACTATTGCGGACGGATCCCAGTTTTAGACTGACGGGGCATTTTCCGTTCGATTGTTCACTTGGAATTGTAGTCGGAGGTAGGAATGAGTTCTTGGTCGCGGATGGTCCGAAAACTCCGGAAGGGCGTTGCCAGGGACGGGTGCGATTGGTGCGCCCGGATCCACTCAAAGGGCTGGTCGGAGTAGGTGAAACCGCTTCCACGTTATGACGACACTGGAATCGATGGCGTTAGAAGTTCGCCGATCGCTGCTACTGGATTTGTTGCGTGGATTGGCCTGTGGAATGGTATTAGTTTATCACTTGAACTCGTGGTTGCCGAGGGGATTGGGGCAGGGCGCGATGGAATTGTTCTTTGTGCTATCGGGTTACCTCATCGCGAAGAGTCTCGCGAAGTCGATCGACCGGAAGGGGTGGCCGGGCGTGAAAGAATTTACGGTGCGGCGGATGCGGCGGCTGATGCCGGCGATGGGCGGATTTTTGATCGGTGCGATTGTTTTGAATCTCTGGTTGACCGACGTGATCTGGGCGGAACTGAGTTGGGCCTCGGTCTCGTCCCTATTCGGGTGGTATAACTTTTATTGGCTGAGGGTGGAGCCGTCGGTGATTGGATATGGTGGCATCTGGTCCTTGAGTCTGGAGGAGCAGTTTTACGTGACTTCGCTTTTGGTTGTGCTGGCCGTTAGGGCCATTTCTTCGCGACCGACCGTGTGGTTGGGCACACTGGCTGCACTGCTGTTGGGTTGGGGCCTCGGTTGGCGCATAGCGGCCTACACCGGCACTTATCAACCACCTTGGGTGCCCTACATCGCCTATCTGCCTCTTCTGCGGTTCTGGGGGTTTGGTCTTGGGGTATTCGTGGCTTGGCTGGAACTGGTGAGACCGGTAAAAATCACGCAAGGCAAGGGGCCTACCTTGGTGGCGACGTTATTGATCCTTGGGGTGATGGCATGGTTGATCGACTCGGTGGCGTTCTACGATGCCAACACCTTCATGTTGCAATGGTTGCTGGTCCCGGTGGGAGGAGCGGCGTTGATCCGGTTGGCTCCGTCCATCGATGCAAGTTTGGCCAGCGGATTCAAGGCGTTGGATCGTTGGCCAACCTTCGCCCGCCGGGGAATTATCCAGTTGGTTGGAGCCTGTCGGGTATTTGGCGTGGCCTCCTATTCGATCTACTTGTGGCACTGTATCGTGTTGGCGGGATTCCGGCAGGAGGACATGTTTGGCACCACGGCGATGTGGTGGCTCATGGCGTTCTTAAGTGTTCTGACGGGCGTGCTGTCATGGAGATTTATCGAGCTACGATTTTATTCATTTGGAGCGACCAAGCGGAGTTGAGTTCTCACTTGATTCACGGTGGAGCTTGACTCGGAATCGTTGAGTATGACGGGATTGCTTATTCTAGTCGGTATACGGGTATTTTTACCGCTACCCGCCAGTGAAACAGTGGTGGAGAATTATGACGTGCGCGTCATTAACGCCGAACAACTGCCCGAGTCGCTGCCTGCCACGATCAGCCGTTTGGCGGGGAGATATATATTTAAACCTCACATTGGCCGGCTGGCGGATGGGCAGATGGTGATGTTCGCGGATCACACGCATCCAGAAGAAATCTACACCTCCCAGAATGTGGATCGACCGTCCCGGTCATTAACCACGCACGCGGTGCTTTATCGATCGGATGACGAAGGGTTGAATTGGCAGCGTGGTCGGCACGTTCCAGAAATGATCGGAGGCCATGAACCCTCGGTCACGATCGTTGATGACGTGCTTTTCGTGATCACCTCGATCCACGGGAGCGGTTGGTTTCCCAGTCCTTATGCGGAGCGTGACCATTCCTATGTGGTGATACACCGGTCGGAGGATGGCGGCAGGACGTTTACGAACACAATTTTCGACCGTGAGGTGACCGGGGCTGGGGACGATGAACGTATCGATACCACGCGCAATATTTTGCAACTCGCGGATGGCCGTCTGTGGATGGGCTTAGCGGTCGGATCGCGTCATCGGGCGGTGGTTTCTACTGACCAAGGGCTCACCTGGGAGTCTGTCGAAACCGAGGTGAAGGGAGCGCGTTACGAAGATGTGACGCGCGGGTTCTTCGGCGAGAGTTTCTTGTTCTACACGAACAGCGGACAGTTGATGATGTTGGTCCGGGTGGACTACACGCATGTGCGCTTCGCCGAGCCGTTGGCGGATGATTCGAACTACGCAGGCGGCACGCTTACCGATAACTTTGATGGCGAGGTGTTGTTCAAATCTACGGATGACGGCAGGACCTGGACGCCGGCCCAAGCGATTGGTTTCCCTTCTCTGATGTATCCGTCGATTGTGAATCTAGAGGACAACCGGATGCTGTTCACTTACACGGTGCGTGAGATCCCTCCGCCGGGCACGGGTAGCATCTATCCCCATGTGGGCCTGCAAGCGATTGTGTTCGAAGAATACGACGACGGCACGCTGGATTTTGATTTCAGTCGCGACGTGATCGTGATCGACGACAGCACGCCCGCAGCGATGCGTAACGCCGGTGGATTCGGCAATACGTTGCAGATGCCCGACGGCACATTTGTGACCCCGTTTTCCTACCCGTTGATCGATGACGACATCTTGGATTTGGCCAATCGGAAAGAGTATCTAAAGGAAGAGGTCTACGACTATTGGGCGGGTTTGCAGAAGACCTATCCGGAGCGCTACAAGGACCACGTTAAAGATGATCCGGTGCTCTCGGAACTACATTTGCGTCGCACCTTTTCGGCGCTGTTTCTTTACGGCCAAGCGGCCAATAAAGGTGGTATCGCTACGGGCGTGGTTCGCTGGAAACTTTAGCTGGCGTGACGCAAAACCGCGATGAATTGCAACTTGGGCCGCAACACGCGATGGAAGACGGCGTTGTGGCGGTAGAGTTCGATTCCAATATTGAGGTCGGCGATCTCTAGGCCACAGGCCTCGGCCAATTGCGCGAAGCGAGTGCGGCTGAAGTAGCGTTTGGGGATGCTGATATCGTAACCCCAGTTGCCGACGATATCCATGAGCTGGAGCATGGATCGCGAGTAGAGAGAATATTCGAAATGGTCTTTGATGACGACGGTTTGGGAGACGCGGGCGGCTTCCTTCAGGTTCGCAACCAGGTCGCCCGGGATATGATGCATGACGTCACAGAAAAGAGAGGCCTCGAAGTGGCGGTCGGGCGCGTCGATTTTGCAGCCGTCGAATTGTTGGTATTTGGCCCAACGTGGGTCATCGACCAAGTCCGGGGCGAGCGGATGAATATCGATGCAGCTCCAGTCCGAGCGCGGCAGGCGTTCGCCGACCGATTCGGCGAGGGTCATGTCGCCGCAGCCAATGTCGAGGCACTTGAGCTGGTCGTCTCCGGGGTGGGAACGGTCGATCGTGTCAGAGAGTAAGTCGGCCAGCGTATCGATCCGGTGATGATGCGACGCCTTTTGGTGGAGACGCACGACGGCGTCTTTGAGGGCATGGCGATTGGAGCGGGCAAGCGGTGAACTCATGGTATTGTGTCGAGGGGTAGGCGGGACCGTGCTCGGATGCAATCAGGTTCAACATCACGGCGGTGTGATGCGTTTGACCTGACGGACACTGTGGCAACGATTTGGAACATGGCCGAATTTGAAACCCTATCGACTTCGACGCATTCCGCGCAGGACGTGGTCGCGGCACTCGACTTGGAACCGCTCGATCAGGAAGGCGGATATTTTCGACGAACCGCGGAAGCTGGTTTATGGGTGAGGCCACAGAATGCTGCGGAGGATTCGCGCGCTTATTCGGTGATCTACGCGTTGTTCACGCCCGATGGATTTTCGGCGATACATCTCCTCACGACAGACGAAGTGTGGTGTTGGCATGCCGGTGATCGGCTCGAGTCGCTGCGGCTTTCACCGGATGGCTCTGGTGAATTGGTGAAGCTGGGGCTGAATGTGGCCGCTGGTGGTCGACTTCAGGATGTCATTCCAGCGGGGGTCTGGCAGGGCACACGATTGGCGGCAGGCGGACGCTGGGCCCTCGTGTCATGCATCATGGCGCCGGAGTTTCGCTGGCAGGATTTCACGCTGGGCGATCGAGACGAATTGATCGGTAAGTATCCTGACTGGGCGGATGGTATCGAAGGGCTCACGCGGGTGAACCCTCCGACCGGAAAACTCTGAACTCGTCGCGCCTGGTTCTAGCGGCCGCGACGGAGGCGGCTGCTCGCTTTGGCGGGAGCGGAGGCAGGTCCACTACGGCTCGAACCACCTCTAGGATTACCACGACCAGCTTGTTTTCCTCCACCTTTGCCTTGAGCGGGGCGGTTGCCCGGACCTTGGGGTCTACCGCCGGGGCGGCCGCCTTGTCGGCCACCACCACCGCCGCCTTGACGACCTTGGGCTTGCCCCTTTTTGGAGCGCATGGGGTTTTTGAATGGTCGGCTGGTGTCTACCACCGGCATTTTGCCGTTTTCGTAGGCGAAACCGTCCAGCTTGAGCTGAGGGATGCGGGCGCCGATGAATCGTTCAATGTCGTGGCAGTCGCCGCCTTCCTCGGGAACGGCCAACATGTAAGCATCACCGACGGACATAGCACGACCCGTGCGACCGATGCGGTGCACGTAGTCTTCCGGATTCTCCGGCACGTCGTAGTTGATCACGTGGGACACGCCGGAGACGTCGATGCCGCGGGCGGCGATGTCGGTCGCAACCATGATCTCGTAGCGACCATTCTTGAAACCTTCGAGAGCGGTCGTGCGTTGGCCTTGGGAGCGGTTGGCGTGGAGCACGGCGACCGAGTGGTTCTCATTTTTGAGTCTTCGGGCGATCTTGTCGGCACCATGTTTGGTGCGTGAGAATATGATAACACTCTGGAAGTCCTCTTTTTCCAAAAGCGCGATCAGGAGCTCGAACTTCTGATCATAAATGACCGGAAACATCGCGTGCTTGACCGATTCGTTTACGGATTGAGTGCGGCCGATGACGATACGCGCGGGGTCCTTAAGGGCAAACTTGGCCACCGCTTCGATCTCCGGGGGAACCGTGGCGGAGAAGAAAAGGGTCTGGCGACTTTTAGGGCAGAGTTCGGCGATGCGTTTGACGTCGCGGATAAACCCCATGTCGAGCATGCGATCCACTTCATCGAGGATAAGGACCTCGATGTTGCGCAGGTCGATCGCGCCTTCTTGGATGAAATCCATGAGGCGGCCGACGGTGGCGATGATCACATCGGTGCCATTGCGCAGGGCCTCGCGTTGGCGACCATAGCCCACACCTCCATGAACGACGGCGGCACGAAATTCGGTGAATCGACCGAGATCGCGGAAAGCTGTCTCGACCTGGGCGGCGAGCTCGCGAGTCGGCTCGAGCACGAGCACCCGAGGTCCTTTGGCGACTGGCTTAAGGAGTCGCTGCAGCACGGGCAGGGCGAACGCGGCGGTTTTTCCGGTGCCAGTTTGAGCCGAACCGATAAGGTCGCGCCCTTCGAGCACGACGGGAATGGCACGCAGTTGAATAGGCGTCGGATCACCGTAGCCCATGGCGAGAACACCCTGGACGAGCTTCGGATTGAGACCGAGAGATTTGAAAGGCATTTGGCTAAGCGGACCGGAAAATCGTATGATGCGAGTTTAATCTGATCGCTTGCGGCCGATTCACTCGGTAGGTCAAGTGATGGAAAAACGTCCTTTTAGTGAGCTCGGGCTTTCAGCTGAGGTGCTCAAAGCAGTCGATAAACTCGGTTTCGAGGAGGCATCGCCTATTCAAACCGCAGTGATTCCCCCTTTGTTGGAAGGTCGTGATGTGGTCGGTCAATCCGCCACGGGCTCGGGTAAAACCGCCGCTTTTGCTATCCCAGCGATCGAACTCGTCGATCCCAAATTGAAGCGAGTGCAGGTGCTTATTCTATGCCCGACGCGTGAGTTGGCGATGCAGGTTGCGGAGGATGTCAATAAACTGGCGGCCTTTAAGCGCGGGGTGATGGAAGTGCCGATTTATGGTGGGCAGCCTTATGATCGTCAGATTCGGGCGCTCCGGGCTGGCGCCCAGATCGTCATCGGCACCCCCGGTCGCGTGATGGATCATATGGAGCGGGGCACGATGCGCCTCGATGATCTGAAGATGGTGATCCTCGATGAGTGTGACCGTATGTTGGACATGGGTTTCCGTGACGACATCGATACCGTCATGTCTGGCACGCCGGCTGGCCGCCAATCGTTGTTCTTCTCGGCTACCTTGCCGCCCGCGATTCGCACGTTGATCAAACGCTACACCAACAATCCGGCTGAAATTAAAATTCAAGCCCTCGCGCAAAATGCTCCGCAAGTGGAACAGATGTATTTTGAAGTGCAGCGACGCGCGAAAGTGGAGGCCTTGACGCGGTTGATTGATCGCTTCGATTTCCGTCATGGCATCGTATTCTGCTCGACCAAGATCATGGTCGATGAGCTCGACGAATTGCTGCATGCTCGGGGTTACGCCACTGACCGGCTTCACGGCGATATTACTCAGGCTCAGCGCACCCGAGTGACGGAGAAATTCAAACGCAAGGGATTCGAGTTTTTGATCGCTACGGATGTGGCGGCTCGCGGTCTCGATGTCCACGATCTCGAAGTCGTATTCAATTTTGACCTGCCGAACGATGCAGAGGATTATACCCATCGGATCGGTCGCACCGGTCGGGCGGGCAAATCGGGCAAGGCCTTTACCTTCGTTTCAAATCGAGAGATCTACAAACTCCAGAGCATGATCCGCTATGGTAAGCTCAAGATCCAGCGCGGCCAGATTCCGTCCATCGATGAGATCGAAGAGGCGAAGGAAAATAAATTTTTCGAGAAACTACGCACCACGTTAGAGTCCGGGGAATTCGTAAAACAGGAACGTATGATTGACCGGCTTTTGGAGCAAGGCCATGCGAGCACCGATATTGTATCGGCCCTCATTCATATGATGCACAGTGGTCCGGTGGAACCAGCGAAGGCGCCGCCTCCGCCGCCCAAGCCAAAACCTGAACCTCGGTCTTATCGAGAAAACCGCGGTCCACGGGAAGATCGAGGACGACCTGGCCCTAGCCAGGGTCATGATGACCGTGGTCCTCCCGGGGATCGGCATGAAAAACCGCAACAGGATCGACCCGGCCGCACGGGCCGCGAAGACGGTTTTGTGACCATCTTCTTCAATATTGGCCGCAAGCAAATGATCACGCCGTCCGATCTGGTTGGTAAAATTGCCGGAGTGACGCGCCAACCGGGCAGCATTGTCGGAGCCATTGATTTGAAGCAGCGGCATTCTCTGGTCGATGTGTCGGCTAAGCATGCCGATGACGTTTTGCAAAAAATGGCCGGAGTGCGCGTCAAAGGGGTGACTTTGCAACCGGTGCCCGCGGCTCAGATGAGCTAGGTCGGGGCGAGACAACGTCCGCAGTATTGCTCCGGATCTTTCTTCTTTCCTCCTTATCTTTCTCTTTATCCCCGCTGAGGGGTCGGGTTGGCACCCTGACGAACGAGAAAGAATAAAGAGAAAGAGAAAGATTCCCGGTTCGTAACCGCATTGTCATGGGTCCCTTCCTTGACAGGTCGTCGAGGGCCTTTTAACCTGAGGAACCGTCGTGGATGCTGTATTAGATCAACCAGTTTTGGTTCTCAATCGCCTCTGGCAGGCGGTGAACGTTATCGGTGCTAAACGCGCCTTTGCTCTACTTGCACGGGGGCACGCTTCGGTGATTCACCATGAGACGGATGATTTTCGCGTTTTTTCGTTCATGGATTGGATGGATTTTTCGGAGAATAATCCGACTCTTGATAAGATGGACGTGGTGCACACCCCACGAATCCAAGTCCGATTGCCGCGAGTAATCCTACTGACATTTTTCGATAAACTACCGCGCCGGGAAATTAAGCTGACCCGCAACAACGTATTCGATCGAGATAAGGATAAGTGCCAATACTGCGGGAAGGTATTTGAGCGTGAGGACCTTAACCTCGATCACGTGATTCCTCGGGATCGCGGTGGTAAAACGACTTGGGAGAATGTCGTCTGTTCGTGCATCAAGTGTAACTCGCGCAAAGCCAACCGGCTGCCTCATCAGGCCGGTATGCGATTGGTGTGCAAACCGGTGCGACCACGATGGCGACCGGTGATCTCCTTGGTGCTTAATAACCAGCAACGCGAACGCTGGAAGGGGTTTCTAGACCTCGCGTATTGGAACGTCGAATTGGAGGAGTGATCTTCTCAAGGAGTAGCTCGGCGCTGTTTGATGCCGGCGGAATGGGGTCTTGTATCCCGTGGAGCGATACAGGAGGTTTCTCCCTGATGATTTCGAATAAAACACTACGTCTCCGGTGGATTCTAATGCTCGGGTGGTTAAGTGTTTTCACTGTGGGTGGGTATGCACAGGACTTGACGGGAGATTGGTTCTATCGGGGTTTTTATGCTGAAGCTCGGGGCGGGCTGCAAAAGGGTTACGACCAGAACTTTGATGTAGGGAATTTCAATTTCGTTAGCACCGGTGGAGATAATTATCGGGTCACGATTGTTGATCAGAACGAAACCGAGATGTTCGACTTAAACTTGGTCAGAAACGGGGACACTTTTTTCGGGGATGGTGCCGACGGATCCTGAAACCAACAGCGAGGTTCGGGAAGAGGTTACCTTCACTCTGAGAGGTGATTTTGCGGTTCTGGTCAGTGTGACTTGGAGCACGTTTACCGAGGCGGGACTGGTGGGGCAGTCTTTCAGGTATAATACGGCGGGATATGTTTTGTCGCGAACGGCATTCCCGTCCCAGAATTTGACCGGATTTGCAGGGGAGTATGCCTATCAGTTGCAAGGGCACGCAGCGATATTTGGGGAGACGGATCGACGGGCTATTATTGATATACCCTCCGTCACGATGCGTGAAGTGGGAGGGTTTAATCAGGTCAATTATGAAGGCAGTGAACGGAGATTCGATGTTATCATGGCAGGGGATCCGCTTGGGGTGGCCGAAGTGTCGTCGACATCGATTGCGGGTGTGCCGTTGGACCCAAAATGGTTTGGTGGTGAGAGAAGATGAGCTGCGTCGCTATTCGATGGCGGTGCGGTTGAATGCGACTGAGGTCGCGTGGATGCACACTGCAGTTGAGGTCGGAACGGTAAATACGGGCACTACGGATCAATATTTCATCTTCATGAATGCCGGAACCGTCGCGGGACGAGCCACTCGAACGGCCGCAATCCGACCTGAGTTTACCCGTAATTTGCCTACCGAAGTTGCGGTCGTGCAAGGCGGAGATCTGTTCCTGAGTGTCGATGCCATCGGGGCACCTGCTCCGCAATACCAGTGGTATTTATCCACCGTGCAGGGGGACTTTCCTTTTCTAGAGCCTATCCTGTCGACCGATACTCGATTCGATATCGATTTTATAAATAATACCTCCCTGAGCTCCACGCCGACGTTGGTGCTGACTCTGCCTCCGGGTCGCTACACCGCGCAGGTGAGTGGTGCCGATTGCGGCACCGGGCAAGCCATTGTGGAAATCTACGAACTTCCTTAGTTTCAGGCACCAGTCGTGGCCGGGTTCGTGGAACCCGGTGCGGTCCTAGCCGTTGAGTCTCTGTTTACCGAGCAGCCAGATCGCGGCGGCGGCGGTGAGGTCTGTCATCGCGACGATGAGGCGGATTGGTTTCGGGATACCGACCGGTAAAATAAGAATCAGGAACGCGACGCCCAACAGCACCGCGACGGTGAGTTTAAGCATCATGAGTTGGCGGGATTTATTTCCGCCGGGTGATCGGTCAGGCAAAGAAGGCATGGTCGGTTAGGGAGAAACTAGGGGAAGGATGATACTCATGGTCGTGCCGGTTTCCCCAGACTCATGCAGCACAATATCACCGTGATGACTCAATAAAATTCGTTTAGCAATCGCCAGTCCCAATCCGGTGCCATCAGGACGACCGGAAAGGAAAGATTCGAAGATCGATTCGCGTATTTCAATCGGTATACCCGATCCGGTATCTGTCACATCAATGCGAATGATTTCGCCGCCTTCGGAGCGGTCTTCGCGAATTAATTCTATCGTGATGATGCCGCCTTCGGGCATGGCCTGGGTCGCATTGATCAGCAGGTTGAGCAATACTTGCTGGAGCTGGCCTTTATGCCCATTGACCAAC
Source organism: uncultured Verrucomicrobiota bacterium (assembly GCA_913058185.1). Lineage (GTDB taxonomy): Bacteria > Verrucomicrobiota > Verrucomicrobiia > Opitutales > Opitutaceae > Actomonas. Next base: position 25,752 of record CAJXQX010000047.1, read on the forward strand.
GGTGCACCACCAGGCGGTTGGAATTTTAATTTAATTTTGCTTTGGCTGAGCTTGAGCCGAATCAGCACGAGCGTGTCCGAGATAATGTCCGTCACGCTCCAGCGCGAATGAAGGTCCGAGGGCGCTTTGGAGAAGTGCAGCACACGCCCCACGATGGCCTCGAGTTGATTGAGCTTCTCGGTGATGACACGGGCATCGGTGGCACGAGGATCTCCGCCGGCGTAGTCAAGTTTGAGCGTGCCGAAGAGTAGCTTGAGCACAGTGAGAGGATTGCGAATCTCGTGAGCAATTTCAGCGGCGAGAAGGCCCAAGGTGGTGAGTTGTTCGTTTTTCCGTAACGTGGCTTCGCTTTGAAACACTCGAGCATAGAGCCGGGAGTTTTGTAGCGCGACGGCACCAAGACTCGAGAGAGCGCTGAGGAGGCGTTTCTCGTCGTTATTGAAACGATGAATCTGGTCAGTGAATACGACCAATACACCAATGATCTCTTCTTCGATCACGAGAGGGGTCGCCAGCATAGAGCGAAGCCCGGGTTCCCGCGGGAGATCGTTTACATCCACAAACTCGAGCGATTGCACGTTGGCGAATTCGACCGCTCGTCGCGTGTGGATGGCGGAGGAGACCAGACAGGCATCGATGGCCAATGCTCCTTTAGGAAGGATGTCGGGTTTGGGGCCGTCGTAAGCTACGAGGCGGACTGTGCCGGACTCGGCGTCGTGCAGGAATAGTCCGCAGGCGCGGAAACCCGTGATCTGGCGGGCATCGTAGGCTATACTATTAAAAAGCTCCTGAGGCTCGAGCTGCGTCACCAGGGATTGACCGATCGTGATGAGTGACTCGAGTTGACGGGCTTTGCCTTTGAGGTTCTTCAGCTCCCAATGCCGGTTCATCACGTTGGTGGCTTCGGCGGTCAACTGAACCAGGAGATCCAGATCGCCTTGATCGAATGCGCCCACGCGATCGCCATCGATATTTATTACCCCCATGACCTGTCCATTGGGGGTGAGCATCGGGGCCGCGATTTCGCATCTCACGTGTTCCCGGAGTTGCACGTAGCGCGGATCTTGCGAGGTGTCGGGGACGAGTTGCGCCCGTCCGTGAAAGGCGACCCAACCGGTAATGCCTTGGCCCAGTCTCATCGAAAGATCTTCGTCGCTCGGCTTTCCAAGGCTGTTGGCTAGTTCGACTTCGAGTTGATTGCTATCCGGGTTGACCAGGGAGACGTCGCCCGACACGCCGTCTACCGCATCGATGATGATTTTGAGGATGGAGCGCAGGATTACGCGTGGCACCTCGCTGTTGCCGGCGAGAGTGGCTATTTTATAGAGCGCGGGAAGGGCGCGAGAGTCCGACGGGAGATCCACGACGACGCAGTGTGATGCTAGGTTCGGGCGAGGCCAGATTATTGGCGCAGGTCGAGTTTACTTAGCTGGCAACCGCGGTGGCTTCTGGAGGCGTCACAATTTCCAGCAGTTCTTCGCGCAAGTTTTCGAGTCGGTCGGGGTCACTCACCGTGGCTTTGCTGACATCGACGATGTAAAAGGTATCGATAGCCATGTGACGTTCCGTGCCGATACGGGCGAAAGTGATATCAAATTTGTGATGACTGATGGCGCGGGCGCAGCGGAATAGTAGTCCAATCGAATCTGGGGCCTGAACTTCGACGATGGTGCGTTCCATCGCCAGTTCGTGATAGATATCAACCTGGGGTGAAAACGTCGCCTGCACGATCTCGGCGCGACCGGAGTCGCGGGTGTAGCGCAGTGAAGATGCCTGCTTGTCGGCTTGCTCATGGATTTGCGGCAACAGATCGACGCTATGCATCAACGATTGCTCCAGAATTTCATCGAAGCGGTCGTGGATCTTTTCATCTTGGGCGGTGCCGCTGGCCCGGCCCCGCACGTAGAAGGTATCGATCGCGATGTGATCGGAGCGTGATACGACTTTCGCAGATAGAATAGTGAGGCCCGCAAGACTGAAGGCTCCAGCTAGTTTATAAAAGAGTCCGGCTCGATCCCAGGACACGACGTGCACGACCGTGAGGGAGAGGTTGACGTCGTCACGCCACTCGACGACGGGACGGAGAGAGCCGATCGAATCAGTCGAAGTAATCGTCTGCAGGAGATGGTTAACCATCGTGAGGTGTAACGTGATCTCGCTGCGGTTGGTATTGAGAAAATATCGATCGGGCAGGAGATTGAAATGGGCTTCCACTTCGTCCTGTCCGATGCCGGGGAGTTCTTCGTCGAGCATTTGCGCGTGAACTTTTTTCAAGCGAGCCGTTTGGCGTGATGCGAGTTTCTCGCCATGGACGAGGACCTCCAAGGTGCCGCGATAGAGTTGGGTATGGAGCGTGTCTTTGTAGCTGTTCCAGAGCCCATCGGCGGTTCCGCAGGCATCGCAGTAGGTGTGAACGTAGAGGAAACGTAACAGGTCGTCGTCGGCGATTTGTTCGGCAAATGCTTCGCTGGTGGCAGGATCATCAACATCCCGCTTCTGCCAGAATCGTGCCATCATCAGATGATTCTTAATGATAAAGGTCACAATCTCGGTTTCGCGCTCGTCGACCTCCAGGCGGTTTAGAATGGGCAGCGCGATGGCGACACCACTATCGGCGTGACCTTTGATTCCCTTGGCTTTGCCGATATCGTGCAGTAGCAGGGTTAAGTAGAGTAGCCCGACCTGCGATGTGTCATGAATTGCCCGACGATACTTAAGGTTGGTGTCGTTACCTTGGAGAAAAATCCGATCCAACTGCTTGATCGTGTTGAGCGTGTGAATATCGGCGGTGTAACGATGATAATACTCGTGCTGCACCATACAGGTGAGCGCATCGAATTCAGGAATGAAGCGGCCCAAGACTCCCAACTCGTGCATTTTGCTGAGCATGGGGTAAACCGCTCCAATCTCCTGCAGGATGGCTTTAAAACTGGTGTTGGCATCGGCTGATTGTCGCACCTCGTGGGTGATCAATCCGGATTCTTCGCGAATGAGTGCCTCCAAATCGAAGTGGATTTTTGCGCCCAAACTTTGAGCGTGCCGGAAGACCCGGATTAAACGGGCAGGGTCATCCTGAAAGGTCCGCGGCGAAGCGGCGGTGAGCTCGGATCCGCGCAGAATGAAGCCATCAATCCGCTTAACCCGCTCGTAGCGACGTGAACGGATGACTTCGCTAAATGAAACCTTCGTGGTGGCCGATGCTTCGAGGGTGATGGCCAGCCGGTTCTCGACGAGTTTTGAAGAGCGAAACACCGTTTGAGCGGCGCGATAATAGTCACGCATGAATAGCTCGACGCGCCGCAGCATGTCGGGTTCGGAGTATCCCAACCCCAGAGCGATGCGCGGTTGAGCATCGAGATCGAGCAGGTCGGTGGGACGTTTGCTTTGGAAGTGCAGTTCCGCTCTCACGCGGAGAAGGAAACGATAAGCACGTTTGAAGGAATCCAGTTCGTTCGGCCGCAGATAGTTTTCCGTGACGAGGTCGTCGAGCCCAGCGATATCGAGTTTCACCTGCGCCATCCACAAGGTGTTTTGGTAGTCCCGTAGTCCACCTACGCCGTTCTTAATGTCGGGTTCTTGGAGGAACACCGTATCACCGAATTTGTGGCGGCGCTTGACCTGATCTTTTAGTCGCGTGCTGATGTAGCCCGCCGGATCATCCTGAGTGTAGTAAGATCGGTATGCCGTGTGGAACGTGTTGTAGAGCGACTTTGATCCGGCGATGCGCCGAGATTCGAGCAAGGCAGTCTTAGAATGGTTCTCGGCTCTTGCTTCGGCGAAGACCTCTTCGACGGTGCGGGTCGAATGACCCACCTTGAGTCCACAATCCCAGAGCGGGTAGAGGATTTCGTCCGAAAGATGTTGCTGGAGATCTTTAACCAAGGAGGCGTGAGCCTTGCTAGGAAACAGGAACATGAGGTCGATGTCGCTGTGGGGACTGAGTTCGCTGCGACCATATCCACCAAGGGCAACGAGCGAAACAGGAGAAGGTAGTTTGCCGTGGGTCTGCTCCCAGCGGTCGATCGCATAGTCGAAGAGTTTGACCAACATCAGATCAACTCCGGCGGACAAAGCGCGGGCGGTCTGGTGGCCGGGCGCGCCGGCCGCGTGGCCCGCTTTGATCATGTCCAGATCGAGTTGAAGGAACGCCTTACACGCCGCAGTTCGCTCGGCTACCGGAACTTCTCCGGTGAAATTGAGGCGAGCGAGGGTGTTCTTTTTGGCGTTTTCCGGCATGGATTTGATGAGCAGGCTGAGCGATTCGCCGCGACAGGCAAAGCGTGAATCAGAGCGAAATGTGCGTTGGAGTGGTTCGGCGTCAACTGGGGGGGCAATTGAATTAGCCGGTGGATTACCGGTCAAACCGGCGCTTGCCACTCAGTTGCCTGCGCAGTTCGCTCGTCTGTTTCGATATTAGATATGCCTGAAATCACCAAGAGTTACGAAGCCCGCGATGTGGAGTCCAAGTGGTATAAAGCTTGGATGGACGCCGGGTGTTTTGCCGGGAAGGCCACCGAGGGCCAAGAGACGCACACCATTGTGATCCCGCCACCGAATGTCACAGGCATCCTCCATATGGGGCACGTGCTCAACAATACGCTGCAGGACGCCCTCACGCGGCGAGCCCGGCTCGAAGGCAAAGCGGCGCTGTGGATCCCGGGCACCGACCACGCCGGTATCGCGACCCAGACGATGGTCGAAAAGCACCTCAAGAAGACCGAGGGGAAGACCCGACACGATCTCGGTCGGGAGGCGTTCCTCAAACGCGTCTGGGAATGGCGCGACGAGAAGGGTGACAAAATTTTGAAGCAGCTCCGTGAACTTGGCTGTTCCTGCGACTGGGATCGCACTCATTTCACGATGGACGAGGGTTACAGCCGCTCGGTCCGCACTGCGTTCGTGAGTCTTTTTGAGAAGGGCCAAATCTATCGCGGCAAGCGTATGGTCAATTGGTGCCCAGTTTCCAAGACGGCCCTATCCGACGAAGAGGTCGAGATGCGTCCAACTAAGGGACATATCTGGCGGTTGCGTTACGAGTTGGTGGAACCGGTTGGCGAACACACTCATGTCGTGCTGGAAACAACGCGCCCCGAGACAATCGGGGCTGATGTGGCA
>CAJXQX010000048.1 GCA_913058185.1 uncultured Verrucomicrobiota bacterium
AGGCGTCGGCTACATCGATGGCGGGCGTAAACCCATCACCGATTGGCTCTACACCGCGCTCGCTCAGAATAAACGCTACGATGATTTTGTGGCGGAACTGGTGAATCCAGGTATGGCGGCCGAAGGGTTCACCAACGGCATCTCTTGGCGGGGGGCGGTTAACGCCAGCATGCTGCCGCCGATGCAGGCAGCGCAGGGCGTAGCGCATGTATTCCTCGGCGTGAACCTGAAGTGTGCCTCGTGCCACGACAGCTTCATTGATGACTACACCCTCGAGGATTCCTATGGTCTCGCGAGTGTGTATGCCGACGATCTTTTGGAGATCGCGGAGTGCGACAAACTCACCGGTGACATGAGCCGGGTTAAGTTCCTCTACGAGGAGATTGGCGAGATCGATGGGACGGCGAGTGCGCTTGAGCGTCGCCAGCAGTTGGCGGATATCATCACTGGCCGGAAGAATGGCCGTTTACCGCGCACGATTGTGAATCGTTTTTGGCAGCGATTCTTTGGCCGTGGATTGGTTGAGCCGATTGACGAGATGGATCGTCCGGCCTGGTCACCCGAACTGATGGATTGGTTGGCCGAGGATTTGGTCGCTCACGATTTTGACCTGAAGCACACCATGGAGCGTATCTTGACTTCGCGGGCATACCAATTGCCGACGAACCCGGGAGCGGAGGAGTTGGACGCATGGGTTTTTCGGGGCCCGGAAGTGCGACGCCTCGATGCCGAACAATTTTCGGACGCGATTCGCGCCGTCGCGGATCTGCCTTACCCGCGCAATACCTCGAAGGTGAACCGCAACGCCGCATTGCTGGAGGGTATCGCTTCTGGGCTTCCCCTCGAACCCAAATGGATCTGGGCAACCGCCAATGCGATGAACCGCGCGAAACCAGAAAACGTGAGATTCGAGCGGACCTTATTTTTGGATACAGCGCCGACCGAGGCGGTATTAACGATCGCAGCGGATAATGGTTTCACGGTGACGGTTAATGACGAGCGGGTGGCGAATGTGTCCAAGCGCACCAACACCGGCGTGCAGACTTATGCTATCGAAAAATACCTGCAAATTGGGATCAATCGGGTGCGTGTTATTGGCCAGAATTTTCATTCCGATGGCACGCCCATTCGCTTGCGGCCCGGACAGACGGAGTTACCGCCTACTCCACTCGAATCATACAATCCAGCGGGATTGATTTTGTATGCACGAATCCGATCTGAGGAAGCGGTGCACGACCTCGTGTCAGATTATCAATGGGTCGCGAAGGTAGGACAGAAGGAGCCGCGTCTTGTGGCCGAATTGGGTGGGGTAGATTTAGCACCGTGGCGCGTAGGTGAGCACTTCCTTGAATTGGTGGCCGCACCCCGAGACGACTCCGAGGTGAGACGCGCTTCACTCGTGGAGGCCGATTCGCTGATGGTGGCGATGGGACGTCCAAATCGCGAACAAACCGTGACCGTGCGTCAGGAAGAAGCGACCACGCTTCAGGCGCTCGAGCTCACCAACGGCGAGGCTCTGGCTCTCCTGCTGAAAGAGGCCGCAGACCAACTCTTGGCCGACTCCAATCCAACCAGCGATCAGCTGGTGCAGCGCCTTTATCGACACACCTTGAGCCGCGATCCAGCAGCGAGTGAATTGACCTTGGCCACTCAATTGCTCGGCACGCCCGCGAACTCCGCGGGTGTTCAAGATCTCCTTTGGGTGCTGACTGCCCTCCCCGAATTTCAACTCATCTATTGATTCTGTTGCCGTTATGAATCTCCACCGATTTTTCGCCGAGCGCGCCTTCCGCAAGTCCCAACCTCAACTTGATACGCGTCGTGATTTTTTAAAGAAAGCCTCGACCGCGACGTTGGCCGCTCTGGCCGCTGGAGCTCCCCGATCATGGGCTACCGATGCAGCCATGAAGCAAATCGCGCCCACGGCTGACCGCGTGATTGTTCTCTGGATGGCGGGGGGCATGGCGCACACCGAAACCTTCGATCCCAAACGTTACACGCCGTATAGCGATGGGCTGAATTCGAATGAGGTTTTAAGCACGTTTCCGTCGATCCCAACTGCCGTGGATGGGGTGCGGTTTTCGGAAGGATTAGAGAACCTCGCGAGTGTGATGGACCGCGGCACGTTGATCCGTGGTATGCAGGCGTCGGATCTTGGCTTCATTTTGCACTCCCGCCATCAGTTCAATTGGCATACGGGTTACGTGCCCCCACAGACGGTGGCGGCTCCGCACATCGGAGCGTGGCTTGCGCGCACGCGCGGTGCGGCCGATCCGGCCATGCCTGCTTTCATTAATATCGGTCAGCGTTTCAACCTCGGCGAGGGTGAGGAGTTGAAGGCATTCACCTCGGCGGGATTCCTGGGCAGTGAATATGGACCGTTCAATGTCGCGTTCCCCGAGGATGCGGCTGCCGCGGTGCGGCCGCCGGAAGGCATGAGTCCCGGTCGATTCACCAACCGCGAAAAACTATATAGGCAACTGTTGGCGGAGAGTCCGATCGGCGAAGCCGGTAGCGATTTTCAAAAAGAGTCACTGATGCGGGCCATGGACAATGCGCACCGGCTGTTGAATTCCCCGTCCGCCAAGGCGTTTGATCTCTCGCTCGAACCCGAGGCGAATACGCGGAAGTATTACCCCGACTACGAATCGGGCACACGATTCGATGCCCCGCGTGATCGCATGGGCGGCAAGTATGAAGAGAGCATGATCGGTCGATTCGGATTGGGGTGTCTGCTAGCGCGCCGTTTGTGCGAGTCGGGCGCACGCTTCATCGAAGTGACCACAGAGTATATTCCGTTCTTCAATTGGGATACGCACGAAAACGGCCACAGCCGTTTGGTCGGTATGAAACGCATGATTGATGCGCCGATCGCCCAACTGGTGCGCGACTTGGAAGAGCGCGGCTTGCTTGACCGGACTTTGGTGGTCGTGGCGAGTGAGTTCAGTCGCGACATGATGATGGAGGGTAAACCCGAAAAGAGGATTACCAATCAAGTCGAAGTGCCGGACGTCATCAACGATCCGAAGTTCTACGGCATGCACCGTCATTTCACGGCCGCTGGCAGCGTGCTGCTGTTTGGCGGCGGGGTGAAGCAAGGTTACGTGCACGGCGTCACCGCCGATGAGCGGCCCTGCAAAACCATTGCCGACCCCATGACGATTACTGATCTGCACGCGTCGATTTACCGCGCGATGGGGATCCCACCGGATCATGGCTACGACATCGAGCGCCGCCCCTTTTACGTGACCCCCGACGGTCACGGAAAATCAGTGGATGCGTTATTCCGCGGCTGAGCGTTTTACGGAAGGTAACAAAGAGAACAAAGAGGTGAGGCACAGGGGGCGCGTGATTCGTTCCGCTTTGGGGGAGTGGCCTCTTTGTTTCCTTCTGTGAAATATCAGGCTGTGTGATCGGGGGAGTTTAACGGGAGCAAAGAAAGTTTTTGGGTTTTTGGGATTTTTGAAGTCCAGTAGAGTGTTCATGCCCCCTTTAGATTCATTTAAGCGATCGGTTCTCCGCGTCATTACCGCAGGTCTCTTGCTGCCAACGTTCGTCGCGTGGTGGGCGCCTGACGGGGAACGACTGCTCAACCTGTCCTCGCGGGCTTTGGTAGGTTCAGGAGCCGACGTGATGATTGCCGGGTTTGTGATCGAACCTGGCCCGGAGAAGGAAATTTTGGTGAGGGCGATTGGTCCGGCGTTGGGCGGGTATGGCGTGCAGAACCCCTTGCAAGATCCGGTGCTGCAGATCGTGGATGCGAATGGGCGGATGATTGCGAGTAATGTGGGTTGGCCGGAAGTTTTGGCCGAGAAGTTTGCAGAGGTGGGTGCCTTCGCGCTCGGCCCGGGAAGCGCCGATGCGGCGCTCGTGGCGAAACTAGCACCCGGTGCCTATACGGCCGTCGCCCGTTCGGTCCAAGATGGCACGTGGGGCAATGCGTTGATCGAGATCTATGATTTGGCTGGAGTGGCGCGTTTGAGTAATTTGTCCACCCGAGCCAATGTGCAGGCCAATGACTCTTTGGTGATCGCATGGAGATCCAGTCCGCCGGACCAGACCGGGAGCGATTCACCGATGACGACGTGATTGTGATCCCTTAGCAGCAACCGGAACCGGGTGCGCAGGCCCCACCCGCTACGCCGGCTTCTTCTGGGCTCAGGCCGCAGGCGTCGCCGGCGAGACATGCGGGATGAGGGAGTGCCAAACGGATACTGATCTGCTCGTCGTTTGCTTCGAATGATTCGAGGGGGAACGCGATGGTGCGGCAGTCTTCGTGCTCGATCACGATCGGCAAATCATCGCCACGGAGAACGGGGTCGGACAGCTCGAAGATCTTAGCCAGTTTACCGGCGGTGAGACGATGATCCACGTCGCTGGCGACGAGGAGTTGAAGCTGGCAGTGAGTCGTGGAACGGGCGGTGCCACCGCAGTCAATGAAGTCTTTGTGCACACGGCCGATTTCGGTCACGTGAAAATGAGGCGGAACAATGTCATCATCTGGAAGCACGATATGGATGCCGGCGTCTGGGTGGGCGCGCAGCGCGGAGAGGAAGGGAAGGGTGGTGTTCATAAAATGGAGAGAGGGAGCATATTGGGGACCGCTTCGGAATACGGGAGGGCTCGGTCCTGTTGCAGGCAGGGTTCAGTCCGGGCGAGGATGTCTACGATGCCCAGGAGGCGCTCGATGACGGGATCTGAAGTGTGGACGAGTCGGTAGTGGATGAAAGTGCCGTCTCGACGTTCATGCAGGAGGCCTGCCTGCTTAAGGATCGAAAGGTGCCGCGAAATTTTTGACGGGATATATCCGGTGATGGGACCAATCTCGCAGCTGCACAATTCTGACTTGGCCCGCAGTAGATTGAGAATCCGCAGACGCGCAGGATCCGCCAACACATTCATCAGTTGGGCGGCGTCGCGTAATGAGGTTTCAGAGTCTTCGGCCATCTTTAATTCCTTATTTGCGGAATAACAGAAATATAAATACCAGAAAGTCAAATTAAAGCGTGAATGAGTGCAGAGATGCACGGTGAGTTTGGGATCCACCGAATGCACCGAAAACACGGAAACAAATAATAGGGAGTGATTTAATAATATCTATGAACGGAGTGAATGGTCGGACAAAATATTGAAGACACGAAACGGAGAGGCAGGGTGCTGTCGGGCGTAAAGCCCGATCCACATCGGGGGTGGAGTTTTCACTAGGTGGGTGGGTCGGGCTTTACGCCCGACTTCGTCTAGTTGGCTTAGACCGAGAAATCTGCGGTTATCAGTTTGGGGGTTAAACTGAGGGTACCGCTGGTTAGGATCTTGGCGCGGAGGCCACCGCGGCCTTTTAGGAATGTTTCGGTTCCGGGGGCATAGGCTTGGTCCATCCAGTAGCAGGGGCTACACTCGCGAGTGCCGAGGAAGAGCACGCCTTGGATTTCGAATTCTTGGCCGATGAGTGTGTTGAGATCGATGCCGGAAGTCAGGATGTTGCGGCGCAGGTCCGCGGGGCTACGTTTGCCCAAGTTCAAGGTCTCGCACAGCTGGGAAAATACCTCTTCAGCGAAGAACGTTACCTGACCTTTGTAGTCCTCTTTGTAATCGAAGAAGCGATCTCCGCGGATTCCGCAACCCGTGACACACTCGATCTCATCGACTTCACGTGTGGGATGCTCCCCCGCAGGTTTGCCGTGATGGCCGAAATACTTGTGGCCCGGAGAAATGAAGAAGCGGCGCAGTTGCACGGAGTAAAATTAGGTCAGACGAACAAGCGTCGGCAACCGCAGAAAGGAACCGTTGGTCGTAGGCGTAGGCTTCACGGTTCAGTGGTGGGCATGAGCGGTCCAGCTTGAATGCGTCGAGCCATGGTTTCAGCAATGCGAATGAGAGCCTCAGCGTCGTTGGGGGAAAGCCGGATCCGGCATTGGCGTCTCCATAGGTCCAGCCAGATTTCGAAATGCCCGGGTTTTAGATCGAGCTTGGTATGAGTTTGGATGAGTGGCCCGGAGTATTTGGGTTCGCCGCCGGTGATGGTGGTCCAAAAACCAAGGATCTTTTCCAAATGATTCGGCCAGTCGTCGACCTCCCGGAGGAAGATGGGTCCAATGATCTGATGTTGTCGCACGTCAGAATAGAAGTGCTGCAGCAGGGGGCGAAGCGCCTCTTCGCCGCCGATACGCTCAAAAAGGGAAGAAGTGGATTCAGTCATGCGTATGCAGGAACGGGCCACTCCATCCCTAATGTCACGGGTTCAACTCTACGTCTCTTACCGGTAAGGTGTCGGCGTGCTGGAGCGGGCCTCTTGTTACCTGATACTTGTTACTTCGTGCGCGAAGCGCACGTTCAGATCCGGCCTTCTTCAATATCGTAGACGTCGAACCAGACGCGCACGACCTTTCCGGCGGGGATGTATTGGGGGATATAGTCTTCGAGGAACATCTGCAGGGGCAGAGGCATTTCGCTGATGCGCATGTCCCGCATCTTATTGTTCCACTTCACCACGTCTTCGCGGTTCTTAACTCGAGAGTTCTCAGTGATCCAATCGGCAATGGCTTTATCGTCGGCTCCGGTGGCTACGAAATCCTGAAACTCTTCGTGATCGATTCCGGTGAAATCGAAAAAGAAGCGATCGAGCGGACAATTGTAGTGGTAGTCGTGCCCCGCGCCGGCGGCGACCGCGCGGCATTTGTCGAGCATCCGTCCGGCGTGGACGTAGCCAGCAAACGTTTCCCGCGGGCTGCGAGGAACTTCCTTGGAGAGATCTAGAGCGAGGTCGGTAAGGGACATAATGGCCAGTCTACGCACTACCCATTAATCCGCAATCATAAGGATGATTCGGGTCTCCGGAGGCAGTGGGTTCTACGATTGGTGCTCTTTTCAGGAAGAGAAACGAGAACGGTGCTGAGGAGAAGGGCAGGATACCGGGGTCAGCGACCCCGGCTAAAGCGTTGTGTTTGAGGGTAGGGCGTGACCGCCGGGCGCGCCGCCAGTGGAGTGGAGCATCCCAAATGTTATGCCCGATAAGCAGCATCGGGCTAAGGGCCGAACCACGCCACCAAGGTTTGGCCGCAAAGAGCCGCAAAAAGTTCTAAACGGTAATAAACGATTATATGCGCCATTAGGCGCCGGAACACGAACCACTTCTCCGTCGCGTTTTTGCGCACTTTTGCGGCAATAATAATACCAGCTGGGAGTCAGATGAAACGGCGGTCTCAGCGCGCCGCCGGTGGAGTGGTTGTAGCCGGCGCTTCTATTCCGGCAGGCTCCATCGCGTCTGGTAGATCGCGCTGGTGTGGTCGTGTTTATTAGCCGGATTCCAGTCCGGTTTCTGGTAATAAAAGGTCAGGATCTCGCCGGGCATGGTTTCGATCGAAACAGGATAGCCCAGATCGTGATTGGGGGCATCGTCGCGCAGCGTGATCTCGGCGGCGTGATTCCAGGTGATGCCATCCTTGCTAATCATAACGCGTTGTCCGAACGGCGCGGCGCGGCGGCCATAGCTGCAGAGCAGGCGTCCGTCACTCAAAACGAGAAGATGAGGCGGAAAACCCATCATCGGCGTGGGGATCGGATCGGACCAACTGGCGCCGTTGTCGTCGGAATAGATCTGCCAAAGAAACAGGTTCTTTTGGCGATCATCGTAGGGGCGGGCGGTCGCGCGCGTCATGATCACGATGCGTCCGCTCGGCATCTGCGCGACGTGGGGTTCGCCGAAACGTAGGTTGGGGGCGGAGGGGGAATCAACCGTCAGCACATGTTTCCATTCGCTGCGCGAGTTGTTAGCGCGATAGATGCGGATAGAGTCGCCTACCTCGCGGTAGGCGGTGACGAGGAGCGAGCCATCCTGCAATGTAACTCCTCCGTGTATACTATCGGGCCCCCATCCGACGTGGGTCCAGGATTTGCCGTAGTCGTCGGACGAGTAGAGGTGACTGCCATCTTGATCGGCGGCGGCGAGGTATTCGGGTTGGGCCACCTCATCCATCCAGCGCTCCAACATCGGCCGCGGGTAGGCCTCGGGACCGAGAGCGTCGTAGGTTTCGGGTTTCCAAAATACGGACCTCACATGGAGCAAGAGTTCGCCGCCGGGCGCCACGGTGAGTCCGCCTTCGCGGTCGTCGAGTGGCGTATCAACGGCGTTCACGGGTTCGGACCAAGTGCGCCCGTTGTCGCTTGAACGCATGAGCGTGACGGCCCCGTTTGGGCTCATGTGCTGCTCGGTGCGGATGAAGCTGAGCACGAGGTCACCGTTATCGGCGCGCGCGATGGCCGGCCAGGCGGAGTAGACGGCGGGGTCGTGATAGAGGATACGATGTTCCGGCTCGGCTTTGGTGGTTGCGGCGAGGGCTACAACGCTGGCGAACAATGAGAGGGAAAATGCTTTTACCATGGGTGAGGTTTAGGGTGGGGCGGGATTCCGGGTCAGCGACCCCGGCTACAGCGTGGTGGGGAAGCAGGGCAGAGTTGTAACCGGGCTCGGCTTGTCCGACGAAGCCTGGGCGAAGTTGGGTGAGCGCCCGGTGCGGTCGCTTGGTTAGGTGGAGGGGCAGAGGGTGTCGGGCGTAACGCCCGACCCACATGTTGGAAGGCAGATTATACGCTAGATTGTGAGCTCAACTTTGCGGCGGGTTTGGGGAGCACGGAGCGAGACCTTGGATCCTTCTACGGTCGCGGTTACGGGTCCGTCGGGCCCGTAAAAGGTCCAGCCGGTGGGGGTTTGGTTCCACTGCACAGAGCCGTCGAAATCGTCGTCGGCGCCCGTGGCGAAGAGGGTGAGAAAACGGCACCGTTTGGCAGTGATTTTCGCTTCAACGTAACTTTCGTTGCGTTCGTCCAGCAGGGTGCCGGTGCGGTCGCGATCGTATGGCGCGGTATAGGCGTGTTGGTGCTGTTCGAGCTGCATATCGCCGTCCGCCAGATTTATAATTCGGCCCATGGCCGCGGCTCCACCGGCGCGCACCAGGAACGAGCCGGATGCGGTAGGTTTAACCGTGTTGATCGTGTGCCAGCGCAGAGAGATGGATTCGGTTTTTTCCACTTCCGCATCGTCGAGCACGAGAATGAAACCGGGCCAGAGATGTAGCACCGTGCGTTTGAAGTGTTTCACGCCGGTGTAGGCAGGGGCGAGTTCCATGCTCCACGCCGTGCCTTGACCAGGCTCGTGCCACCACTGCTCCTGCCTGCCGGATATTTCTTTACTGAGGATGACTTCGCCGCGTTGGCGGATGGGAAAACGTTGTTCGCGGCCGCCGAAGGTGATGGTATTGTGACCCTTCACCGAAGCGTTGTAATATTTCCATCGGGTCGCGCCTTCGAAGAAGTCTTCAGGGTAGCCGGAGGGTGAGCCGAGGTCGACAATCAGGCGCTCGCCTAGCGTGTTGAAACCGACTACACCCACATCGTTGTGTTCGTGATTCTCTTCGCGACCACTCTTACTGAACACAATACAATCGGTCTTAGGTTTGTCCCAGGAGGTGCGACTTACGATCATGCCGCCGTGGGCTTTGAACGCGATGGCGAGGGGTTCACGACCGGTGGGAGGCAGCGGCTTCACCCGGGCATCAAAGAAGAGGAGATTCATCGGATGGGAATGCTTTTCCGAGCGGGTGCGCAGAAAGAAATCCTGCAGCACGGGATCTTGGTTGGCTGCGGCCACCGCCGCGACGTATCCGGTCATGACGTCGCTATCAGGCCACGAGTCGCCGAAGGGAATGAGCTTCTTGTCATCCAAGGTGCCATGCATCACCCAGCGGCACATCTCCGGAAATGGCCACTCGCCGAGACGGTCAACCTTGCCGCCGGTCGCGAAACGCATGGCGTTGAAATAGCCGATGGGGAGGCGATTAGCTCCGGCGTAGGCGACGGACTCATTGAACTCGCCGTCGGGACCATAGGTCTCGAGGTAGGCGTTAAATCGCTCGGTCGCGATATCGATGATGAACTGGGCCTTGGGATGGTGTTCTTGCAGCATCATGGCGGCAATCGCGACGCCGCCCGCAATGACTGTGACCCAGTTATTGAGGTCCTCCAGCCACCATGCTTTTTGTTCTACCGATGTAATGAAAGGTTGGATACCGCGTCGATCGATGCCGTCGCGAATTTCGGCGCGTTCGCTTTCGGTGAGGGAGTCGTAGAGCCAATCATAGGCGATGGCGCAGTCTTGAGAAAGCATCCCAGTGCGCAGATCGGCGGGGTGACCGAAGCGGATGTGGGCTTGGTCGATCCAATCCGGCCATTGGTCGGGGTCAAGGAACGCGTGGAGTTGGCTCTTGGCTGCCTTGAGGTAGACCGCTTTACCTGTGACGAGATGGGCAAGGGCGAAGCGATTCATTCGCGCTCCCGCGTGATAGCAGATGTAGTAATCGGGGTTCTTGTCGCGCACCATGGACATGGGTCGATCGGGCACGATGGAGTCGACCTGGAGGTCCGGCAGTTTGGCCTCGGCGTTGGCTTGGGCGATGAGCTCGCTCCACGCTTCACCGAGGAATTCGCCCGCTTTGATGGCGCGCCGAAAATCATCAACCGACTGCAGTCCAGGCGAGCTCTTTGCCGCGAGGAACAGGCGCGGATGCGCGGGTGACATTCCAGTGGATGAGGCGGCGCGGAGTTGCGGGAGGAGACTCCACGCGGCGGCGGCGGTGGCGGACTGGCGGAGGAATTGGCGGCGAGGAAGAGGCATTTTTGGATTTCGGATTTACGATTTCGGATTTCGGAATTTTCTGACTACTTCGCCGGGGAAATTCTAATGGTGCGCGTGGCGGTGAGTGGGGTGGTTTTTTCGACTAGGTCGATGCGGTGAATTTGCTTACCCCATACGTCGATGAGTCGGGAGTCGGTGACGTCCATGGTGGTGACGTGCGCTTCAAGCGCGGTGGCGTCGTAGGTGAGTTCGGCGCCGCGACCGGTTTCGGCACTGGGGGATTTACCGAGGCGCACCCTGCCGGGCCTGGAAATATCCACCGAACGATTGGTGACGTAGTGATATTCGTTGGGGTTGGTCGCCGCAGACAAAGCATAATTATCCGTGATAGAGAGTGCTTCGCCGCGATGGAGCGTGATGTTGCGCTGCCAGGATTTGATGCCGGCATCGGCGGGATAGGCCGCGGCGAGATCGAGCGCGAGGGAAGCGGATGTGGCATCGGCTTGGTATTGGACATCGCCGGCCGCGAAGGCCCGGCCCGGGGCTTGTTCGTGGCCGTTGATGAGAGGCACGTTGTGCCACGTCGAGCGCATGGTCCAAATTTCGTAGCGTTGAGCGCTGAAAGTTTTGGCGGTGTAGTATTCGGGACCGACATCGATGATCAGAGGCGAGCAGTCGAGGTAGGCGATGAACGAGCCGACATCGTTGTGATTGTGCGACTCGTCGTTGTGCCCGCCTTTGGCGGTCACGTAGAGCCCGTCGGTGGTGCCGGCCTGATCACGCGCGGTCATGAGTTGAAGATCGGGTAACCAACCGTCGCGGGGCAGCGGATCAGTGGCGGTTTGTTTGGCCATTTCAGCGGCGAGGAACAACTCCGGCACGATACGGCCGAGGGACTGATTTGGTGGTGCGGCCTTACCTTGGTGACGTTGCCACAACCAGACGCCGAACGCGGCCAACTCATCGTCGTCGATGGCTTTGCCGTAGCGGTAGACTAGCGGGCCGTCGACCACCGTGCGGGCATTGGCATCGGCGAAGTTCATATACCATTCGTGGCCGACGTGGGCGGTGAGAATGTAGCGCCCCATTCCGGCAATGAGGGGTTCGTCGAAAACGGAGATTTTCCCGCCGCTCGCGCCATGCATCCAATCGAGCGCTTCAAACGTGCTCGCACCGGCGCGGCCCCAGTAGGAAGGACCTTCGTCACAGCCACCGTCGGCCGGGTAACTGTTGAGAAATTGATCGAGCACGCGCTGAGCTTTCTCGACGTGGCGGGCGCGCAGCTCCGGATCTTTTTCGATCAACAGAGCGGACGACAACCAGTTGGCCACGATCCACGGATTCCAGTTATTGATGGGGTGACCTTGGGTGTCCCACGCCATCCACCAAAAGTCGGCGCGCTCGAGGCAGGGCTCGAGCAGGCGCTGCTGCACCTCGTGGGTCAGCCGCTTGCGCGTCATCGGTGAAACCGTGTCGAGCTGAGGGCCGAGCAAATAGTCGATCCATGTTACCAGCGCAGCGGTTTCACCGACCCCCAAATCTACAATGGGTTCGTTGATGTCGGGCAGATCCGAACCCGCCCGTTGCATGAAGATATGGGCCGGATACACCCACGAGGATTCTTCGAACAAAAGCCAAAGTCCGTTGGTGATGGGGTCGAGGAAACGACCTTTCCCTTCGGCGCTTTCCGCCAGCACCAGAGCGATGAGTCGATTTCGCCGTTCGGACCATGGGACCTGGTAGGAACGCCGGTCGCCATTGCGCATGTAGTCGAGATAAACGGTCGCGGGTAGAACAGCCCATTCCTTGGCGGCAGCTTCTTCGCCGGCCGCAACCAAGCGCGACACGGTGGTAGCGTCCAATGCTTCCCAGCTCGCTCGGTCGTCGGCGGCGGGAAAGGGCGTCCACTCGCCGTAGGGCAAGAGGGCGGCTTGGATGCCGGGAAGGTCTTTACCGAGTTGATGGGACTCCGGCGGCCCGCCGAGCAGATTGCGCTGAGGGTGGCTCGATGGCGCTGCGGTGGCCGTCAGAATCGCGAAGCTGAGGGTCAGTCCAATTGTGCTTAGCGCGCGGAGTCGGACGCGGGAAAGCCCGTCGGCGACTGAATAGAGAATTTTTTCATCCATGGGGTAGAGAAGGGATCGTTGAAGGGAACCCCATAACTCTTTGCCAACAAGCGTGAAACGCTAATGCATGAATCAATAATTGGCATGAAATTTCATCCCGAGGACGATGGGTTTTCGAACCGGATACGGACGAACGGGTTGCGCTTTTTAGTGAAAATTCAGGCCGCGAAGGAATTGTTCGCTTACACCCCACGGGAAAGCAGCCCAGCCCTCAGGCCAATGTTCGTATTACGAACATTGGTGCTGTTGCGCGGCATGAGACCTAGTAGCGGTAAACCGTCTGTAGCCAAAACTTGGTTACGTCGGGCGCGGGCATCGAATTGGTCCCGGGGTGTGTTTCCCGGCTGGCAGTCGAGGGGGTGGTCTTCCGCGAGGTGGCTCCGTCGGCGGGCCCTTGATGGTGCATCGACGAGGGGAGGAGTCGCCCACGGTCGCCGCATTTATTGAGCGCGTGCGCGTGCAACGTTCCCAACTGCAAAAATGCATGAAAGGCCGTTGCCGTTGATCGGGACCATGATTTCGCGCGGTTGACGCTGCGGGTTAGGCAGGGAAGGTTGGAGGCGCCCCTCAACCCCTCCTTGTTTATGAATTCGATTTTTGATCCGCGCTATCTCACCCGCAACATTCTTATCGGCATGACGCTGGGCGGCGCGATTGGCGTCGTGCTTAATCAGATGGGGGCGACGCCGGACAATCCGGGATTCATCGCCGGAGAGCTTTTTCAATTCATCGGCGACATTTTTGTGCGCTCGCTACAAGTGCTGGTGGTGCCTCTGGTGCTGTTGTCTCTAATTGTTGGCACGGCGTCACTGGATGACGTGCGTAAACTGGGCCGGATCGGGGTGAAAACTTTGATCTTCTACATAGGAACTACGGCGGTGGCTATTTCGATTGCGATGCTGATGGCCGTCTTGTTTCGGGCCGGGTCGGGATTTGAGCTGAATCTGGAAACGGCGTTTTCGGTCAAAGAAAGCCCCGGGCTGCGCGAAGTGCTCACCAACGTCTTCCCGAAAAACCCCTTCGCTTCGATGGCGGAGGGAAACATGCTGCAGGTGATCGTCTTTGCGATCCTGTTTGGAATTTCAATGTGTTTGGCGGGAGCGCCAGGCCAACGGGTCTTGGACCTGGCTCGTGACTTGAATGAAGTTGTGATGAAACTGGTCGTGGTGCTGATGATCGCGGCGCCGTTTGGGGTGTTGGCCTTGGTGGGCAAGACCTTCGCGATTCAGGGTTTTGGCACCATCGCCGCGCTGGGGCAGTATTTCCTGTTAGTCCTCGGGGCGCTGTTGATCCACGCCTTCATGACCTACGGAATACTCCTGAAAGTCTTTACGGGATTAAGCCCGCTCCGGTTTTTCAAACAGATGCGTCGGGTGCAGTTATTCGCATTCTCGACCGCGAGCAGCAATGCGACCTTGCCCCTCAATTTGGAGAACGCTCAACACAACCTCGGCGTGAATCGCTCGATAGGCTCGTTCACGATTCCACTGGGCGCGACGATCAACATGGACGGCACCGCGATCATGCAAGGTGTGGCGACGGTCTTCATCTCCACCGCGCTCGGCGTCGAGCTCGGTATCCAAGGTTACCTTATGGTCATTCTCACCGCAACGCTGGCCTCGGTAGGAACCGCGGGCGTGCCCGGAGTGGGACTCGTGATGCTGGCCATGGTCTTCCAACAAGTGGGACTGCCGCTTGAAGCCATCGGAGTTATTATGGGCGTCGATCGGCTGTTGGATATGGTTCGCACGGCGGTCAACGTGACCGGCGATGCAATCGTCTCCACGATCGTGGCGAAGTCCGAAGGCGAATTCAGCCAAGAGATTTTCGATGCCGAGGAACCTCAGTGGGAAGAGCGCACGTTAGTGCCAACCAAGGTTGGTCGGTTATAAAACGAGTTTGCGCCCAGCTTGAGAACAGGCGTAGGTGCGTTCCTACACGTTAATGAATTCGATTTCCAATGAGCTGGTGGTGCTCCTGTTGCTGTTGTTCGCCAGCGGTATTTTTGCTTTAGCGCGAGCGGCTCTGAATGCGGCTCGGAAATCCCGGTTGCGGGAGCTAGCGGACGAAGGGGTGCCTCACGCCGCCGAGACCCTCGAGGTGATTGAAGAGCCGGGCAAGGTGCTGACGGCGATCCGATTTGGCGTGATTTTTGCGATCGTATTAGCGGGGGCTCGAGTGGGTGGCGCGGTGACTGAGCGCATCCAGAGTATGATCACGGAGACGACCTGGCTCCAGCCCGTCGCTCGTCCCTTATCATTGGGACTGGCTGCTCTGGCCTTGACCATGGCCGTCGTATTCATCGCGGAACTATTACCCCGTCGCTTGGCGCAGGTCATACCGGAGCGGTTTGCCATGCTGTTGGTGCGACCGATGCGTATACTGACGTTTATCGTTAGTCCGATGGTGTCAGCTTTGACCGCGCTGACGGAGCTCGTATTGTGGCCGTTTGGTCTGCATCGCACACCCAAGGAAACGCCGGTCACCGAAGAAGAGGTTAACACCTTGGTGGAGGAGGGCATGAAGGGCGGAGTCTTCAACGAATCGGAACGCGACATGGTGGCGGGCGTGCTCGAGCTCGATGAGATGCCGATCACCTATCTCACGACGCCACGACCGAAGCTTGTATTCCTCGATCTGGCCGATGCTGATGAAACCAACTGGCGTAAGGTTGTCGCCAGCGGGCACTCGAATTTTCCGGTGGTTCATGGCAACAAGGAACAGGTCATCGGTCTCGTCTCGGTAAAGGCGATGTGGGCGAACCACGCCTTTGGAGTGCCAACGGCGTTGCGACACCTGCTGACTCCGCCACTCGTCGTGCCTGAGACGATGGTGGCGAGTGCGGTTCTCGAACAATTCAAGCGGTCGGGCCAACACATCGCTTTGGTCAATGATGAGTTCGGTGCGCTCGCCGGCGTGGTTACGCTCAAAGACGTGCTCGAGGCTATTGTGGGCGACATTCCCGAATCAGGTCAGAGTGGTCCGAAATGTGTGACCCGTCCTGATGGTTCGCTCTTGATGGATGCGACTTTCGATATCGATGAATTCAAAGAGTTGGCCGATTTTGATGCTCTGCCGAACGAGGAAGAGACTGAGTTTCAGACCGTGGGCGGGTTCGTGCTGACGCACTTTGGTCGCATTCCGAGTGCGGGTGATCGTTTCGAATACGAAGGATGGCGTTTTGAGGTCATGGACATGGATCGGCAGCGGATCGACAAGGTCCTTATTTCTCCACCGAGTAAGCCCGCCAAGGAACCCTCGGAAGACGCCGCGGGCGGGATTTAAGAGGGTAAACGACCTCGACCGCGCGAATTGTTAGCAACGTGTCGATAACCCGAGGACAAGTCTGGGCAACTTCCGTTTGCCAAGCGAAGAACGCGCCACGACGGTAGCAGCTCACCCGAATCATGAGCCACGACGAAGCATGCAAGACCCCTTCACCGGACGCCCCACCTGCCTCCAAGGTGGGCGGCTCCCCAGCGCCGAAGACTGGCGCGCGCTTCAACACGATCACCGGCGAAGACTGGAAGCGCTCACTCGTTTCCGCACGGCAGCGGCGCAAGTCGGCATCGGAACGTATCCGGACGATGACCTCGTCCTCTGGGACGCCGATGAAATAAGGCTGCTGGCCTCGGCTGATCCCCTCTGGGAGGAACTCGACGCGGCAGCACGCGCGTTCCGGGCTACCTTTCCGCTCGTCGATTTGGAGGACTTTGGATTCCCCGATGAGGTGGAGGATTTGTTAGGCGAAAGCGGTCATCGCTTACGGCCGATTAGCAGTGGGGTGGAGGCGACGGCCTTCGAGGCGGAGGACAAGTCGATCTACAAGTTTTTCATGCCTCGGGAAGACGGACACATCGGCGGAACATTCAGTTTTAAGCGCGGAGAGGAAGTGGCGTTGCTCGCGGAAGCTTCTGACGGCACCTACCAGGCGATGTTGGAGAAATTTGAACTCATCATGAGCCTCGACGGTATGCCCACGGAGGTTGTGGGAGTGACCAAGCGCGAAGGCGTGTTGGTCACCAAACAAACCCTCGGCGAGTTACTGTCGGAGGGCGCCGACACGTCTCGGGTGCAGCCGGCGGATCTCATCTCATTGCCTTCGCGATTTCTGCGGGCGCATCGCGATCATCCTCGACTCTATTTTCGAGATGGAGAGCCGTGGTTGGTCGCGGACCTACATTCGAAAAACATGGTGCGTGCCGCCGATGGCGAGCTGCGTGCGATCGACCTTTTGGCCGCGCCATTGCCCGCCGATTTGATCGCGGAGGAGCCGCTGCTAGCCGATTGGCTCGAGCGCGTCGCCGCAGACCCGACGGCTAACGTCCTGCGAGAAGTCGACGACGACGAACTCTAGAGAAACCACAAAAAAGACGCCCTGTCGGGCGTCTCGTGGAGTGGTGAAACTGTGCTTACTTGTTCAGGAAGCGGAGCACATCGTCGGCTTGTTGAGCCGTGCTGCCTTTGTGGTCGGCGTAGACGACCTTACCATCGTGCATGAGGTAGGCGGAGCGGCTGGCGAAGACCATACCGTCGGCGCCAAACGCTTTGGCTACTTTCTTTTCGGTGTCGGCCAATAGCGTGAACGGGAAGTTATACTTCTCCTTAAACGCGCGCTGCTTTTCGACCTTGTCATAGCTCACGCCGATCACGGCCACGCCTTTGTCGGTCAACTCCTCGTAGGAATCGCGTAGCGAGCAGCCTTGTTTCGTGCAGCCCGGGGTGTCGGCTTTCGGATAGAAGTAAACAAGCGTGTAGTCGTTGTCGGCATAGACATCGGCCAGGTTAAGGGACTCACCAGCATCGGTTAGCGCAGAGGCGACCGGTGCAGTGGAACCAACTTCAGAAGGTGCAGCAGACATAAGATTAAACATAGTGAGAGTGAAAAGAGAGGCGAACAGGGGTCGGAGTTTCATAATAAGTTCTTATCTTGAGAGTCTTCCCGCGTTTCGCAAATTCCCACTGCAATTCACCACCGGTGATACCCTCACGGTCACGTAATACGTGACCGTTACGGAGGCGAACCGTCGGAAACAGGTTACCCGCGGTTTTTAAGGAAACCAGTTTGTCACGTATTACGTGACCGTTTTCGGAAGGACGAGTGATGGCGGTAGGGTTATTCCACACCTTGGACGTTGAGGTCGTTGGGGTGTTCGATGCTGAACTTGAGGGTCATGTCGCGAACGGCTCCAGGGGCCAATGAACCCTTCCAAGTCAGGATACCTTCGTCGTCGCGGGTGAATGCGCTGTTGTCATCGGGCCCGCCGATATCGCTGTCGTCCGGTTCAGCCAATTTGACGATAATCTTCTCGTGACGACTGACGGGCAGGGGTTCGGCTAGTTCAATGCTGACCGGAATCGTTTTGTGATTGGTGATTTTAATCGCGATTTCGTAGGTGACGCGGGTGCTCTTATTGCCGAAGCCGATTTTCTCGACGAATCGATTCACGAGCGTGCGTTCGATGGCGACGGCCTCATCGACGCCGAGGGCGAGTTCGAACTCTTCGCCCGCCATGGTGGTTTCAAGATGGCTGTTGGCGATAAAGGCGCCATCGACGAAGGCGGCGAGCGGACCACTGAGAAGGGGGTAGTCCGTGTTGTTTTCAATCTTGGTCGTGAGGAAGGCTGCGTCCTGCAGCTTCGGTGTGGTGGCGTAGCGTAGGCCGGTAGTCAGATCGAGAGTCGTTACCGCGACCTTGGTCACGGTGCCGTCAGCCGGAATGGTCGCCGGAGTGGCGATGGTGAAGGTAGCGGCGGTGAGACCCGTTTCGACGGTGGCTTGCGCATAGGCCATGGGTGCAGCTTCTATCTTGGCTTGCGTTCTCATCTCGGGTGGGGGTGAAGCCATGGCCATGTCGGTTACGCGCGATTTCATCATGTATTCCCGTTCACGACGTTGTTCTCCCTGAACGATCCAAGCAAATGGCTCGGGAGCCGAGCCGCCCGCGGAGGGTTGGGCGGTGGAAAGCGTGAGGGCGACGTTGTCCCAAGTGTCGCCGGTGCGATTGATCACTTGGGCTTGGTAGTCGAGCACGACTCGGCGGGTGGTGGAATCGAGGCGGGCTTGGTAGACAGGAGTCCAGTTGGCGCCGGGGACCGTGTAGGAAACGGTCACGCTGCCGGCACCGGCTTCCGCGGCAGCGAGTTGAACGGTCACCTCTTTGACGGAACGACGGCCCGGTTGACGCCCGCGGGCCTCCTGCAGCTGACGTTCGGTGGCGGTGATATTGGCCAATATCGCCTCTGCTTGTTGGCCCTGCTGGCGGTGGGCTTTCTGGATGCGCCGACTTTCCTCGGCGTTGAATTTCAGCAGTTCTCGCCAGTCATCAAAAGAGGGGCGGGGAGCGTCTCCCTCGTTGGGTAGAGTGGTGGCGGCTTTGCTGATCTGCCCGAGCACGGCGCGGTCGATATTGAGGGCGGTCATTTCGTCTTCGAGGACTGATATTTCGAGACGTAGTGCGGTGAGTTTATCCTCTAGCTTGCGAATGATCGGACTGGGCTCGACTTCGAGGAAAACGTTGCGGGACTGCACGTCGACCACGCTGGTGCCGGCGGGACCGGTGCCGCTGACTTGGAGGGAGTTGTCCCAGAGATTCGCGGGTAGATCTTTGAGGACGAGGGTGGTTTCACCGGGTCGCAGATCGAGCTGGGCGATGCGTTTAACCAAGGCACGGTCCGTATAGACGGTCACATCGGTGACGCGGGACTCCGACTCGTAGCGGAATTGAGCTGGACCGGCGCTGGCCGAAAGAACGAGGGCGAGGAAAAGGGGAATTGAGCGTTTCATGGGAGATACAGACATTCTTTGACAACGGGCTGACGTATCGGTTCTTAGAAACTAAATAATAACATCGGGGATTACTCTGCAGCCGGAATCGAATCGGCGATCACCGCGGCACTTTCGACGATGGCGGCGCTTAGCAAGCGGGCGAGGAAGGCGAAACTCAGCACGCATTCGCCGACGAAACGGGCGTATTGCATGGATCGTCCGAAAATATCGATTGAGGCGCGACCGACGATCGCGAAAAAATCTACCGGTCGGCCAGCCGGAATGGGCACAGAGGTCTTGTCTTCGAAGTGAGCCACCATCTCGCGCAGGCTCTCGGGCAACGCCTTCACGTTGCAAAATACACCCTGGACTTTGCTCCAGTTAGAGGCAGCGGCGATGAACAGGACGAGCGAGGTGTCCCAGTAATCGAGGTTCTCTAAATCAAAGTCGACCCGTGCGGGAGGCGTGTTTTTGACCAGTTTAGTCCAATCAGGCTGCGCTGCCGTGATCCGCCATGCGCCCCTGAAAACCACGTCAATACGGTCGGGAGTAGTCCGTATTTCGGCGGTGGCCGGAGTATCGGTGAAGACGGGCATCAGAGAAAGTATTAACGTGCCGACCGAGAGGCGCAAAACCAAATTTCTTGCCGGGATGGGGTTTACGCGGCGACGGTGGAGCGGCATGCGTTTCCGAACTTTCCTCTTTGATCTCGATGGCACGTTGATCGAGCACCTTCCAGCGATCCACCGCTGTTACGCTCATACGATGCCCAAGCTCGGTTATCCGGCACCGACTTATCAGGAGGTCAAAAACGCGATCGGCGGTGGTTCACCGCGTGCGATGGGCAAGTTTGTGCCGGCTGAACGCGTGGCAGAGGCGCTGGAGATTTATCGAGCCTACTGGCATGAAACGATGCTCGATGGGGTGAGTCTGATGCCGGGCGCGGAGATGATTTTGCGTGAGCTCAAATCGCGTGGTTTCCAAACAGCGGCGTTCACTAACAAGCACGGACCGTCGTCGCGGCGGATTTGTGATCATCTCTCTATAACGCCGTGGCTCGATGCGGTGGTCGGTGCGGATGACACGCCCTGGCTCAAACCCGAGCCCGCTTTCAATAACTACATGATCGAACAGCTCGATGCGGCCACGACCGCGGAGACGACGTGTATGGTGGGCGACTCGCCCTACGATGTTGGCGCTGCTTTGGCCGGCGGCTGGGGTTTCGCGGGTGTCACGACCGGCACGCACTCCGAGGCGCAGTTACGTGAAGCGGGTGCGACGGACGTGTATACCGACTTACCTGCGATCGCGCGGCAGTGGGGCTTGGCGGGCGCTGCGCCATAACGGGGCACAAGTGCCCGCCCGAAAAGGTAGGGACGGACCGCTGGGCCGTCCGATCCTGCCTCTCAGCTCGAATGATTGGTCTGCAACAACCGTGCGCGTGAGACTGCGATCTCTCTGCCATCTAGCCGCGGACGGCCCGGCGGGTCCGTCCCTACCTCAGAGGCTCGCTGCAATCACGGGATTACTCAGCGTGCCGAGATTCTCGATATCGACCTGGATTGTATCACCGGGTTGCAGCCAGACGGGCGGAGAGCGAGCGAACCCGACCCATTCTGGCGTGCCGGTTAAAATCACTGTGCCGGCGGGCAAAGTGAGGTCGTTGCTGAGAAAGGAAATCAGCGTGCGCACATCGAACACCATTTCGGAGGTCGAAGCGTCCTGGCGCACCTCGCCGTTGACGCGCGTGGTCAGGCGCAAGTTGTCAGGATTGGGGACTTCAGCTGGATCGACCAGGAACGGTCCTAGCGGACAAAAGGTGTCGAAACTCTTCCCGTGATTATACTGTCCGCCGCCTAGGTGGTGTTGCCAATCACGCGCCGACACATCGATGCCGATGGTGTATCCAAGCACATAGTCGATGGCGTCCGCTTTACTGACGTTCTTCGCGTCGCGGCCGATCACGATCGCAAGCTCACCCTCGTAATCGACTTTCGTCGAGGAAAGCGGCAGCACGATGGGTTCGTCTGGGTGTTGCAAAGAGCCCGTGGTTTTAACGAACCACATCGGTCGCTCCGGCACGCTCTTCTTGCCCTCGGCGGCGTGTTTGGGGTAATTGCGGCCGATGCCGATGATGTTGGTCGGAGCGATTGGTGCGAGGATCTGACTCGGCGTCACGTGCCGGTCGGTGACGGCGTGCTCGCCGAATAGATCTCCTTCGATGGCCTTGGTGTCACCGTCGGGGGCGAGGGTCGCCCAGGCGGGTCCTTGAGGGGTCAAGTGACGGATGTAGCGCATGGGCGAATACGTTGAGATCTGCCTGTCGGAGCAATCTTTCGCTACGAGTCTGCGCGGCGATTTCAACGTGTGCGCGTTATCACGAGCGTAGGCGACGACGCGCGGATGAGCCGCATCACAGACGCGCCATCGGGAATTCGACCCGGTTCACTTCTATACGCCAAAACAATTCCCGGCATAATCACCGGCACAGTTTGCGGTGCTAACCTGTGCGTGGATTTGCCTAACGTCTTCGATCGCCCATGCTGGTTCTCATGAAAGTTACCCCGTTCACGCCTTTTTCTCGTCGCCGCTTCCTTGCTACCTCCGCGCTCGGTGCCGCTGGATTGAGTCTCGGTCTTCAGGCCGCCCCAGGTGATCTTCTACCCAGGGGCCGTAAGCTTGGCGTGGCGCTCGTCGGCATGGGGTCCTACGCCGGAGGTCAGCTCGCCCCGGCTTTGCTTGAAACCGAACTCTGTGAGTTGCGTGGAGTCGTAACCGGTGACCCGAAGGGCAAAGGCCGCCGTTACGCGGCTGACCATGGGTTTTCCGAGAAGAGTATTTACAGTTACGAGACGATGCACCGCATCGCGGATAACGCTGAGATCGACATCATTTACGTGGTGACTCCACCGGGACTGCATAAGCGCGATGTGCTCGTTGCGGCCGCGGCGGGAAAACACGTCATTTGTGAGAAACCGATGGCCGGCACCGTGGCCGATTGCGATGAGATGATCGCAGGCTGTGATCGAGCCGGCGTGCGCTTCTCGATCGGCTATCGACTGCACTTTCATCCGTATCATCAACGGGTGCTCGAGATCGCCGCCAACCGCGAGTGGGGCGGTGCGCCGGCCATGACAGGTGGGTTTGCCTATCGCATGGGAGGCCGCCGGACTTGGCGGATGGACAAGAAACTCGGAGGAGGAGGCCAATTGATGAACGTGGGCATCTATGTCATTCAATCCGCGCTCATGGCCAAAGGAGAAATAATGCCGACCACCATCACGGCCCATGAAGACCCCAAGAATCGTCCTGAGTTATTCAATGAGGTCGAAGACACCATGCGCTTTCAACTCGACTGGGCCGATGGCTCGCGGCTTGAAGGCGTCTCGAGTGGTGACTTCGGTCAAAACGATTTCATCGCGACCGCACCTGATAGGAAGATCGAGATCGGTCCGGCGTTTTCCTACGGCGGATTGCGTATGACCGAAGACGGGCGCGCATTTGAGCCTATCAATAGGTTTAACCAACAAGCTCACCAGATGGACGGATTCGCTGCCGCGATCTTGCAAGACGAGCCTTCTACGGTGCCGGCCGCCATGGGTCGTCGTGACATCGTTATCACATCCGCGATCTACGAATCCGCTGCGAGTGGTAAACCGGTGAACCTCTCGGTGCCGACGAATGGTTTGTCAGTCGGTATGCGGTAGGTATCGGGATGCACCGGAAAATGCGGTCATCAGCAAGAAACCGAGGTAGTTGAGACGGGCGGACTGTATTCCGTTCCTGGCATTGAGGATTTCCGACAACTGCGGATTCTACATCCTCTATGGGAATCCGCTTTGCATGAGACTCAATTCCGACTCTGATCAATGGTCAGCTTCAATATCCCCTAACCCATGAAAGTTACCCTATCCCGTCTGGCCTGCTTGTTGGCTCTCTTTGTCTTTCTAAATACGGCCGGGGCTCGGCGGCCCAATGTGGTGCTGATCATGGCCGACGACATGGGTTACGAGTGTGTGGCGGCAAATGGTGGGTTGAGTTACGAGACTCCGCGATTGGATCAACTCGCGGCGGGCGGCCTGCGCTTCACCAACTGTTATTCGACACCACTGTGCACCCCTTCCCGGGTGCAGATCATGACGGGTCGCTATAATGCCTATAACTACGAGGAGTTTGGCTACCTGAATCCCGATCTGCCAACCATCGGACATCTCATGCAGGAAGCGGGTTACGCCACGATGATCGCTGGTAAGTGGCAATTGAATGGAATTTCGCATGGCGTCGATAAGTTCGATCGCGGAAGCGATTCGAGCCGCCCCGGTGACGCGGGCTTTGACGAATGGAGCCTCTGGCAGGTTACGGAAGGTAAGAAATCAGGGGAGCGGTTTTGGGATCCTTTGATCGAAGAGAATGGCAAAAGGCTACAGGCGGAGCTGGCGGGCACTTACGGTCCTGATCACTCCACGGATTACATCTGCGATTTTATCGAACGGAAGAGCGACGAGCCGTTCTTCATCTATTACCCCATGGCGCTCGTGCACGACCCTTTCGTGCACACGCCGGATAGCACCAGCACCGAGCTGACGAAGCAGGAAGCGTTTGTTGATATGGTCAATTACTGCGATAATTTGGTCGGGCGCATTCATGACAAATTGGCCGCAGAGGGGCTGTTAGAGGACACGCTAATCATTTTCACCGGTGACAACGGCACGCCTCGTCAGATTGTATCGAAGATAGCCGGCCGCGAAGTCACGGGCGCCAAAGGCCAGACGATCGACGACGGCATCCACGTGCCGCTGATCGTTTCCTGGGCTGGCAAAACCCCGGTGGGTGAAGTCCGCGACCAGCTCATCGATTTCACCGACATGAAGGCTACGCTCTTCGACTTAGTTTCCGCCCATCGTGACGAGTCCGCTCGGGCGTTGACGTTGGATGGTATCAGTTTTCTCCCTACAATTGAGGGGAATTCGGGATTGGAACGTCAATGGGTCTTTTGCCACTATGATCCACGATGGGGCCAATTTCGGACGCAACGGGCGGCGTTCGCCTACGATGGTCGGGTGAAGGTTTATCACGATGGTAGGGTCATTGATGTTGCCGAAGATGTGATGGAAAAGAACCCCTTGGCAGATGATGCGGTTTCCCCCGCGGTGCTTGCGCAGTTACGGTCCGCGCTAGCGCAACATCCGGCATTTCCAGCGGTGGAATCAGAGTTCCAACAACCTCATCGGTGAATCGATAACGGCTGCCGAGGCTGATCGCGGCAAATTACCGTAAATCGTCCCATTTATGGGAGGAGCGAGTTTCACCTGCGTGAAGAAGTTGATTAGTTGTAAAAGTGAGTAATTTTATAAATAGATGATTATCAGCATAATAAATTTTGTTTTATGAGTTGGCACGGCGGATGTAAAGAGAGGAATCGGAAACGCGATCATCGCTGCTCTTCAAAAACTCTAACTCAAATCCTCAATACCGCTTGTCGGAATTCTATCATGAATAACTCACTCAAATCCATCTCCTCCGTTATCCTCGGCGCCACTCTGCTGGCCTCTTCAGCCTTCGCCATTCCTAATCCTGGCAGCGCTAAGCCTGACCACGAAAACTGGACCGCTCCTCAACCGACCGAAGTGGTTTCCCCGTCTTCGCTCGTTCGCATGAGGGCGACACCGTCCGCGTTCGTTTGGTCATCGATGAACTCGGCCTGCCCAGTGAGGTCGTCGTCCTGACTTTGGTCGATGCCGAGCTCAAGAAGAGCATCGTAACCGCCGTTGAGCAATGGCGCTTCGAGCCTGCTACTCAAGATGGCAAGGCCGTCAAAACTCACGCCGTGCTCCCCATCGAGCTCAAGATCGATTACAATTCCTAAAGGAATGATTGCCGCCACTTAGGTGCGACCTGCCAATTCAGGTCGCACCTTGTCGTGGTCTAAAGCGCGGAGGAGATTGTCTCCCCCGCTTTTTTGGGGGAAGGACCCGAGCAAGTTCTTCAGATAGCAGAGAGGGTCTTGCGGTCTGATCGTTTTCCGCAAATATGATCCTTAATGTCACAGCCTCAATTCCCTTCCACTCTGACCAATGCTCAGGGCGAGCATTTAGATTTCACCTTTCATTTAGGTGCACCGAATCGTTCTGAGATCATTGTCCTAGGACACGGTGTAACTGGAACGATGGACCGGTCGTTTCTTGTAGAGATGGCCGAAGGGTGGGCGGACCAGGGGCTCAATGTCGTTCGCCACTCTTGGTCGGGCAATGGCGACTCCGAAGGAGACTTTTCGGCATCGAATATTACCAAGGAAGTGGCCGACCTCGATGCGATCGTCGGCGCCCTCACGAAGGCCGGATTTAAAGTCTGTTACGTGGGTCACAGCATGGGTGGCGCTGTTGGTGTGCGCCAAGCTGCCCGTGACGAGCGGATCCAGTGGCTCGTCTCTTTGGCGGGCATCGTGCACACCCGAGCATTTGCCGAAGATGCCTTTGGTGATCTCACTCCCGGGGAAGGTCTCATGTTCGACAAGGAAGGCTTGGTGCTTTCGCAGGCTTACATGGACGACCTACGGGGTATTGAATCCGTGATTGAGGATGCGGCCAAGGTTCGGGTGCCGTGGCTGTTGTTGCACGGCGATGCTGACGACGTGGTCCCGATTCAAGATTCACGGGATGCCCTCGCTCGAGCGACCACTTCAGATGTGCAGTTCGTAGAATTGCCGGGAATCGATCATACCTTCGATCCCGGGGCAGTTCCCCATGTCGTTGAGACGGTCGGTGCGTGGTGTCGCGAACGTTTTGATCGCGGCTGAATGGGTCGTTTAAGTGATCAACCGGTAGCGCTGAGATGCTTGAAGACCTCGCGATAGAAGTCGGGGTGGCTGCCCCACGTCTGACCGGTGATGATCTTCCCGTCGCGCACGCACTCTTCGTTGACCCAGGTGCCACCGCATGATTCCAGCTCGAAACGGACGTTTTCGTAGCAGGTGAGTTTGAGGCCATTGCCAATTCCTGCCGCGAGGAGGATTTGGATGCCGTGGCAAAGGGACAGAATCCATTTATCCTGAGCGGCGAAGGCTTGAGTGATCTCGATGAGTTTTGCCTCGTGCCGAAGGAACTCGGGGGCGCGACCACCGATTAAGAGGATGGCGACGTAGTCATCCACGTTGACGTCATCAAAACTGATATCGGCATCGATTAGGTAACCCGGTTTCTCGATGTAGGTGTTCCAGCCCGGATAGAAGTCGTGGATCACACCATTGAGTTGTTTCTTCTGGGTGGCGGCGATCACCGGAGTGAAGCCGGCTTCCATCAGGCGATGCTGGGCATAAAGGATCTCGTAGGATTCGCCGGCGTCGTCGGTAACGATCAAAATTTTAGGGGCCATCCCTAAGCGCTAAACGGGAAGTGGAAGTTGTCCAACGCCATTCCGATTAACGTTGGAATTTTGCTGATCAAGGATCGGCCGGATCCGTGGAGAAGGTGCGAGCAGATGAGGTAACTGGGCCGGGGAAGGGCACCCCCCAGAGGACAGGCTCATCCGTAGCGGTACGATCCTCGTGAGTCGCAAGTAGCTCGAAAACGTGATCGAAACGCAGACTGCACTGCAGTCGTCGTTGGCCGGTTGAGCCAATCTTCGGGTTAAGCACGATCAATGAGTCTTTGAAGGGCGCTTCCTTTTTCATCTCCTGGGCTAGTTTCCGGACCTCACGATAATCGATGGAGCGGTCTTTGATGAGTGAATCGAGCCTCTCAAGATCGGCTCGTGTGACTCTCCCGCCCCCCCCCACACACACATCATCCGCCACGTGTCGGGATGAATCGTTACTGGGGTGATGTTCACGAACCGCTTCACTTCGCCGTCCTGCTGCCAAGCCCCGAGAAGCAGAATAAAGGGCTCCGCGATATCAAACTGGCGGAGCGCGTCTCCCAACCCGACGGCCGACTTATATCTGGTCGTCTTGGGATCCACCGGAAATCCCCCATATCGAAGGTTAGCGTCCCCCGGAATATCCCATTTCTGAGTATAGCTCTCAGGCTCATATCCGTCGAAAAACTCCACTCGAACCCACTCCTCAAACACCACCCCATACTGCTGAACCTCCTGCGCCGGCAACCCCACCGCCAGCAACACTATCCATAAGGGGTCAGGTCGTGTTTTGTATATTAATTTACGAAACCAATCACCTAAATGTGTAGATAAACTACTTATTGAAAATAGTTTAAGAATATTTTTGATCAATTTTTGACTGATGGTGGAATTATCCTATTTCAGCAAAAAATATACAAAACACGACCTGACCCCCTAGCGATTTATACCGCGAGGGCGGATGAGGTCGCGGGCGCGTTCGCCGCGGAAGACGGTACGGGGCTGCTGCCGTTGTTGTAGTCGGCGTCTTGGCCTTTGAGTACCCGCTGGGGGATTCTGCTGTCAGTCGTGGTCACCCACTCGTAGCGATCGTCGAGGATTTTTTTGGCTGCCGGTGAGAGTTTGGCTTGAGTGGTGGCGCAGCCGGTCAAAACACAAAGCAGAGCCACAATCGGGAGTAGTCGAAGGGTTTTCATGGGGTAAACGGAACTTGGGGTTTCAGGGTTGAAGCTGGTCCTGAGAGAGTGAAATGAAGGCCCTTTAGCCCCGAAAACGCGAGCCCAAAGCGGGCTCCCGGTTTACAGGAGTTCGGCGCCTTGGGCGTTCACATAGACCGAATACAGAGACTGGCTGGCGGTTATGAACAGACGGTTTCGCTTCACCCCGCCGAAGCAGAGGTTGGAGCAGGTTTCGGGCAGGTGGATCTTGCCGATGGGGTCGCCGGTGGGGGCGAGAATATCCACGCCGTCGAAGCCTTCCCCGGCCCAGCCGTTGGAGCACCACAAGTTGCCATCGGTGTCGCAACACACGCTGTCGCCACCGCCGGGTTTGAAGTCGTGGAGTTGCTTTGGGCCTTTGACTTTTTCTCCGTCGATTACGTCGTAGGTAAAGAGGCCTTTCGCTGGCCCGGTATCCAGCACGTAGAGTTTCGTGTAGTCGGGTGAAAAACAGAGTCCGTTAGGCTTGGCTAAATCGGTGGCAATGAGTTGGATCTTTCCCGTTTTTGGGTTGAGTCGATAGATGCTTTCGGGGTGTTCGAATTTTGCAGGGAATCCCTCGTAGTAGCCCATGATGCCGTAGCCGGGATCGGTGAACCAGAGATGTCCGTCGGGGTGGCAAACGATGTCGTTGCAGGCGTTAAACGGCTTGCCTTCATATTTGTCGGCGAGCACCCGAATGGTGCCGTCGTATTCGGTGCGGGTTACGCGGCGGCTTTCGCAACTGATCAACCGGCCTTGGCGGTCGCGGCAGTGGCCGTTGGTATTATTGGAGGGCTGGCGGAAGATGCTTACGGTGCCGTCCTCTTCCGACCAACGCAGGATTTGATCGTTGGGGATGTCGCTCCACAACAAATAGCGTCCATCACCAAACCACACGGGACCTTCCGCCCAACGCATGCCAGTGTGTAATCGTTCGATGGCAGCGTTGCCGACCTTGGCTTTAAAACGCGGGTCGAGCACTTCCACGCCGGTGTCCGGATAGCGCACCATTTGGGGCAGGCCTTTAGCTGAACTAAGGGTGGGCAATAAGGCGGCGCCGGCGGTCAAACCGGTCAGAAATTCGCGACGTTTCATGAGATGGGAAGGTGGGAGGGCCGTGGAGCTCTTAGCGGGAGGAGAACTGATAAATCGTGGTGGTGTCGTAGGTCTCGCCGGGGCGGAGAATCGTGTTGGGGAAATTGGGCTGATTAGGGGAGTCGGGATAGTGCTGCGTCTCGAGGCAGAATCCCGTGCGATGCTGGTAGGTCACGCCGCTTTTACCGACCCGCACGACTTTGTCCTTTTCGAGGAAGTTACCGCCGTAGAACTGGATGCCAGGTTCGGTGGTTTGCACGGTCATGACGCGGCCGGTGGTGGGTTCGTAGGCTTCTGCGGCGAGGGACATTTCGCCGTAGGTTTTGTTGAGCACCCAATTGTGGTCGTAGCCGCCACCGAAACGGATCTGTTCGTGGTCGGCGGTGTTGCGTTCGCCGATGGCGCGGGGAGAAGTGAAGTCCATCGGCGTGCCGGCGACAGGAGCGATCTCACCAGTCGGGATGAGGCCGATCGTGACTGGGGTATAGTGATCGGCGTTGAGGGTGAGGAAGTGACCGTTGATGTTGCCGACACCTTCACCCTGCAGGTTGAAATACATGTGGTTGGTGAGGTTCACGGGTGTCGCCTTGTCAGTGGTGGCGTGGTAGTGGATCGAGAGCTCGTTATTGTCGGTGAGCAGGTAGGTGACTTTCATTTTGAGGGCGCCGGGATAACCCTCATTATCGTCGGGGCTGGTATGCCAAAGCGTAACGCCGGCATCGTGACCCCGGATGACAGGTCTGGCTTTCCACACGACTTTATCGAAACCCTTGTCGCCGCCGTGGAGGTGAGCGTTGACGTTTTCGTCCGCGTTGTTGACGACGAGGGTGTAGTTGGCGCCGTCGAGGGAGAACGTGCCGTCGGCGATGCGATTGCCGTAACGACCGACGAGGCAACCGAAGTAAGGCGACTTGTTTTCGTAGTCGGCGACGTTGTCGAAGCCGAGGTTGATGTCGGCGAATTGGCCGTGACGGTCTGGCGTTATGAGGCGGACGACCGTTCCGCCGTAGGTCATGATGTCGGCGGAGAGCCCGTTGCGATTGGTGAGGGTGTAGAGCTCGACGGATTCGCCGGATTGAGTCTCGCCGAAGGCAGAAACGGTGACGGTGGCCTTGGCGGCTGCAGTGGCAATGGAGGGAACTGCCAAGCTAAGCAAGGAGAGGCAGGATAGGAGGGTTTTTATGTTCACAGGTCAGGGAAAGACAGGGGCTTGGGGCTGTCTCTTATACACATCTCCGAGCCCACGAGACCGAGGCTGATCTC